>JAQWOB010000039.1 GCA_029246085.1 Gammaproteobacteria bacterium
CCACCATTATTTGCAGTTGAAACATTTCCTTGCATATTATAGTGAGAATCTTTTCCGTCAACTTTAGTTTCAAAGCTTCCTTCTGAAACGCCCCCCATAACTTTATCTGTGACAAAACACCATCGTTCAGACGTGGCTTCACAAAAGTCTGCTTTCTCAGCTTCACCATTAGCATTTCTCATATCATCAATAATCATTGTCTCTGCCTTAATAAATTCTCCATTCATAATAAGAATGAAAAAAAATAAAATATAAACATATTTACACTTATCTAAAAGATACACATTCCCAGTCATTATTTTTCGCCTGTTCAATTAGTTTATCATCACCATCTACAACAATAGCTGTCTCTACTTTCTCTAGAAGGGGTAAGTCATTAAATGAGTCAGAATAAAAGGTTGCGCTGGATAAGTCATATCCATTTGCCTCAACCCATTCCTCAACTTTTTTAACTTTGCCTTCCCTAAAACAAGGTATACCATCTACTTCACCTGTAAATTCATTATCTCTAATTACAAATTCTGTAGCAATTAAATCTTTGATTTTAAATAAGTCTGCAATAGGTCTAGTGACAAAACTGTTGGTAGCTGTTGCAATAATAACAGGACCTTCTATTTTTTTCTGCTCTACAGTTCTTATAGCTTCTTCTAACATCATTGGTTTGATTTTATCTTCAATAAATCCTTTACGCAGCTCAAGCAGTTCTGATAATTTATTTTCTGTTAATGGTTTTAAGCAAAAAGCTAGGAAACCATCTATGTCTAAATCACCTTCATAGTAACTATTATAGAATTTCTCGCTTTCTACTAAAAAGGCATCAGACACTATTTTCTTCTCGACTATATATTGCCCCCATGCTCTATCACTATCTCCAGCTAAGAGTGTATTGTCAAGATCAAAGATTGTTAGTTTAGACATATAAGTATTTATAAATTAAAATTTATTTTATCATCTTATGGTTAATTAGAAATCTAAAATCATATTATTTTTAATTACTCCCTATAATTACCCAAGATATATTGAGCTTATTAATATAATACTTTGCTATACTAATATGAATGAAGGGTAAAAATTATAGAAAAGGGGTGGGCATTATTATAGTTAATGCCAAAGGACAGTTTTTTTTAGGCAAAAGAATTGGTGCCGAAGCATGGCAGTTTCCTCAAGGAGGCATAGATGAAGGTGAAAATCCGGAAGAAGCTTTGTATAGGGAATTACATGAGGAAACCGGGTTAACTAAAGATAAGGTAACAATTGTTACTGTTAGCAAGAGATGGCTTGTTTACCATATACCTCATGTTTATCAGCGCTCAAATAAAGAATATGATGGTGCTATGCAGAAATGGTTTTTACTAAAACTCACTGGAACCAATGAAGATATTGACCTCCATGCTGTAGATCAAGCTGAGTTTGATGCGTGGAAATGGGCAGATAAAAAGACTGCAATTAACAGTGTCATCAGATTTAAAAAGGGCGTTTATGCAAGTATATTTTCTGAGTTTGCCGATGTATTAAAAGGGCTTAAAAACAACTAAGTAGATAATTGCAACGAGCAATAAAACTGGCACTTCATTAAAAACTCTATACCAAACGTGGCCATGACTATTTCTATTATTCTTGAAATCATACATAATTTTGCCACACCACACATGATATAAGCCTAACAAGGCAACCAAGAATATTTTCACCTGTAACCATAAAAGAAACTCATGAAATTGTATTAAATAGATGCCAAAGATTATTGTCAATATTCCGCCAGGAGTCATGATTCCCCAGAACAGTTTTCTTTCCATGATTTTAAATCTATTAATAGATATCTCATCATTTGATGTCGCATGATAAACAAACAGTCTAGGTAGGTAAAATAATCCTGCAAACCATGTAATCATGAATATAATATGTAATGTTTTGTACCACAGCATGTTTATTATTCTACCTTTAAATGTATAATGACACTAAGTAAATATGATTACCTTTTAAAAATTTTCACTAGAATAAAGATATGATATCAGTTGGAATTATAGGTGCCTCGGGTTATACGGGAGAAGAGTTAGTCAGGATACTTCAAAATCATCCAGAAGTAGAGATAAAATCTTTAACCTCAAGATCTCATGCTGGGAAGAAAATAAGTGATATTTTTGATTTAGTAAAACCACTAAAAGGAACTTTTAAATCGCCAACCATTGATAATTTAATTGGTTGTGATGTAGTTTTTTTTGCCACACCTAACGGCGTAGCTATGGATATGGCTGAAAGCCTTCTTGAGAAAGGCATTAGAATTATTGATATATCAGCTGATTTTAGAATAAAGAATGTTGAAGTATGGGAGAAATGGTATGGCAAAAAGCATGCCGCTCCTTCATTGCTAAAGAACAGTGTATATGGTCTTCCTGAGATACCTGGACAAAAAAATAAAATCAAAGATGCGCTTATTGTTGCTAATCCAGGATGTTACCCTACAGCATCATTGCTTGGATTATTGCCAATATATAAACTTTTATCCCAGCAAAAAATAATTGTTAATGCTATATCTGGGATTAGTGGGGCAGGAAGAAATTTGGATAGTACAAAATTATTTTCTGAAGGCAAAGATAATTTCCAGGCATATGCTGTAGAGAGTCACAGGCATTATCCTGAGATGTTAGAAGTTTTAAATCATGATAATTCTGACTTAGATATATTATTTGTTCCGCATCTAAGTTCAATGATTAGAGGCATATACTCAACAATTTATATACGCCACTCATACAAGGCAATTGAAGAGGTTATTTCTGAGTATCAAGAGTTTTATGGAAACTCGCCTTTTGTTGAAATTTCTCAGAATAGTACTTTCCCAAAGGTTTCTGAAGTGGCGCAAACCAATATATGTAAGATATCCCTTCATGCAACACAAGATACTATTAGTGGCCCAAACCTAGTGATCCTTTCCACAATTGATAATTTAGTCAAAGGAGCTTCGGGACAAGCTGTACAGAATATGAATATCATGTTTAATTTAGATGAGAAATCATCTCTAATTTAGATATATACCTTGCCATTATCTTGTTTCTTACGTTAGACTTAAAATTCGCCTTAAAATAAAGGTATTGAAGTAAACGGGGGTAATAACGATGAAAATTACAGATATTATTGGAAGTAATAATTCAGTAGACAAATCAGTGGCCATGTCTGGCAAAGATACTGTAGTTGGTGTAAATGCGCAATTTACTGGAAATATTATGTTTTCACAAAACCTTAAGATTTCTGGAACCGTAAAAGGCAATATTGATTCTAATGATGATAATGATGCTCAGGTTGTAGTTGATCAAAACGGTGTTGTTGAAGGTGACTTAACTGCACCTGTAGTTATTCTAAAAGGCGAGGTAAACGGGAATGTCCATTCTACTACCAAAATAGTGATTGATGCTTCGGCTCTTGTAACTGGCAATGTATATTATGATATTTTAGAAATGCATGGTGGAGCTACTGTAAATGGTAGTTTAATTAGAAATATGGGTAAAACAGCCGGTCTTATAGAAAAAAAGATTGAACTTGATGATAAATCCACAGGTTTTCTTCAGTCTATTGATAAGCAAGAGAAATAATATAAGGGACTAAATTGTGTTTCGCTGCCAATTTCTATATAATTAATTCAATTATTAAATTGAAAGGTTAAGAATAATGCAAACTGAAGCAAATGTAACAAAGATCAAAGATGTTTTAGTTTTTACAGAAAGCGCAGCTAATAAAGTTAAAGCACTCATAGTGGATGAAAAAAATCCTAATTTAAACCTTAGGGTTTTTATTACTGGTGGTGGCTGCTCTGGTTTTCAGTATGGTTTCACTTTCGATGAAAAAATACAAGATGGTGATTCTGAGATTGAGAAATGTGGTGTAAAATTATTGGTAGACCCAATGAGTGTACAATATCTTAGAGGAGCTGAAATTGATTACCAAGAAGGCCTAGAAGGTGCTCAATTCGTAATCAAGAACCCTAACGCAAAAACAACATGTGGTTGCGGTTCATCTTTCTCAACATAAATAATTAAGGCTAAAAATATGACAGACTATCATCCAGGACTAGAGGGTGTAATTGCCACGGAATCGTCTATATCAAATATAGATGGTAAAAAAGGAATTCTCAGTTATCGCGGCTATTCTATTGAAGAATTAGCGGAAAAAAGTACTTTTGAAGAAACTGCTTATCTCCTTTTAACTGGAGAATTACCAACTAAAAGTGAACTTGAAAGTTTCATAATAAAAATTAATGCTCGTAGAGATTTGCCAGAAGGGATGATAAAACTTCTCCAAGCTTTACCTAAAGATTCTAATCCGATGGATGTTATTCAACTAGCAGTATCCTCTCTAGGAACTTTTTATCCCACAGAGTTTGATGCAGAAGAGCTTAAAGCTAATAAATATACCACAGAATATTTTATAGATATTTCTGCAGGCATAATTGGTAGTATTGGGTCAATAGTTGCCGCCTGGAATAGAATTAAAAATAATAAACCTTATATTAAACCAGATAATAAATTATCTTATGCTGAAAATTTCATGCATATGCTTGATGACTCAATCATGGTAACCCCGCTTATTAATAGAATTATTGATGCCACTTTAATATTACATGCTGAGCATACAATTAATGCATCAACATTTACTGCCATGGTTACATCATCAACATTGGCAAGTCCAACTCAGGTTATTGCATCAGCAATAGGGTCATTATCTGGTCCATTGCATGGTGGGGCTAACCAAAAAGTTATCGCAATGCTAGATGAGATGGGTGGGAAAGAAAATGCTGAAGCATGGCTAGATGAAAGACTATCAAAAAAACAAGTAGTATGGGGAATGGGGCATAGGGAATATTCCACTAAAGACCCAAGAGCAAATATTTTAACTGGCATGGTTCAAGACTTGTTTAAAGAGCAAAGCGGCGAAGTGTCAGATATGTTTGAAAAGGCAATGGCGTTAGAGGAAGCTTGTGAAGAGAGGCTTTCTAAGAAAGGAGTATATGCAAACGTAGATTTCTATTCAGGTATCTTGTATAAAGAGATAGGAATTCCAGTAGATTTATTTACAACACTTTTTGCTATTTCTAGAACATCAGGATGGCTCGCTCATTGGATAGAGCAAGTCGGTAATAACAAAATATTTAGACCTACTCAAAACTATACGGGCTATGGTAACAGAGAGTATTCAAAAAAATCTTAATAAATATTACCTAAGTAGTAAGATTTATTAGCTCCTGTAATTTCAGATTTAGGGAATTTTATCTTATTTATTCTCATTGAAGCCAGCCAAGCAAATGCAGTTGCTTCTAAATTTTTTTCATTGATCCCATATCTCAAAGATTTCACTTTTTTTAATTTTGTGAGATCAATAATTCCTTGGACTATTAGCTTATTAAAAGCTCCCCCTCCATAAAAAAATATTGAATTAGGTTTGCTTCTATATTTATTAATATCATTGCTCACTGTAATTACTGTTAGGTAAGTCAAGGTGGCTAGTATATTAATATCTCTTGAGAAAGAAGTTTTCTTAAGATGTTTCTTTACCCAGCTCATATTAAATAATTCAAACCCCGTGCTTTTAGGAGGTTTTTTGATAAAATATTTATCTTTTAACATTAGCTTTAATACTTCAGAATCTATTTCACCCATAGATGCTAGCCTTCCATTCAAGTCAAATTCAATATCAAATTTTTCTCTACACCAAGCATCTATTAAATAATTTGCTGGCCCAGTATCATACGACATGAGTTTTGATTTATCTGGGATACTAACATTAGCAAATCCTCCAAGGTTTAAATATATTAGGCTTTTATTCATTACTGTATTTAAGTGTTTATGAAATAATCCAGTCAAAGGAGCACCTTGTCCACCAGCATCAATATCTGTTTGTCTAAAATCTGATATTACAGGCACAGATAGAATTGAAGCAAGCATTTTGGGGTCACCCAGATAAAGAGATTTTTTAAGATCAGGCCTGTGATCTAAGGTGATTCCAGCATAGCCTATTGCAGAAATATCGCTTTTATCAAGTTTATATTTTTTTAATATATTTTTAATCTGACTAATGATTAAAGTAGTAATTTCAGTATTAAAGTTATTTACTTCGATATTTGCAGGCTTAGATGACTTAAGGTGATTAATTTTATCTTTAAGTTTTTGACTTAATTGATATTCCTTAAAGCCAAATACTTTAAATTTTTTGCCTACAGTATTAATTATTGATATATCAACTGAATCAAGACTGGTTCCGCACATGACGCCTAGATAGTATTTAGACATTTCGATATAAAATAAACATGATTTATTATATAGTTTATTTAGAGAATATGAAAAATATTGATGAACAATTAAAGATAATTCGCCATGGTGCATCCGAAATAATTCAAGAGGATGATCTCATTGAGAAATTGAAATCAAATAAAAAGCTAGTAATTAAGGCGGGCTTAGACCCAACTATGCCAGATATGCATTTAGGACATACAGTCGTGTTGAATAAACTCAAGCAATTTCAAGACTTAGGCCATGATGTTGTATTTTTAATTGGTGATTATACTGCCAGTATAGGAGACCCTTCCGGAAGAGATATCACTAGGCCTTCAGTAGATTCAGCTACTATCAAAAAAAACAGCCAAGTTTTCCAAAAAGAAATTTATAAAATATTATCAAAGGATAAAACCAGAATCGAGTTCAACTCTAAATGGCTGGGTAAATTTAATGGGATAGACTTAATTAGTCTGGCTTCTTCATATACTGTTGCCAGAATGCTAGAAAGAGATGACTTTGACAAAAGGTATAAAGCCAATAAACCTATTTCAATACATGAATTTTTATATCCCTTATTACAAGCATATGACTCTGTCCACCTAAAAGCAGACATAGAGCTTGGAGGTACAGATCAAAAATTTAATCTATTGCTGGGGAGGAAGCTTCAAGAGCAAAAGGGAATCAGTCCACAAGTTTGTATAATGATGCCACTGCTTGAGGGTTTAGATGGTATTAAAAAAATGTCTAAATCATATGATAACTATATCTCCATTAGTGATAAGCCAAATGATATGTTTGGTAAAGTCATGTCGATTAATGATGACCTAATGTGGAAATATTTTGATTTACTGAGTGCCTTGCCATTAGATGAGATTACAACTCTTAAAGGTTCTATTGATAAAAATAATGCAAACCCTAGAGATATTAAATTAAAACTAGCAGAAGAGTTAGTTGCCAGATTCTATTCCAAAAATATTGGGAGCGAATGCATGGATAATTTTATAAATAGATTCTCAAATAAACAGGTCACCAATGATATTTTAGCTGAACTGGTTAAGAAGGCTAAAAATATTGAAAATATTGATATTATGATGCTATTAACGAAAGAATTAAAAACTTTTGATAGTACTTCTGAAGTAAGAAGATTGATTAAGCAAGGTGCGATTAAAATTAATGATAATCCAATTAATGCGATAGATCATAAATGCCCTAATAATGAAGAATTCTTGCTAAAAGTAGGGAAGAAGATTGCATATAAAGTCACAATTAAGTAAATTAACTCTTATCTTAAAAAACATTAGTATACTTGGATAAACACAGGTATACTCACCTTCACGTGCTCAAAACGCAGTACGATTAAAAGCTCTGTAAAAATTTGGAATGATTTGTGCGTAGTGCCTGTATTTTACTCACTATATATTTATAGCAATTAAAGCTGTTTAAAAAAATTAGTCTATTAAGACTTAAACTTATATAAAGTGAAGAGTTTGATACTGGCTC
>JAQWOB010000026.1 GCA_029246085.1 Gammaproteobacteria bacterium
GAACTTCTGACCTTTAGCTTCGGAAGCTAATGCTCTATCCAACTGAGCTACAGACGCAAATTTATGATGAATTTATTATTTCTTTTAGTATAATCTACACAAGAAAGAAAACATGGAAAAATCTCTAATATGGAACATAAAGTAACAGACGCAGAATTTTATAAGGTCTTTGCAATAGTAGCAGTAATAATTGTAGGGTTAGCTATTTTCATAGCGATTCTCTCTAATGTTTTCGCTGGACATGCATCTAGTGCAAGTGAAAACTATAAAGTTGAAATACAAAGTGATACCAATCAAAGAATAGCGCCATCAGGGAAAACAAATCTAGCTAGTAACCCCTCTATTAAACAGGAAGTAATAGTAGCAAGTGTTTCTGCAAAAAAAGCTCTTACTGGTCAGGAAGTTTATAATACCGTCTGCATGTCATGTCATACTAGTGGAGCAGCTGGTGCTCCTGTAATTGGTAATAATAACCAATGGTCAGATAGGTTATCAAAAGGGAAAGATACTCTTTATGCTAATGCAATAAATGGGATAGGAATTATGCCTGCGAAAGGTGGGGTAAGCTCTTTATCTGATAATGAAGTTAAGTCAGCGGTAGACTATATTTTATCTGAATCTAATTAATTTATAATTTCTTTTCTAGCTCTTCTATTTTAAGCCTAGTTTTAAGAAGTACTTTCTGTTGTATATCAAATTCTTCTCTAGTCACTAAGTTTAATTTATGTAAATAATCTTCAATCAATATTTTGATACTCGATTTTATATCATCTTTTATTCCACCTTCATTAGAGGGTATCAATTTTTCTATTTTGCCAACAAGTTCTAATATTGTTTTTGAATTCATATCTTTGCACCTATTTTGAGCACGTTGCGCACTATGATATCACCATAATGAGCTTATAAGCATTTATTATATTGACTGAAAACTATTATATCATGCACCATATTCAATGCATATATAGATATATATTATTTAATAAAGTTATGTTGGCACGGTATATGCATTATGTATACCGAAGCTAGACTTTTATCACTGATAAGCGTCGAACTGAAATTTAAAACTTAAAACGATAATAATATAAATGGAGAAAATTATGATAAAAAAACTAATGAGTAAATTTTTACCGGCAGTCATGGTAATCACAATGTCTGTACCTTTCGCCGTTGCATCTGAATCAGCTGTTGCTGAAGAAGGATCTTCGGTTAGTTACAATGTTGGGTATATGTCAGATTACTGGTATAGAGGTGTTTTTCAAAGCGAATCAGCCGTTAGCTTTGGAGCTGACTATGAAAATGGAGGTTTTTATCTTGGCACATGGTGGGCTGATGTAGATACTGGTCTTGAGCATGATTACTATGCAGGCTATGGTTTTAGCGCTATGGGCGCTGATTTGTATTTTGGTGCTACCGGGTACTATTATACTGATAACTTTGATAGTGATTATGAAGAAGTTAATATGGGAATTGCTATGGGTGCAGTTTCAGTAGATCATTCTACTGGTAAATATAAAACTGCTACTAATGACTCTTATCAATATACTTCTGTATCATTAGCTTTAGATGGAGTTGGCTTGCCTTTAACTCTTGCAGTAGGTGCATGGGGTGGCGATACACTCAAAGGTAATGTTTGGACAGTAGATTATAGTACTACTCTTTCTGGAGTAGACGTTGGTCTTCAGGTTGGTAAAAACAGTGAAGGTATAACTGCATCTGCAGCTAAATATAAAGACACAACATTTGCTGTCTTTACTTTAGGCTATAGTTTCTAACAATATTTTAAGTTATAATTAAATTTTTAGGGAGACGTTTATCAATGAAATTAGTAATAGCAGTGATCAAGCCATTTAAGCTCGACGAAGTAAGAGAAGCACTATCCGCTATAGGTGTGCAAGGTATTACAGCGACTGAGGTTAAAGGGTTTGGAAGACAAAAGGGCCATACTGAACTTTATCGTGGTGCTGAATACGTAGTTGATTTTTTGCCGAAAATTAAACTTGAAATTGCTGTTAGTGATGAACTGGTTGACAACACAATAGAGACCATTCTAAAAACAGCAAGTACAGGTAAAATTGGAGATGGAAAAATCTTTGTTCTTGAACTTCAAGAAGCAATACGTGTAAGGACTGGCGAAAAAGGAAAAGAGGCTCTTTAGTTAATAAACATTATTAATTAGGAGACCCTAATCATGGAAAATCAACTCATTGAGTTGGCTTATGCCCTAGATACTTTTTACTTTCTAGTAATGGGTGCATTCGTCATGTGGATGGCAGCTGGATTTACAATGCTTGAATCTGGACTTGTCAGAGCAAAAAACACAGCAGAGATACTTACTAAAAATATTTCG
>JAQWOB010000033.1 GCA_029246085.1 Gammaproteobacteria bacterium
TAAAATTATTACTATGCCTGCTTGCGGACACTACATTGCACCATTAGTTTATGTAATACCGATGCAATTACTTTCTTATCATGTAGCTATCTTGAAGAAAACCAATATTGATCAGCCTCGTAATTTAGCTAAATCAGTCACAGTGGAATGAGTTTCAATGGACATGGTGTCACCTTACAATAAGTTTGTAGGTGTATGACGTAACATAAAGTTTTCCACAGTTGAATATTGCAAACTATGTATGAATGAGTTGCCACATATTTTTTGCTAGATTTTCCATGGATTTATGTTCTGTCAACAAATTGTCATGAGATATAACAATCTAGGGAAAACTCAATACGACATGCTTGTGACAATAAGTTTATATTCTTATATTTTGTAGGTAATAGGAATAAAATTTTATATAATTATATAATATGAAAGTAATATCTTTATTTTGTGGTTGTGGCGGCATGGACTTAGGTCTAGTGAAAGCAGGTCATAAGATAGTTTGGGCAAATGATAATGATCAAGATTCTATAGATACTTATACTAAATATTTTTCTAAGAAATTCAATTATAATAAAAAACATATTATCTGTGACTCTATACGTAATATAGATACGAAAGATATTCCTGATGCTGATATTGTCGTTGGGGGATTCCCTTGCCAGGGGTTCTCTATTGCTAACTTGTATAGAGTTAACCAGAGAGATAGTGAAAAAAATAATAATAGTCTATATAAAGAGTTACTTAGAATAGTGAGCAGTAAAAAACCCAAATATTTCCTAGGAGAAAATGTTAAGGGAATTCTTTCATTAGGAGGATATGCTAATGATATTGACAAAAAGAACAAAGAAGGAAGAGTTGTGAAACAAATATTAAAAGATATGAGATCCATTGGATACAATGTAAAATGGAAACTCCTAAATGCTTCAAGTTATGGTGTACCACAAAATAGACAAAGAGTAATATTTTTTGGAATAAGGAAAGATTTAGGTGATGTAGACTTGTTTACTTACCCCTTGCCCACTCATTCAGTCAAAGATGATTTATATTTAGAGAAGACTCCTGTTATTTGGGATGCTATTGGAGATTTAGAAAAAATAAAGGTGAATAGTAATAATATTTACAATCATGTTTGCACCCAACATAAAGTTAAAATAAATGGTTACATAGGAAATAGAAAAACACTTAAAGATAAGATATCCCCAACAATTGTTGGTAGAGGGGGCGGGACAGGTGGTCCAGTAATAATGCCTCATCCAAATAATAAAAGAAGATTGACAGTAAGAGAAACAGCGAGAATACAATGTTTCCCAGATGATATGGAATTCATGGGATCTAAATCATCTGCATATAGACAAATAGGAAACGCTGTCCCATGGAAGTTAGCATATTCTTTAGGAGTCAGTATTAACAATATTAAAAAAATAAAGGGTTAGTATAGAATTACTTCATTTTTTTAGCATAGTATTTCTCTATAAATTCTATATCCAAACACTCATTAAAGTCTTTTTTTATTAATATTGATTTTTTTTTCATTTCTTCAATTGACCTTGTTCTAATAGCATTTCCCTCCCATCTCATCTTGTTAAATTTATTATTTATATCATTAATAATTATATTCTTTAAATCACTGTGTTTTAAATACCAAAACTCGAAACTATCTTCATTTTTATGATAAAAGAAAATATCATGAGAAAAAACAGTAGAGAATAATATATCAAAGTTATTAATAAAATCACTTAATAAGTTTGAATGTCCTAATGCATTATAAGTATTTTCCAAAAGAGATGCTGATCCCAGTCCACAGTCTTTGATACCATTAATAGTTTCCCCTCTTTTTCTTTCTTTTAGTACTCTAAAAGGAGTAAATTTTGTATCATTGATAACATTAAGAAATTCAAATGAACCAAGGTTTATTTCTTTATTTTTTTCTATTCCAGATTTAAAAGACAACATAGATTTGTCAGAGAACATAAGGTCAGGTTTACTTTTACAATTTGAAATCAACTGCTTCATCCCGGTGTTATCTAAATTAATATTATTATTTATATAAGATATATTTGGTTTATGAATATCTTCTTCATCAAGTCTTGTAGCATTAAATATATTAGCAAACTTTTTTTCTATTTGTTTGCCAGTTTCGTTATTTTTTATCATATCAGGATGATGGAAAGATAATAATAAGTCACCCAAAAATATATTTTCATCTTTTCCGCCATTACTGGCATTATCAATTATCTGCCCAAGTATAGTGATTAGATCAGAAGAAGTTTTAGATGGATATTTCTTTATTAAATTATTCCTAATACCATATGGATAATTAAAAAGGAGACCATGTTTAATGATCTTATTATCCCATAATTTATTAATCATCTAGACACCATATAATTAAATTTACTCTATTTAAGTTGCCACAATACTTATGACATGTCATTAGTGATATCAATAATTCTAGATGATTTATAGAGAAGTTTGGATATGAAAGAAAGAAGAAAACTCAAAAAACTAAGGAAACACAATATGTTGATGCCGATGAACGCCCTGTTCATCCAAAAACATTCAGTCACAGTGGAGTAGTCCCTTTTGGCAGAATGGGTATATCCTATCTGGTCTAATACCCCATTTAAGTAGCTGTATCTAAAATATCCCTATTGAATTATAATAATTTTCAATACTTTAGTGATCTTAATAATATGCCTTTTACCTCAAGAACAGAGATACCTGAAAAAGATAGAACAGATTTAGGTAATATCTCGAAAATGTTTCCATATATATGGGCATTTAAATCAAGAGTGGTATTTGCTTTATTATTTTTAGTCATTGCAAAATTAGCAACCGTTGCAGTCCCAATATTACTAAAAGAGATAGTAGATTCTCTCAATAGTGAAAAAACTTTATTAATTTTACCTCTCGGTCTTTTAATTGCATATGGGTCACTGAGACTCACTACGGCTTTTTTTAATGAACTCAGAGATATTTTATTTGCAAAGGTTAGATATCATGCTGTTTATAAAATATCAGTAAAAGTTTTAGATCATCTTCATAAAATGTCTTTACGATTTCATTTAGAAAAACAAACTGGGTCAATTGTTAGAGATCTTGAAAGAGGAACTCAAAGTTTATCATCCCTAATTAACTATATGATGTTTATTATTTTGCCAACAATTATTGAAGTTTTACTTGTTGGCGCTATTTTACTTGCAACTTATGATATTAGTTTCACATTAATAATATTTTCAACAATTATTGTTTATGTATTATTTACTCTAAAGGTAACTAATTGGAGAATGAATTTTAGACACGATATGAACCGTCTTGATTCTGAATCAAGTTCTATTGCTGTCGATAGTTTATTAAATTATGAAACTGTTAAGTATTTTAATAATGAGCAATATGAAATTAAAAGATATAGTGATGTTTTGTTTAAGTGGGAGAATGCAGCAATGCAAAGCATGACAACCATGTCATTGCTAAATTTTGGTCAAGCTATAATTATTACCATTGGTGTAACATTTATAATGATTTTTGCATCATCTGGGGTTGTAGACGGATCAATGACTTTGGGTGACTTAGTGCTTGTGAACGCATTAATGCTACAGTTATTTGTACCTTTAAATACTTTAGGCATAGTTTATAGGCAAATTATATATGCATTAGCAGACATGAATATGTTGTTAAAGTTATTAGATAAAGATATTGAAATTGTTGATAAAAAAGATGCACAGGACCTAGTTGTAAAGTCTGGCAATATAACATTCAAAAATGTTTCTTTTTCCTATAACAACAACAGAAGTATTTTGAAAAATATTTCTTTAGATATACCTGCTGGTAAAAAAACTGCAATTGTTGGTCCTTCAGGAGCTGGAAAATCTACTATAGGAAGACTTCTATTTAGATTTTATAATTCTAATGAGGGTAGTATTTTAATAGATAACCAAAATATTATTAATTGCTCACAATATAGTCTTCATAAAAATATAGCTGTGGTGCCTCAAGACACAGTGTTATTTAATGAAAGTATTTTTTTTAATATACAATATGCTGACAACACTTCAACTAAAGATGATGTAATAAAAGCTGCAACTTTAGCAAATATTCATCACTTTATAGACAGTCTTCCAGAGAAGTACGATACTATAGTTGGTGAGAGAGGATTAAAATTATCTGGTGGAGAAAAACAAAGAATTGCTATCGCAAGAGCAGTACTAAAAAAACCTAAAATAATATTATTTGATGAAGCTACTTCAAGCTTAGATTCAAAATCAGAAAGTAAGATTTTAAATTCAATGGATACAATTTCAAAAAATATTACATCTTTAGTGATTGCTCATAGACTTTCAACTATTAAAGATGCATATAATATTTATGTTTTAGATAATGGGAAAATTATTGAAAGTGGAAATCATGACTATCTTCTTGGTATAAAGGGGTTGTATTTTCAGATGTGGAATCTTCAGAAAGATGAGTAAAGAATTAAGGTATAGAAGTATAAAAGAAATGTTATCCTTGCTTGATAGTTCAAAAAAAATATACAAAAATTATCTTTCTGACGGGCATAAATTTTTGTATGCAAAAGATTTAAGGTCTATTAATGAAAAAATTGTAAATTTAATTAATACACAAAAATTTGAAAAAGATGAAGTCCTTAAACCTGCTTTTCAAAATTTAAAAAAGCATTTAGAAGAATGGATATGTGCTTGGGATAGAGAAAAAATTAATAAAACCCCTAACGATAATGATAAGTTTACTTTCTCTGGCTATAGAACCTATCCAAAATATTTAGATAAGTTATTAATTAGTCACCTTGAGAATATGACTAATAGGGGGCTGGTTAATTATGAGTGATAAGTTAACGCAGATTGATATTAGTGAAATTATTCAGATGGCTCTTGCTGATGATATTAGCTTCCAAGCTATTCATCTACAATATGGTCTCAGCGAAGAAAGTGTAAAAAAAATAATGAAAAAAAATATTACTCCTAATTCTTATAAGGTTTGGCGAAAAAGAGTCAAACTGTTCTCTGAAAGAAGAAAACATTATAAGTAAATAATGATAGAATAATATGGATGAATGATCAGAAGCCTCAAATTATTATAAGAGAGTATGCCCGGAATTATGGGAGTCTCAGTATTATTTTTGGGTTTATTGGTATATTTATACTATCTTTCTTGTTAAGCCCAATTGCCTTTATCTTTGGTGTACTTGCTCTAGTAAACAAAGAATATATAGCTGGTATAATAGGGGTACTCTTTTCAATTCTTGGAGTTTTAACTTCACCTTTATTAATGGCACTAATACATATGCCAACCATAACTCATATTCATAATGGAGTAATTCTTTAATGTCAGACTGTTTATTTTGTAAAATTCAAAAGAAAGGTTATGAAGATGAAATAGTTTATGAGAATGAATTTTTTATTGCTACTCGTGATAGTTATCCTGTTACAAAGCTACACACATTAATTATCCCAAAAAGACATTTTGCATCTTTTTTTGATATGAACATTGACGAACAAGCTTCTGTTCATCAAATCTTAAAACATCAAAGAGATGAAATAGTCTCAATTGACCCAACAGTGAAAGCTTTTAATTTAGGCGCGAACGATGGGACAGAAGCTGGGCAATCTATATTTCATTTACATATTCATTTATTTCCGAGACGTGCTGGTGATATTGAAAATCCACGTGGTGGCGTTAGGGGAGTTATCCCCTCTAAACAAAAATATGTGAAAAAATAAGATTTAAAGATATGCTGATAATATTACAAACAATCTTTCTTCTAGCATAAATTATTGAAAATATCTTCTTGAAATAGTGATGATTAGGCACATACTTGAATAAAGAGGAGAAGTTATGGTTATATCAATTATTGTATTTTTTTTCTTAATTTGGTTATTTTGTTGTGCGTTTAAGGATAAATAATTATGACAGAGATTAGCAAGGATAGAGTAATTGACTGGGACAACCAGTTACGAAAGGAAAGAGACTTGAAGTCTAATCTCGGCGAAAACTGGACTCTCAGTCAAGTTAAAGAATTGACAGGTAGTTTTAGACGCCTCACCAATAAAGATAAAGATAAGGTTGGCACAGGAGTTTTAGTAGACTGTGAAGAATTTTATCTTTCTTTAGACCCTATTGGGCGCAATGCATATAGTGAAATTTGTAAAAACCGAAGTGCAGCCCATTTTTCTATTAAGAGAGGGGATGAAAAATATGATTTAGATCCTGCTCTTAAAGATTTTATTGAGTGGGATAAAAAACTTCAATTATTTAAGAAAAATAATGGTTATGAAAATATTTCTAAAAACTCAGACAATAGTAGTTAAGTCTACTTTTTTCTTTTTCTTTTTAATCTTATCTTTTAGTATTTATGCTTCAAATTTAGTCAATAAAAGTATTGTCTGCAGCACCAGTAAATTTAAAATCAAAGGTGGCTTTATATTTAAATCAGATCGTACTATAGAGCGATACAACATTTTGTATGATGAAAATACAGCTAAGAGGTATATTAAAAGCACATCACATTGTTATATGTTAATTAACGATGAGTATGCAATATATGAAAAAGATATAGACCAAGGTTGCGGGCTACCGAATAGTTATATTGATAGCAATACTTTAGAATATACTATACCACTAGCAAACCATTTATTATCTGCAAGCTGCTCTATCTATAATGGTGACTTGATGAAAAAGATTAATGAGAATTTGAATGATTAAGATATCTATTCATGCTTTTTCAATACACTTTTGATCATTATTTTTAGCTGAATTAACATATGTGCTAACTTTATGTATGCTAACAATATTTGAGAGCTTGCTGCTATGAACGTTATCACCATTCAACCATAATCTAATTTCATTATCGCTTAATAGGAGAGGCTGTCTATGATGAATATCTTTTAGATCTCCCTTTGATTGTTCAGTTATAATTGCGCAGCCGGTTGAGTTATAAATCCCTGCAATATGGATAATGCTATTATCAATGGTATGGTAATATGGAATCTTTTTGTTTTCTCGCCTTTCCCAGTCAAACCATCTTTTCCACTCATACCATCCATCTGTTAAAAAAATACATCTTTTAGCTTCCTTAAAAGAAGGTTTTTCATCAAGAGTTTCAATTCTTGCATTAATAATATTCATCGGAGTTTTTGCCCAGCTCGGGGAATATGACCATTTCATGGTCTTCGGCCCACTTGCCAAAACGGTAACCTCAGAAGATGGGGAAATATTATAGTTAGGCTCTATATCAATATCGTAAAGTTCTTTTATTTTACTCTTATTCTTTAAAGTAAACCTTCCACACATATGATATCCAAAGTTTAGGCTATAGACAGCAGTTAATGTCTACTGATACAATCATTATAATGTTTGAGAATATAAAATGATACCTCTGGGAAATAAAATTACAGGATATATAAAAAAATATATATTCAATATTCTGAAAAAGCGTAAGGAAATATTCCCAAAAATACTATCTATAGAATTTACTAGTGCCTGTAATGCCAAGTGTATAATGTGTCCGCAACCAGAAATGGATCGTAAGAAAGAGAATATGTCATTTGATGTACTTCAAAAAGTAGTTGATGACTGCAAAGGTAAGCCCTTAAAAAAAATTAATCTCTTTTGGATGGGTGATTCTACAGTTGATAAAAATATGATTGAAAAAATAAGAATTATAAGAAAAAATCTTCCTAATGTTAAACTTTATCTGTCAACAAATGCGCAGCTCTTATCTGAAAAGCGATCAAGAATTTTATTAGAAGAAGATCTACTGGATGTCATTAACTTTGATATTGATGGCCTTAATAAAAATACTTTTGAAGGAATTCGCGTAAAGCTAGATTTTGATGTTGTTACAAAAAATGTTAAGTATTTTTTAAATTATAAAAAAGAACTTAAAAAAAGTGTTCCTGAAACAAGAGTAACAATAATTGACATGAAGCCTACCAAAGATGAAGTTTCAGGTTTTATAGCTTATTGGTCTTCTCTGGCTGATAAAGTTGATGTTAATCACTATAATACTTGGGGTGGGACCCAAGATGAGTTGAACTATGATGATGGGCATATTAAAGATGAGCACCATGCTAAGCTGGCCGAAAGTACCGGCAGTGGTTTTGATTTTGCCTGTACACATCCTTGGGAAGAAATGGTTGTTGGTGCAGATGGAAGAATTGGTTTATGTTGCTTAGATCATGAGCTAAACGAACAGGTTGGTGATGTCAAAAGTAATTCTATTGAGGAAATATGGCAAGGAGATGTAATAAATTCTTATAGAACAAAAATGTTAAACTTAGATTACTCATCAATAGGAAGTTGCGCTAATTGTAATGCTCATACTTTTCAGTCAAATAAAACTTGGGCTAAACTTCAAAAAAATTAATTAAGCAGGTTTTTCTAACATTTTTTTCATAAATAACTCAATACCGTTACTACAGTTTTGGGCCCAATCTGAAGATGCTGAACCATCTGCGCTATCTGTTATATATTTGTAACATTCAAATTTTATATTCATTACATTACATGCTTTTGCAATTGAGTATGCTTCCATATCAACTACATCAGCATTTATAACTGAGGCATCAGTGACGAAAATATCTCCAGATGCGCAGATATAACCAGTTTCTGAAAACCTGATATCATTTATGTCATCAAATGGAGTTATTCCTTTTTTAAATCCAAGAGGAGAGCAATCAATGTCATGTTGGATAAACTGTGTACAGCAAATTAAGCCAGAAAGATCTTTATTTATAGATCCACAAGTTCCATAGTTAATAATTCTTTTTGGCTGATAACTTAAAATTATCTCAGTAGCTTTTATTGCTGCATTTACCTTGCCGAGACCAGTATGTATTATACCTTCAATGTTTTCTGTCTCTTGCTCTAATGCAGAAAGGATAAGTGTTCCTTCATCTTTTAACTTTTTTATATAATTATTATATTTATTTATTTTCATGTTTATATCTTCTCATTACTGTATTTAGATTGCTTATTGTTTCTTTCCTGGCAGTTGAGATATCTGTAATTATTGCACTATTTAAACAATTTTGAATGGGATCATTTTTATCTATATTTTTATCGAATGTAGTAATTAGTATATTAATAACCTTTTTTGCAAGCTCAATATTGGTTTTTAACGTTGATATAATTTGATCAATATCAACATCTAAATATTCTGCTTTATAACAGTCATAATCAGTGACCATTCCTATAGTTGCGTATCTAATTTCAGCTTCTCGTGCTAATTTAGCTTCTGGCATATTTGTCATCCCTATTATATCTGCGCCGCATAATCTATATCCTTTAGACTCAGAATGTGTAGAAAACTGTGGTCCTTCTATGGCAACATATGTTCCTTTATCAATAAAGTCTAAGTCAATTTCTTTTAGAGCATTTATGCATGTTTCGATGAGGCTTTCACTTACAGGCTTAGACATTGATACATGACATACAATATCACTATCAAAGAATGTGTTTGCACGCTTGTAAGTTCTATCTATAAATTGATCAGGCAGAACAAACATACCTGGTTTAATTGCATCATTGAGCGATCCAACTGCAGAAAAAGATATAATATCAGTGACACCAAGCTGTTTAAGAGCATCTATGTTAGCTCGATAATTTATAAATGAAGGTTGTATATTATGCTTCTGTCCATGTCTGGGTAAAAAAAATATTTTTTTACCTTCATGCTCAAAATTTATAATTTGGTCAGATGGTTTTCCCCATGGAGTATCTATATCAAGGTATTTTGCTTTTTTATATTTTTCTAAGTCATATAGACCACTACCACCTATAATACCTAATTTAAAAATTGGCATATCTAACCTTTGACTTTAATTAAACTACAAATATTATTATTTAAAGCTTTTAACTTTTTAGACCCACCTAAATTATATAAATCAATTATAAAAGAAAATGTAAGCTTTTTAGAAGTTAATCCTCTTAGTAATTTATATGATGCTATTGCTGTCCCACCAGTTGCAATTAAATCATCAATTACCATTACTTTATCATTATCTAATATTGAATATTTTTGTATTTCAATTTGGTCATAACCATATTCTAGCTTGTATTTCTTTTTCATTATTTTTCCTGGCAGCTTCCCCTTTTTTCTGATTGGTACAAAAGGTATTGAGTTTTTTTGCGCTACTAATGGTCCAAAAATAAAACCCCTTGCCTCAATGCCAATAATTTTAGTGATTTTATATTTTTTACATTGTATAGATAATTCATTAACAACATCTTTAAGAATTTTAGGATTTTCAGTTATAGAAAATATATCTTGGAATAGTATTCCTTTTATTGGAAAATCAGGGATTACTCTTATTTCTTTTTCTAATTTATTTTGAAGTCTTTTATTCAATTTATTATTTTATCTTGTTTATCGAGGAATTTTTTTTGAGTGAACTCTTCTTCTGCTAGAGTCTCATTACTTTTTAAGATTAAGGTATTTCATTTTTTAATTATAGGACTATTCATAGTATTTTACTAATGTTATAGTTATATTATGGAAGATCTAAATAAAAAAGAAGTCATCTCGATATTAAATAAAATAATGCAATATGAGCTCGCTGGTGTGGTCAGATATACCCATTATTCGTTAATGGTTACTGGAAGAGATCGTTTAAGTCTAACTGCATTTTTTAAAGAACAGGCAACAGAATCATTACTGCATGCACAGCAGGCTGGCGAGTTAGTAACTGGATTAGATGGACATCCGTCCTTAGAGATATCTATAATTGAAGAATCTAATAAACATGGCTCCATAGATCTTCTTAGAGAAAGTGCTACACATGAAAAAAATGCAGTCTCATTATATAAAGAACTTGTTAGTGCAGTTGATAGCAAAAGTATTTATTTAGAAGAGTATGGAAGGGAAATGATTAAGGCCGAAGAAATCCATAGTATCGAAATACAGAAAATGTTGAAAGATTATAGCGATTAAAGTAATCCATCTGCTTTTCATATAATCAGCATCTATACTTCTTTGAATATTGAAACGAAATATTCTGCATCAATAACTACCAGGGGTTTTGATTGATTTCTTTTAATTACTACTATAGGTTCATATTCACCAGAATTCTCAGCAGCTTGCTCATAAGATTTCCAAACATTGACTGATTCTTGGTTTTTACATTCAATTGATAATGGAAATTTTTCTCTTGCAGCTCTAGCCATAATTAAGTCTTCACCTTGAGAGCCCATGCTTCTGGATTCGATATCTTCTGGATGTACACCTAATTTTTGAATCAGAAGGTCTCTCATCCATTGTTGTAATTTCCTACCTTTTTGTTTTGCTGAGCTTGTTTTCATTTTCTTTCATCACCTCACTTGTTTTATTTTTAAATTCTCTTTAAAAATTCTATTATTTCAATATATGTTTTTTCAGTAGCAGATGGGCTATATTTTACAGAAACACCTTTAGTTGAGCATTTATCTAATAATTCAGCCGACTCTTTAGGTCCTGATACTTTCTTATTAGAGATAGTTCTCATTTCTCCAATACTAGATATCGTCAATGTACATTCATCATTAATGATATGCAAACTTGGAAGTTTATCAAATGTAAACCCAAAAAATAAAAAAGGGTTATCATAACCATGTCTGGCACCCTCTAAAGAAATATGTGTAATTTTCTTTTCATTTGTAGAAAACTTCTCATAAATATTAATACATGCCTGCTCTGGCGTTAAATCATCATCGCGCCCAGTTAATATTAATAAAGGATTATTAGTTTTGGCTATTTTATTGAATGTAAATCCGCAGTATGGGTAAATAGCAATGCTAGCATCAAATAAACTTTTACTATTGTTAATAAGATTTGTGGCTTGGCTAAAGTGAGACATTATTGGTCCTACTCCACCTTGAGACCAGCCAATATAGGCAACTTTATTAATTTTTGGATGAGTTTTAATTAATTCAAGAGCTCGAAATGAATCATTCATAAAGGTTATACCAGATACTTTAGAAAAGGTTTTATCATATTTTATGTTTCTACTAAGATAATGATCAATTTGGAAAACTACATATCCGTTATCAGTCAATAGATTTACATAACTATCATGATATTTTCTTAGGCCTCCAGAACCATGAGATAATATAACAGCATTATATTTGTCTTTTTTAATTTTAGGAAAAATAAGATTTCCATAAATTATTATTTCAGGTTTATCCTGATAATTTAGATCATAACTATCTATAGATTTGAAACATACCTTTTTGTTTGCCTCCATGTTTATGCTGGAATAAATTTTCGTGTCGCTATTACATGGATTAATTTTAGGATTTGAACATCCGGAGATGAGCATAAATGTCAGTGAAACCAATATTAGTTTAATAATTTCCAACATTTTATATCTTATAGTTTATTGAGAAACAGCTTTCATCCCTGTAGCTATTTTAATAGTTTCAAATAACTGATTATCTGCATTATATGGATCAGGCAGCTCAACTAATTTGTCTTTTTCATATTCAACAATAATATCTGGAGTTATGCCTAGTGTATGAATATCTTTCCCTAAAGGAGTATAGTAGCGAGCTGTAGTTAATTTAAGAGCAGAGCCATCTGATAATTCTTGAATGGTTTGAACAGAAGCCTTCCCATAGGACTTATTACCAACTATTGTTGCCCTCTTATTGTCTTGAAGAGCGCCTGCTACGATTTCTGAAGCAGATGCAGAGCCTTCATTAATCATGATAACTAATGGTAATCCATTTAATATATCTTGAGGAGTGGCAAAGTATTCAAGTTTAGAATTCATTGTCCTTCCATTTGTATAAACTATTTTTCCTTCTTGTAAAAATAGATCAGTAATGCCTACAGCGGCACCTAATACCCCACCGGGATTATTGCGCAAATCTAATATAAGCCCATCTATTGGTGTTGGACTTAATTTTTTTAATTTATATATTGCGCTTTTTAAGTCATTTGTTGAATTTGATTGAAAACTTGAGAGCCTGACATAACCAATATTATCAAAAACCTTAAATTTGATTCCTTTAGATATAATTATTTGTCGTGTAATATCAAATATTAAAGGTTTGTCTACTTTTTTTCTTAGAACAGTAATTTGGATTTTTGTACCAGGCTCGCCCCTCATTAATTTTACTGCATCACCAATTTCCATATCTTTGACAGATTCATCTCCAACCTTAACAATTAAGTCACCAGCTAAAATTCCAGCTCTTTTCGCAGGGGTGTCATCTATTGGAGTTATTACTTTTACATAGCCATCTTCAGTAGTTATCTCTATACCGAGGCCACCAAATTTTCCCGTTGTCCCAATTTTTAACTCATTGAAGTCATCATTTGTAAGGAAGGCTGAGTGTGGGTCAAGTCCCGAAACCATTCCTTTAATGGCTGCTTTAAAGAGCTGCTCGTCATCAATTTCTTCTACATATTGCTCTTTTATTCGTTTAAATACATCTACAAACTGTTCTATATTCTGTGCCGGTACAGTTTGGTCGGCTTCAATAGTTAGTACTGTAAAGCTTAATGGAGATAGTAAAAGCAAGGCTAATAGGTAATGTTTTAGATTTTTCATAGCAATATCCATTAAATTTTTCTATTAACAAAAATAATACCATTATATTCCTTTATTATCTTATTAGTTTTGTCTAATATAGATGTATTGATTAAGAAAATTACCATATATGGAAACTGAAAATATAAGCTCAGATATCTTAGAAGATATTTCAGTTCAAGAAAAACAAGTTCAAGAGGATGTGGAAACTGCATCAAGATCTATGAAGGCAATGTCTCACCCATTAAGGCTGATGATATTATGTAAATTAGGAGAAGATGAGTTCAGTGTTCAAGATATTGTTAATAATGTGGGAACATCCCAAAGTAATATTTCTCAGCATTTAGCTATCTTGAGAGATAAAGGGATTTTGTCCGCAAGAAAATCAGCTAATAAAGTATTCTATAAAGTTAGTGATCTTAAAACTTTAAAACTCATTGAAATGATGAGAGAAGTTTTTTGCTCACATCAAAGATAAATAAAGGACGGTTTCATTGGAATTTATAGCAAATAATATAATATTATTTACAGCTCTAGTAGTACTCATTTTCCTTATTATTAATTTAGAGATAAAATCTCTCTTTGGGAAAGTCCAGAAGCTGTCTTGTGATGAATTAACAAAGCTTTTAAATAATTCAAAAATTACTTTAATAGATTTGCGTACAGCAGAAGAATTTAATTCAGGCCATATTGTTACTGCTAAAAATTTAAGCCTCGATGATATTGAAAAACTTGATACTAAGAGTGGTAATCCATTTGTTGCATATGCTAGCACAGATTCAGATGCCCTCAAGGCTGCGTTACAATTTTCAAAATCAGGAATACAACAAGTTTTTTATTTAGAGGGTGGCATAAAGTCATGGGTAGAAAATAATATGCCATTAACTGGAGAAGATTAAAATGGATAAAAAAGATATTAAATTTTTTGTTAAAAGGATATTCACAAAAGACCTATCATTAGAGTCACCAGAAGCTCCCGCAATTTTTGATAATATAAAATCAACGCCTAAAATTGCTTTCAACTTAAATACTACAATAGCTAGCATTGATGATACTACATATGATATTACATTAGATATTAATGTTAAGGCTGAAACAGAAAATAATGTTATATATTTGGTTGAAGTTAAACAGGCTGGATTATTTATAATAGATGGGGCTGATGATGAACTTAAAGATGTTTTTTTAAACATAAGGTGCCCAGAAGTCATTTTCCCTTATGCTAGAGAAACAATATCTTCTCTTGTTCAGAAGGCTGGTTTCCCACCAATATTTATAGCCCCAATCGATTTTAATGCTTTATATCAGCAAGAGCTTTCAAAAAATAAACATTAAAGAATGATAAAAACATTTCGAATATTTGGTGCAGGCGAATGGGGTCTAGCTGTAGCTAATCATTTAGCATGTCTTGATAATAGAGTTGAGGTTTTTCTTCGTGATGATAATAAGCTTAATCAGTATAATGAGTCTCTATTCTGTAAACGTCTAAATTTATCTCTTGATAAAAAGATTATCTTTAGGAATCTTGAAGAACTTAATCATCTGTTAAATAATGAAGATAATTTTAATATTATTGCCTCATCTAGTTCTGGCTTTGCAGATATTATTAATAGCTATAGTGTTTATTTTAAATCTTGCCAATCAATTATATGGTTAACAAAGGGTTTAGATCACTCAAAAGGCTTACTATTTCATGAAATCATAGATCAAATATTATCTCCAGATATAAAAAAGTGTATTATCTCTGGGCCAAGTTTTGCAAAAGATCTAGTTGCTGCTAAACCGTTAAGAGTTAGCATTGCTTCAACATGTGATATATTGGCAAATTCAATTATTGAAACTATGGAGACGGAAAATCTTAAATTCGAGAAAACAGCTGATATTATAGGAGTTGAGCTTTCTGGCATAATTAAAAATATATCTGGTATTTTAGCTGGAATTTTAACAGCTAATTTATATCCTGATGAATATATAGAAGAGCTTATTTCCTTATCACAGATAGATGTTAAAAATATTGCTAGAAAGATAACTAGTGATCAGAATTCTTATATGGTTACAGAAGCAGAGCTTGAAAAAACAGTTCGTAGCCCGTCATGCTATGGTGATATGCGCTTAACTTGCTATTTTAATACATCAAGAAATAGGCAATTAGGTTTAAAGATAATAGGAAAATATAATATACAAAAGCTTATTTCTAGGATTGGAACTGTAGAAGGGTACTTGTCTACATCAACCCTTAATACTCATAAAGAGATATTTGGAGAATCTAAAATTGTTCAAGCTGCTTATAAAATTTTGTATTTAGATGCTGACCCCAAGACTGTGTTAAATCAATTATTTGAGTAGTCTTTTTTTGCTTTTCTTGCTAAAGTATTGCGTCCCCAGCCCAAAAGCTTTGCGGCTTCTAATTTAACCCCATCTGTTGCAATTAAAGATTCTTCAATTAAAAGCTTTTCTGTCTCGGCACCTATTTTTTTAAGGATATCTTTGTCTAAAGACATTTCTTTACGAATATGTTGCTGAAGGCTAGATTTCCAATTATTTTTAGGATTAGAGATATTGACTTCTTGATTGTTTTTGAATATGTCATCTGGTAAATCATCTATTGTGATGATAGATGATGCACTCATTACTGTTAAATACCTACATATATTTTCTAACTGTCTAATGTTCCCTGGCCAATTAAACTCTATAAGATATTGCAACGTTAAATTATCTAGCTTCTTTTCTTCAGTGCTTAATTCAGTGGCATATTTCTTTAAAAAATATGTTATTAGTAATTCTATATCTTCTTTCCTTTCTCTTAAGGGAGGAAGTACAAGCTTAAATACATTCAGTCTATGATATAAATCTTCTCTAAATTTACCAGTTATTATTAAATCCTCTATCGACTGATTTGTTGCCGCTATAATTCTTACATCAGATTTAATAGGTCTATGCCCGCCCACTCGATAGAACTCTTGGCTTGATAGCACTCGTAATAATCTTGTTTGTAACTCTGGATGCATATCGCCAATCTCATCTAGAAATAATGTGCCTCCTTGAGCCTGTTCGAATCTCCCGATCCTCTGTGCTTGAGCTCCAGTAAACGCTCCTTTTTCATGCCCAAACAACTCTGACTCAAGTAAGTCATGGGGTATTGCAGCTACATTAATTGCTACAAATGGTTCTACATTTCTTTTGCTATTATCATGAACAGCCTGAGCTATTAGTTCTTTGCCTGTTCCAGACTCACCTCTTATAAGCACAGTTATATCAGAATTTGATATTTTCCCGATTGCTCTAAAGAGATTTTGCAATGACTGGGCTTGTCCAATAATTTTAGATGATTGCGTGGTTATATTGGATTTTTTTATAGTGATAGCAGAGTCAGATTGATTTAAGGCTTTCAATGCAAGGGATCTAATTTTATCAACATCAAAAGGTTTTGAGAGATACTCAAATGCGCCACCTTTATATGCTGATAGAGCATTATCTATATCTGAATGCGCGGTAATAACAATGGTTGGCAGGCTAGGATATTTTTCTGAAACTTTTTGAAGTAGATCTAAGCCAGAAAGCCCCGGCATTTTGATATCTGTTATTATAAGGTCTGGCTTATCTGAATTTAATGCTAATAGAGCTTCCGACCCATTTGGAAATGTTTCTATAATAAAAATATCTTCTAGCGCGCTTTTGCATATTTCTCTTATACTCTCCTCATCATCAACTATCCAGAGTTTAGACTTAGTCATCCAGTGCACCATGGAATTATAATAGAGAAAACGGTTTCTTTATTTTTGCTTTTGCATTCAATGATTCCCTTGTTTTGCATAATAATAGATTGAGCTATGGTTAAGCCAAGCCCCATACCATCATTTTTTGTAGTTACCATTGGATAAAATATTTCTTTTAATTTTTTCTCTGGTATTCCAATTCCATTATCTATGACATCAATTTTAATAACCAAATCATGTCTTGTATCTCCAATCGTATATTTTAAAAGCGGTCTTGTTTTAATTGTAATTTGACCATCTTTATTTATAGCTTGAATAGCATTCCTTATTATGTTTATAAGCGCTTGGATTATTTGATTCTTATCGAGATAGAGTTGTGGAATACTAGGGTCATAGTCTTTGATAAAGCTAACGTCTAAGTTATCCGCATCATATTTAAATAATTCAGTTACATGTTCGGTAACCTCATGAATATTAATCATGTCTTTGTTTACAGATGGTAATGGTGATGCCATTGCATTAATTAGTTTCAATAATCTTTCAGATTCTTTACGAATGATTTTAGTAAATTTAGCTTGAGATTTATCGGTTAATGTTCTGTCTAAAAGTTGTGCCGCACCCATAATGCCACCC
The DNA here is from genome assembly GCA_029246085.1 of Gammaproteobacteria bacterium. Lineage (GTDB taxonomy): Bacteria > Pseudomonadota > Gammaproteobacteria. The sequence continues at coordinate 17,864 of JAQWOB010000033.1, forward strand.
AAAGGGTTTTTAATTTCATGAGACAATCCTTTTACCATTTCTCGGGTAGCTTTTTGTTGATCTATCAAATTTTGATCAAGGGAAATATTATATAGCCTCCCAGTTTCATTCAACTCTAATAATATATATTGAATTTCATCATCATAATAACTAGAGATATTACAGTCGACGATACGCTCTATACGATCAAAATTTTTAAACTTTAAGTCTCTAAGCATTACGGATTGTGAATCTAAACTAATATTATTTAGATATGTTGAGAGGCTAATATTTTCACAACGTAATTCTGTAAGTTTTTTTATAGCGGCTGCAGAACCAAGTAAATCAATTGCTGAAGCATTTGTATATATATAATTAAAGTCTTTATCAAGTATAAGTATTGCAGTTCTTAAGTTATCTAATATGTCATAACTTGAACTTATAGGATTCGTATTTTTATTTTTAGTAATGCTACTCATAATTAGAAAAAATATAGACCGCCCTCATGTTCGAGGGCGGTCATTAATGTTATAGACTATAATACATCTCAAACTCACATGGATGAGTTGAGGCTCTTAGTCTTTGGACTTCCTCATATTTAAGTCCAATATAAGAATCTATCATTTTATCTGTAAATACACCGCCTTCTTTTAAGAAGTCCCTATCTTTATCCAAAGCATCAAGTGCTACATCTAATCCAGGCGCAACAGTTGGCAACATTTTTTCTTCTTCAGAAGTTAGTTCAAATAAATCTTGGTCCATTGCTTCACCCGGACTAACTTTATTTTTAATACCATCAAGACCAGCCATCATTAGAGCACTAAATGCCAAGTATGGGTTAGCGGTTGAGTCAGGAAACCTTACTTCAATGCGTCTAGCTTTATCACTCATAACATAAGGAATTCTTATTGCTGCAGACCTATTACGTGCAGAATAAGTAAGTATCACAGGAGCTTCAAATCCAGGTATTAGTCTTTTATAACCATTGGTTGAAGCATTAGTAAATGCATTTAGTGCCCGTGCATGTTTTATGATTCCACCAATGTAGAATAAGGCGTCTTCCGACATATTTCCATATTTATCACCAGCAAAAATATTTTTGCCATCCTTTGATAGTGACATATGTACATGCATACCACTTCCATTATCACCTACTATAGGCTTAGGCATAAATGTAGCAGTTTTGCCATAGGCATGTGCAACATTCATAACAACATATTTAAATTTTTGCACTTCATCTGCTTTGGCAACTAATGTATTGAAAACTGTACCAATTTCACATTGCCCTGCTGTAGCAACTTCATGATGATGGACTTCACAAGGAACTCCTATTTCTTGACAAGTTGTGACCATGGCAGATCTGCAGTCTTGTAATGCATCAACTGGCGGGACAGGGAAGTAGCCACCTTTCATTAATGGCCTATGTCCCATGTTACCTTCTTCATACTTCTTGCCACTGTTATAGCATGCTTCAGTTGAATCAATTGCAAAAGAAGAGCTGCCAACCTTGTCTTCAAATCTTACATCATCAAATATAAAGAATTCATTTTCTGGTCCAAAATAAGCTGTATCAGCGATGCCTGATTCTTTTAAATACTTTTCAGCTTTTCTAGCTATAGATCTGGGATCTTTTTCATATGCTTCGCCATCATCTGGCTCAATGATGTCACAAGTTACTATTAGAGTTGGTTCATCAAAGAATGGGTCCATTACTGCAGTACTCGCATCTGGCATTAATATCATGTCAGATTCATTAATATTTTTCCAACCAGCTATCGAAGAGCCATCAAACATTTTGCCTTCTGCAAAATCTGTTTTAATTCCATCCTCAGTTGCCGTAACTGTAACATGTTGTTCTTTCCCACTTGTATTGGTAAACCTATAATCAATAAACTTAACTTCTTTTTCTTTTACTATTTTTAGTACATCCTCGACACTCATTTCATTGCTCCTCTATATTATTTGTGTACCTATATTGTTGCATTAACCATGCCAACTATGAATTCTGGTTAATGTAACGATATAGTGCATATTCTTTAATGAACCATATAGTATGCTTTATTATAGCACATTATAGTGCTCAAATATGGAATAAATGCACTAATATAGTGCTATATCATAGGGAATGCTACTTAAATAATTCAATCATAGAACAATTTAAGTTTATAATTTTAATTTGATCTATAATTATTATAATAGAATTTATGATATATAATCATTACTTTCATACACCACGGGATACATTTTGACAGCTCACACTATGGATGATTTAGTTGCCCTTTGTAAAAGAAGAGGTTTTATATTTCAATCAAATGAAATATATGGTGGCTTCCAAGGTCTTTATGACTATGGGCCATTAGGTGTTGAACTAAAAAATAATCTTAAACATGCCTGGTGGAGTTCAATGGTATATGATCGGGATGATATAGAGGGGTTAGACGCTTCTATTCTGACGCATCCTGATGTACTTAAACATTCTGGTCATGAAAATACATTTACTGATCCAATGGTTGACTGCAAAGCTTGTAAGTCAAGATGGAAAGCAGACACAATTGAAAATAATAAATGTCCTGGCTGTGGTTCGTCTGACCTAACTGAGCCAAGACCATTTAACTTAATGTTTAAAACTAATGTCGGGCCTATTGAAGATGGGAGTAATTTTGCATATCTCAGACCTGAAACTGCACAGCAAATATTTACTAATTTTAAAAATGTTCTTGACTCAACTGCCAGATCCTTGCCCTTTGGCATTGCTCAAATTGGTAAGGCTTTTAGAAATGAAATAACTCCACGCAACTTTATTTTTCGAGTGAGAGAATTTGAGCAAATGGAATTAGAGTATTTTGTCAAACCTGGGTCAGATGATAAATGGCATAAAGAATGGGTTGATAATAGAATTATCTGGTGGACTGAACAAGGAATACCTAGAGAGAAGTTAGAAATACTTAATGTGCCAGATGATGATTTAGCTCACTATTCAAAAGCAACTGTTGACTTAATGTACCAATTTCCACATGGCCTAGAAGAATTAGAAGGGATAGCAAATAGAACTGATTTTGATTTAGGCTCGCATAGTAAAAACCAAAATGACCTTAATCTGTCATCTCAGACAGAGCTGAATAATGCATCAAACTCAAAACTAGCTGTCCAAGACATTGAGACAAATAAATTTATAGTTCCCTATGTTATAGAGCCATCAGCTGGTGTTGACAGAGGTGTATTAGCAATTCTAAATGAAGCTTATCATGTTGAAAAACTAGAGGGAGGTAAAGAGAGAATAGTTCTTTCTTTTGCTTCACATTTAGCTCCTATTAAGGTTGCAGTAATACCATTAAAGAAAAATAATAAAGAATTAGTTGATACAGCATTTAAACTTAAAAACACACTTCAATCTTTACGACTTGGGAGAGTTGTGGTTGAAAATACTGGAAATATTGGAAAAAATTATAGAAAACATGATGAAATTGGCACACCTTTATGCATTACTGTTGATTTTGATACTCTAGAGAAAGGAACAGTTACAATCAGAAATAGGGATACTATGCTACAAGAACAGATACCTTTAGACAATGTGTCTAGCTATTTTAAAGACTTTTTTCTAACGTGAATAATCAAAAATATATAATTCTTGATAGAGATGGTGTTATAAATATTGATTCTCCAAATTATATAAAATCTGCTGATGAATGGAATGCAATTCCTAAAAGCTTAGAAGCAATTAAAAAATTAACAGAAAATGAATATCAGGTAATCATTATTAGTAATCAGTCTGGTTTAGGTAGAGGTATTATATCTTATAATGATTTCATTCAGATTAATCTTAAAATGCTTAAGCAAATTAATCGAATAGGTGGGTCAGTCTTAGCTATTCTATATTGCCCAAGTCTGCCAACAGATAATTCTATTAATAGAAAACCGGGGGCTGGAATGTTTAGTGAGATAACTGAAAGATTAAATATTTCCCTGAAAGAATGCTATTCCATCGGTGATTCACCAAGAGATATAGAAGCATCATTGTCATCTAAATGTAAACCTTTGGGGCTTAGGACGGGTAATGGCAAAGACATCGAAAATAATTTTAAATATGATATACCAATGTTTAATGATCTCAGCGATGCTGTAGACTATGTTATTAAGAATGACAAAAATAATTAAAACTAGAAGATAAGTATGAAAAATATAGCTTGGCTAGATAATGGTTTGTGGGAATATTACACACAAGAGCTTGACCGAATATTATGCGGAACTGTTGAATCTGATGAGCATAAAGAATTAGTTTCAATATATTCTCACTATTTGCAGGAAGAAAAAATAATACCAATCCAATTGCAGGAATATATTAATTTTTATTTAAAAGAGAATAGTTTAGATTCCTCTTCCAGAGATTTTAATAAACAGGATGAGTATTTTAATCTAATTTTAGTTGTATGTGTGCGCTGGAAAGAGTCCCGCGGAGACAATAGAACTAATGCGATTGGATTAATAGCTAATCTATTTGATGTTAGTGCCGAGTCTATTTTTAAAATATATGATGAGTGTAAAGAGAATGCTGATCAATATATATCAATAATGCCAAACATGAGAGAGATTAGTAATTTTTTAGACACAAGCCAAAGTTAAGTTAATATTTTATTAGGGTGCTGGATTAGGAATATCAGCATGAATATTATTTATTTCTTCAATAATTTCATCGCTCAAGTTTATATCTATGCTTTCAATATTTTCTTTGAGTTGTTCAATTGTTGTAGCGCCAATAATGTTACTGGTAACAAAGGGTCTAGTATTAACAAATGCCAGCGCCATTTGGCATAGGCTAATATTATATTTTTTAGCAATAGCTAGATATTTAGATGTGGCCTCATGACATTTTTCATTACTATATCTGGTAAACCATTCACCAAATAATCCAAGCCTTGATTTATTGGGCATTGCATTTAAATATTTTCCAGTTAAGACCCCAAAGCCAAGTGGTGAATAAGCTAGTAAACCAATATTTTCTCGGTAGGATATTTCAGCTAAACCTACTTCATATATTCTATTTAAAAGACTATAAGGATTTTGTATGGTTTGAATCCTAGGTAATGATTTTGATTCTGATAATCTTAAATACTCATGAACACCCCATGGAGTTTCATTTGAGATACCAATATATCTTATTTTCCCAGCCTTGACAGCATCATGGAGCGCAGATAGTGTCTCCTCAATAGCAATACCAATGTCTTCTGACTGCGTGTACCCTAACTTGCCAAAATAATTTGATTTTCTTTCTGGCCAGTGAACCTGATAAAGGTCTATATAATCTGTATTTAGTCTTTTTAAGGAGGTGTCTATCGCCTGAGTTACATGTTCTTTGCTTAAATTTGTTCCACCTCGAATATATTCCATACCAGGGCCTGCAACTTTTGTGGCAATTACATATTTTTCCCTATTTAAATTTTTCTTAATCCAAGAACCTATATATTTCTCTGTTAAGCCCTGAGTATCTTCTTTTGGAGGGATTGCATACATTTCTGCTGTGTCAATAAAATTCACGCCATGATCTAGAGCAAAAGTTAATTGTTCGTGAGCATCTTTTTCTGTATTTTGTTCTCCGAAGCTCATTGTCCCAAGACAGATAAGACTGACATTGAGATTTGTATTGCCTAATTTTTTATACTTCATATTCACCTCAAGACAACATCTAATTATTATGATAGTATAAATCAGTTTATTTAAAACATATATTTTATCAAATATAGAGTAGAGGATTACATTATTAATATCAAAACCATGTTATTTAATTTCAGCACATGGCTTCCTGAATCATTGTCTAGTGGAAATTATGTTCTAAGAGATATTATAGCTGGCACAACAATAGCTATGATTATTATTCCTCAGTCAATGGCATATGCTGCCTTAGCTGATGTGCCACCAGTATATGGTTTATATGCTGCTTTGGTCCCAGTTGGTATCGCGGCTTTTTTTGGATCATCTAGATATTTGGCCACCGGTCCTGTTGCAATGGTATGTCTTTTAACATCTGTTGCTGTAACATCTTTGTCGGCAGGTGATGCTTCTTTATATATATTTTATGCCATTATTTTAGCAGTCACAGTTGGAGTATTTCAGGTTACTTTAGCCCTTCTTAGAGCTGGTAAAGTTTTTGATACAATTCCAGAGCATGTATTGCTAGGCTTTACATCTGCTGCGGCATTAATTATATCCACATCTCAGTTAAGCAAAGTTTTTGGAATGCCTAAAATCTCATTAGGACAATTAATTAATCCAGAGTTATTGCTTGCGAGCACTCCAATTAATTTTGAAGCATTAAGCTTGTCAATATTGATTTTATTTTTAATGTATTTGATTAAATATAAGTTCACTAAATTTATGACACTAAGTAACTTGGCTGTATTTTTTGCAGTCTTATTATCTATATCATATTCTTTAGCGCAATCTTATTCAGGACCAATTGTAGGTTATATTCCTCCTGGTTTACCAGATTTTAAAATTCCAGATTTTAATATATTTAATGGGTCAATCCCAATGCTTATAATACATACACTTATAATTGCATTTGTTGGTTTCATGGAAGCTATTGCCATAGCTAAGCAGTTATATTCAAAAAAACCTCCCAAGGATTCAAATGGAGTAGAATTATACAAAAACCCAACTCCAGTTGATTCAAATCAAGAGCTTCTAGGCCAGGGTATTGCAAATATTAGTTCTGGCATAAGCGGAAGTATCCCGGTTTCTGGTTCGTTTTCACGATCAGCAGTTAATGAGGCAAGTGGAGCATACAGTGGACTTTCTTCAATTGTAACAATGACAGTTGTGGGAATAACATTGCTATTTGCAACTCCGCTATTATTTAGCCTGCCGCAAGCAACTCTTGGTATTATAGTTATTTTTGCTGTTATCCCTTTAATCAGGATAAAAGAAATGAGTAAGCTGTATTCTGAAAGCAAGAGACTAGGGACCATCACATGGATTACTTTTGCAAGTACTTTAATATTTCCAATGTTATCTATTGAGATTTATGAAGGAGTCACAACACATATTTGGACTGGAATCATTTTTGGGTTCTTGATTCATATTTTATTTTCTAAAAAGCCAACAGTTAACTAATTATTTTTTAATAATTAAATCGAATACAAAGTTTTTTCTTCTTAGCCCTCTTCTTTCATAATTTGTAATAGGTCGTTTTCTTCTATTGGAATTAAATAATATTTTCTGACCAGTAAATTCTTCAAACATATTTTTAGTGTTGTATGCATACATTATATGATCTGTTGCAAAATGTAATAATCCACCTTTCTTTAATTTTTTGAAAAATAAATTTAATGTATATAAGTTTATTATTCTTCTTTTATGATGTTTATTTTTTGGCCAAGGATCTGGAAAAAAAATTAATATTTGGTCAATAGATGAGTCTGGTAATTTTTCATTAACTATTTCTATTGCATCTCCATGAAAGACACACATATTTTCTATTTTATTTTTTTTTATATGCTTTTTTAGATTATTTATGCCCTGCATATATGATTCAATTCCAATATAGTTATTCTTATCACTAGAGGAAAGTTGTTTTGTTGAGGTCCCAGTTCCAAAACCAATATCTACGATATTTAGCTGACCATTTATTAGTAACTCTTTAAGATTATTATGAGATTCTGAATATTTCTCTGTTTTTTGGTCTTGTCTATATCGATGATTGCTATAAAATTTTGGTTTTTCTAAATCATTCGTCATTGCAAATATTATCCTCAATTGGCGATGATGCGCTAGCATATCTTTTCTTTGGAATTCTGCCAGCGCTGAATGCTTCGTATCCCGCTTCCACTGCTTTTCTCATTGCACTAGCCATAAGTATAGGGTTTTTTGCGCATGCTATTGCTGTATTCATTAAGATTCCATCACACCCTAGTTCCATAATAATGCTTGCATCAGATGCTGTTCCTACTCCAGCATCTACTATGATTGGTACATTTGCATTTTCTACAATTGATAAGATATTATATTTATTTTGTAGCCCAAGGCCGCTTCCTATTGGGGAAGCTAACGGCATAACAGAAACACAACCAATGTTTTCTAGTTCCTTGGCTACGAGTGGATCATCAGTTGTATAAACCATAACCTTAAAGTCATCTTTGACTAATATTTCAGCAGCTTTTAATGTCTCTACTATGTTTGGATATAATGTTTTCTCATCTCCTAACACCTCAAGTTTAACGAGCTTTTCTCCATTTAATATCTCTACAGCAATATTACATGTTCTAATTGCATCTGCCGCGGTATAGCATCCTGCTGTATTTGGTAAAATAGTATATTTTTCAGGATCTATGAATTCCAAAAGGTTTGGACTATCTTGTTTTTGTCCTAAATTCATCCTTCTAATTGCGACAGTAACCATTTCTGCACCGCTTGCTTCTACAGCTAACTTTGTCTCTTTAAAGTCCTTATATTTTCCAGTCCCAACTATTAACCTTGAGTTATATGTTTTATTATTAATAATAAATTTATTCAATTTTTAGCCACCACCCACAGCATTAATAACTTCAACGATATCATTTTCTTTTAGCAGATATCTTGCATATTCTGATTTTGGTATAATTATCTCATTGACTTCTATTGCCATATATTTTTTAGATACAGAAAGCTCCAATAATAAGTCTTCGAGATTTATTTCGCCATCAAACACTAGTAATTTTTGATTAACAATTATTTTCATATTTAACTAATATAATGCTCTTTAACATGATAAGCAATTATCTAATGAAAGAGGACATGAAGGTTATTAGGTAAAAAAATAAACCATATCTTATTTTAGTCAATTAATATATGTTAAAATCTACATCATTATATTAAAAAACACTGATTTGTATATGAGCTTAAAAACACAGTTAAAAAATACGGCTATAGATTTTAATAATTACGCAAAAAAGTTTTTATTTTCAAAAAAAGATGATACTGCTTTATGGAATGCCATGAATTATGGAGTAGTTAATGGTGGCAAAAGAATAAGACCTTTCTTAATCATAGAATTATCAAAAATTTTAAAAATAAAAAAAACAAATTATATGAGATTAGCTCTTGCTGCAGAGTTTGTGCATGCATATTCATTAATCCATGATGACCTACCAGGAATGGATAATGATGATCTCAGGAGAGGGAAGCCAACTACGCATAAAAAATTTGGAGAGGCTGTTGCGATACTAGCGGGGAACAGTCTTTTAACGCTTGCTTTTGAAGTACTGTCAGATTCTAAAACTCATATCAATTCTAGCATTAGACTGAGACTGATAAATAATCTCGCCAAAATGTCTGGACAAAATGGTCTTGCAGGAGGTCAGTCACTAGACTTGCTTTATGAGAAAAAAAATGTATCTGTGAAAGAAATTATAATGATGCATGATCTAAAAACAGCAAAGCTCTTTGAATTTTGTATGTTATCACCATTAATATTATCTGGTACAAATACTCTGGTAAAAGAAAGGGAATATCGGAAATATGGGAAAAATTTTGGTTTAATATTTCAGGCAACAGATGATCTCTTAGACCATGAAGGTAAAAAATATATTACTGGCAAAAAAACACAAAAAGATCTCAAAAAAAATAAAGGAAGCATTATGAAATATAAGACTTCTAAAGAGGTTAAGGCATATTGTAAAAATTTAGCAGATAGTGCTACCATTAAAACAAAAGCTTTCAGAAGTCCTGAAAATATTTTTAATAAATTAATTTATAATATAATAAATAGAGTAAGCTGATAATGGCAAAAATAATCTTTTACTCTTTCTTGTTGTTATTAACTTCTTGCGCATCAATGCAACCAAAAGAATTCGCGCTAAAAATTAATTTAATAACGCTCAATGTTGAAAAAAAACCTATTGATGCAGTATGCAGTCTGTATTCGTCCTCTTCTAAGCTTGATGTCTTATCTCCAAAAAAAATAACATTCAATACTGAGTGCTCATCAATTAATGTTGTTTGCAAGGCAGGAGACTTATATGGTAGTCATGGTGTTATTAAGGAAACCAATAATAGCCCAACGGAGAATATGATTATTACTACTGGAATAGGATATTTATTTGATCGGGCTGTTGATGCTATTACCCCA
>JAQWOB010000035.1 GCA_029246085.1 Gammaproteobacteria bacterium
AAATTTTGGAAGCTGTCCAGTACCTATAAGGGAATCTTTATTAACGATATAAGGAACATTATATTCAATATAATTATTTTTTTCCGTATGAGTATTTAACATGTAAGTTACTAGTGCTCTATGTAATTTTGCAATCTGCCCTTTCATTACAACAAATCGTGTTTTAGTAATAGATCCACCAAGCTCAAAGTCTAGTAATCCTGTTTTAGATAATAGAGAAGAATGTTCCACATCAGATTTTTTTAGAAGTGATGTAGTTGCAATAGACTTAATAACTTTATTAAATGACTCATCTATCCCTATGGGAGTATCCTCAGATGGTATATTCGGTATTTCTAAAACAATATCTTTAAGATTTTGTTCTTTTTTCTCCAGTAAATTTTTATTTTCTAATATAGATTTTTCTAATTTTTGAGACTCAATTTTTATCAGATTTCTTTCGTCTTCAGATTTAGCATTTCTAAATTTGTCATTGAGTTTATTTTTATTAGCAGCTATAGACTCTTTGGAATTAATCAGAGACTTTCTTTCCTCATATAATTTTGTAATTAGACTTATATCCAACCTATACCCTCTATTAGCTAATTTAGCTAGAATAAAATCTGGATCATTAATTATTAAATTTATATCAATCATTTTTTAATATTTTGAAAAGCAATTAAACATCTTGGTTTAAAATTTCTCTATTACCATTAGATTGTTGCTCTGAAAGTATGCCTTTAGTTTCCATTGCCTCTATTATGTTAGCAGCACGATTATATCCTATTCTTAACTTTCTTTGAATAAAAGAAATAGAAGTTTTCTTTGTTTCCATGACAATCTGAACAGCATCATTGTATAAAGGATCATCATTAGATTCGCTATCAACAATATCAGGAGTAACATCGTCATCTACAGAACTTAAGAGTGATTCGATATATGTAGCTTCACTATTTTTCTTCAAAAATTGTACAATTTCTTTAACTTCATTATCACTTACATATGCCCCATGAATTCTCTTAGGCACTCTTGAGCCAGGTTTCATAAATAACATATCACCATTACCAAGAAGATTTTCAGCGCCCATGCTATCAATAATTGTTCTAGAATCTATATTAGTTGTTACCTGCAGAGCTACTCTAGCTGGTATATTAGCTTTAATTAGTCCAGTAATAACATTAACCGATGGCCTTTGTGTGGCTAAAATGAGATGTATTCCTGCAGCTCTAGCTTTCGCTGCTAATCTGATAATTAAATCCTCAACTTTCTTCCCAACCTGAAGCATCATATCGGCAAATTCATCAATAACAACAACAATATATGGAAGTTTTTCATGATAGATTACGTCATCACCTTTATGACTAGTTATCTCTAATTTCTTACCAGACTGCTCGCTTTCTGAAACTAATTCATTATAAGCCATAATATCTCTAACCTTTAACTCACTCATAATTCTATATCTTTTTTCCATTTGTTGAACACACCAACGCAATCCATTTGTCGCATCACTCATGTCTGTGATTACTGGATTTAATAAATGAGGTATTCCATCATAGACACTTAATTCCAACATCTTTGGGTCAACTAATAGTAATTGTAAATCTGTTGGATCTGATTTATATAATAAACTGACTAACATTGTATGCAGAGTTACAGATTTACCAGATCCCGTAGTACCGGCAACAAGCAGATGGGGCAATTTTTGTAGATCAGTACAGATAGGTTTTCCTTGAATATCTTTACCTAACGCTATTGTGATTGGAGAATCAGAATTTTCATATTTTTTAGAAATTATTATTTCTTTTAGAGAGACTATCTCTCTGCTTTCATTGGGGACTTCTATTCCTATCGAAGATGTTCCGGGTATATTGTCAACTACTCTTAAGCTTGTGACAGACATTGTCCTTGCTAAGTCCTTAGATAAACTTGTAATCTGACTAACCTTGATTCCCTTCGCAGGATTTATCTCAAACAGAGTAACCACAGGACCAGGTTTTACAGAAACCACATCAACTTCAATTCCAAAATCATTCAAATTAGTTTCCAATAGTCTCGACATTAACTGTAAAGATTCATCATCATAAGAAGCTGCCTCAGACTCATGCTGAACTAGCAATTCTAGTAAAGGTAATTCTGCCTTACTAGGCGAGCTAAATAACTCAGTTTGTTTTTCTTTGAATTCTCTTTTGCTAGAATGTTTTAACTTCTTAGGAATCTGAATAGCAGCTTTACTTGTTTTGACTTCCTTGCTCATCTTGTCAACTTTTACACTATCTTTTCTTTTAGCGTTATATAGTCTAATCTTCTCATAATTTGAATTTATGACAAATTTAGACTTTAAATATATATATTTAGAAAATAATAAAGCTTTAGACATTAGCATTCTAACTGGTATCTGAAAATATATTAATGAAGAATATAGAAGAAGCAAAAATGATACAACAATAGTACCTGATACACCTATATAAGTACTAAGTTTATCAAAAAATAGCGATCCTATCTGGCCACCAAATAACACTTTGTTTAAACCATTAGTTTCGTGACTGCTGTTAGCGAATTCCATAATTATACAACTAGAGAGAATTAGTATAATCAATAACCCAGCATTCATAAATTTATCAGAAGATTTTTGCTCACTATTAGTTTTAAAATTTTTAATAATTATAAACATTGCAAGGAATGGTAGGATTAATGCTATGTTTCCAAATAACATGAAACATATAAATGAGATATATGCACCAAAAACACCAATATAGTTGTTAACAGATGATGCTAATCCAGAATTAAGGAAACTTGGATCATTAGGATCATGGGAATATATTGATAATAAAAATAATAAAGTTAGGACTACATAGAAGAGACTAGTGACTTCTTTTTTCAATAATGCGAACCTACTAGTAGTAAGTTTTTTATTTTTTTTGACTTGAGCCATTAACCCTCATTTACTCTTATTTTAATATAATATTATTACATTTTCCATGAAGATAATGTAAATATTCTTTAAGAGTTGTTATAAAAACTAGATTAATATAGGATATATAAAATGAAAAATAAACATAGTTCATTAATAATACTTGGGTCAGGACCTGCTGGATATACAGCGGCACTATATGCTTCAAGAGCTAATCTAAAACCGTTATTAATAACAGGATTAGAGATTGGTGGGCAACTTACGACAACAACAGATGTTGATAATTGGCCAGGTGATCATGATAACCTTCAAGGCCCAGAATTAATGGAGAGAATGAAGGAACATGTCAGGAAGTATGATACAGAAATTATTATGGATCATATCAAAGAAGCTGACCTTTCTAGTAAGCCTATAAAATTAATTGGTGATTCTACTACATATACATGTGATGCATTGATTATATCAACTGGCGCTAGTGCAAAATATCTGGGGTTAGAGTCAGAAAAACTATATCTGGGGAAAGGTGTTTCTGCTTGCGCAACATGTGATGGTTTTTTTTATAGAGGCCTAGAGGTAATAGTAATTGGTGGAGGAAATACTGCAGTTGAAGAAGCTTTATATCTCTCTAACATTGCATCTAAGGTTACTCTAGTTCATCGGAGAGATAAATTAAGAGCAGAAGCCATGTTAATTGATAAATTAAACCAAAAGGTTAAAGCTAAAAAAATAGAAATAATATGGAACTCAAATCTTCTCGAAGTTAATGGAGACAAAACAAAGGTAACTAGTGCAACTTTAAAGAAAACAGACTCAGATGAAACTCAAGAAATTGAATGTGCTGGAGTCTTTGTAGCTATTGGACATCAACCTAATACTTCTTTATTTAAAGATTATCTTGAAATGGATAATTCTGGGTACCTAAAAGTAAAAGGTGGGAGTTCAGGTGGAATTACATCTACAAGCATAAAGGGTGTTTTTGCAGCTGGTGATGTTTCCGACTCAATATATCGACAAGCAGTAACCTCTGCTGGTTCAGGGTGCATGGCTGCATTAGACGCTGAAAAATATTTAGACAAATAGACTAAATATCAGCTCCAGAAAAATGCAACATCAGAATTGCAACTAGTAATACGCTCAATACAGCAGTCACTGAACTCATTAAAGTTTTAAGAAATACATAGTCAGGTGATATTTTTTTATTTAAAAAATAAGAGATAAGGATTAAACCGGTAACTAATAAAATTGTTCTCATTGTATATTTTCCATGATAAAGGTTTTAACTGCGTCAGCACTATTCTCTATTATAGTCATATCTTCCTCTAACTCCATAATATTATGCACTTTATCTGTTATAAATTCCTCATTATTCAAAAGATTGGAGACAGTATCCTTAAACTTAGCTGGATGTGCAGTAGACAAGGTAACCTTCAAGTCATATTTTTTCTCACATTTATTCGCAGATGCTATTCCAACAGCAGTATGTGGATCAACAATAATTTTATAATCATGGAAAGTATCTTTAATGATATCTTCAACCTCTTCTTCTGAAGCAGAGTATGAACAAAATGATTCTTTAATTTTTCCAAGGTCGTTGTTCTTAAGACTATATTTACCCGTTTCTTTTAGTTCTTTCATTAAGTCATTTACATGCTCTGGGTTTTGAGTAATGTCATAAAGTAGTCTTTCAAAATTACTCGATATCTGAATATCTATGCTAGGAGAAGATGTTTCTCTAACTGCTTTGAGCTCATGTTCTCCAGACATCAATGTTCTTGTTAAGATATCATTTTCATTTGTAGCAATATTTAACATATCTATTTTAAGGCCCATTTTTTTTGATATATAGCCTGCTAAGATATCTCCAAAATTTCCAGTAGGAACTGAGAATAAGACTTTTTTATTTCCAACTTCTAGTCTGCTCAATGTATAAAAATAATAAACCATTTGACACATAATTCTAGACCAGTTAATAGAATTAATAGCAGTTAAATGATTAGATTTCTTATAACTAGTATCAGCAAATATTTTTTTAATAATATTTTGACAATCATCAAAACTTCCTTTGACAGCTAAATTAAAAACATTTTCAGATCTAATAGTTGTCATGAATTTACGTTGCACTTCTGATATTTTATTATGTGGATGTAATATGAATATTTTAGCAGACTTAACATTCTTAAAGCCCTCAATAGCTGCGGCACCAGTATCTCCTGATGTTGCACCTAGGATATTAATAGACTGATCATTTTCTTTTAAATAGAAATCCATGAGCTGCGAAATAAACTGCATAGCAAGATCTTTAAAGGCATAAGTTGGTCCATGATATAACTCAAGCAGATAATGCTCATTATTTAATTTTTTTAGCGGTGTAATTTCAGGAGTATCAAAACAAGAGTAAGACTTATCAATAATATCTTTTAAGTCCTTTTCTGTTAAAGATGAATCAATATAAGGCGAGATGACTGCATATGCAATCTCCTGATATGTCATTGACGGAAATGAATTTATTGCGTCCTTACTCAGAGATGGCCAGTATTCTGGGATATATAAACCACCATCAGAAGCTAATCCTTCAAAAACAACATCCTTGAATGAAAGTTTAGGCGCATTACCGCGTGTACTAACATACTTGATACTATCTTTCATCTGCTTTCAATACTCTAATTGCATGTACTTTCCCTTCAACATGAGACAATGATTCAATTTTCTTAATCGCATTACTAATAGAAATTCCATTTACATTATTTGTTATCATTACAATTGGAATTAATGAATCTAAATCTGTAGGTTCATGCTGAGTAACGGCTTCAATACTTATATCTTCATTTGCCAATACATTTGTTATTTCTGCCATTACACCAGATATATCATGTGCATAAATTCTGAGATAAAATGGACTGACAATATCTTCATTTTTGCTAATATTCAATGAGTTTTTTCCGATACTTTTAAAGATATTTTTATTTCTTAAATCTTTACCACTAGAAAAATTTATAGCTTCAACTAAATTAGTAATAACTGCAGATGCAGTTGCATCCCCACCAGCACCATTTCCATATAACATGGATGTTCCAAATTTATCTCCTGTGACTAACAAGGCATTCATCACCCCCAAAACCTGCGATAAAATATTATCCTTATGGATAAGTATAGGATGAACACGGCACTGGATAGAATCATTTTTTCTGTTAGTGATGCCAACATGCTTTATGCTATACCCGAGCTCCTTTGCATATTCAATATCCATGGTAGTTATATTTTCTATGCCCTCAATATATGTATTTTTTAGTGGAGATTTTATTTTATATACTAATGAGGCTAAAATTGATATCTTGTGCGCGGCATCCATTCCATTAATATCAAATGTTGGGTCTGCTTCAGCATAGCCTAATTTTTTAGCTTCATTTAATGCATCATTAAACTCCAAACCATGAGATGACATCTGGTCTAAGATATAATTACAAGTTCCATTGATTATTCCCGTAATAGATAAAATATTCTCATTTGACATACTATTTGTTAGGGTTTGAATTATAGGAATAGCGCCAGCTACAGATGCTTCAAAACCAAAATATACATCATGTTCCTTTGCTAGCTTAAAGATCTCATCTCCATGTTCAGCTATAAGAGCTTTATTAGCAGTGATTACATGTTTTTTATTTTTTATTGCAGATGTAATAATTTTGTATGGAATATCAATACCGCCAATTAATTCAATAATAATATTAATATTTGGATTAGATGCCATATCCATGACGTCTTTAGTGACGGTTATGTCTTTATTATATTCTTTCTTATCAATAGACCTGTCGGCTATTAAAGAAATTTCAAATTCTTCTGAAACACTAGACTGGATTTTATCATCATGAACCCTTAGGTGTTCGACAAAGCTTTGTCCTACAGTGCCATATCCGCATATACCAATTTTTAACATATTATTCCCTGGATTAACAAAAGATTATATTTTACCATTATTTAATCTATAATTGTTATTATAATGGAACTAACTTTACAATCTATTAAATCTGGTGTATTCATAAAAAACTATGAAAATCATAGCCTATATATTGATGAGAAAATATATAGCAATAATGTTTTAGTGACTAGTGCAGCTGTAGAAAACTGGGATTTAAATGATATAGATAGTTTACATATAAATGATTTTAAAAATGTACTTGATTGTAAGCCAGAAATCATAATTTTAGGAACAGGAAGCAATCTAGTAATACCAACCTCTAATATTATCAATGATATTCAAAATCAAGGAATAGGGTTTGAATTTATGATTACAGAATCAGCTTGTAAAACATTTAATCTCCTAGTATCAGAAAATAGAAAAGTTACTGCAGCATTAATTTTATAATTTTAAAATTACAAAAATAAATATTGTTATAAAAGCTATATATAAGAAATATTTATTAAGATAGGTAACCACATACATTCCATATCTGTCAGAAATATAAGCAACAAGTGAAAATCTTAGACCCCTACCTATTAGAGAAATAAATACAAAAAGGGCAAAATTGACTCCAAGAAATCCAGCTGCAATGACAAATATCTTATATGGAAGAGGAGTGAAACTAGAAATAAATAATATAATTATCCCATACTCTAAAAACATTGATTTTGAAATATTGAACTTATCTTCATAACCATAATCTACGATGAATGGATATATGTCAGTAAAAAGATAACTACCAATGAGATAGCCTACAACTCCACCAATTACAGACATCAATGTGGCAATCAGAGCTAAATCAAACCATTTATAAGATTTTGAGATCGCCATAGGAATGAGTAATGCATCGGTTGGTATTGGAAAAAATATAGACTCTATAAAACTTAGGAAACCTAAAACTTTTTTAGATTTCAATAATAAAATTTTTTGCATTAAATTGTGTAGCATAATTTTCAAACAATCCCTTCTAACATTGGGACAAACAAAACATCATCTACTTCTTTCTTAAATATGCCTTTTTTAGTGTTTTTAACCCTATAAAGTTTTTGTGATCCATTCACATTAAGAGGTAAGACCATACGGCCATTAGGTTTGAGTTGAGAAATTAATTTATCTGGAATGATTGATGGTGATGCTGTCATAATAATTGCATCATATGGACCATTTAACTTATAACCATCAAAACCATCACCATAAATAGATAAAATATTTTTATAATTTAAGGATTTTAAGAGGTTTTTTGTTTTTAAATATAAAGGCTCAACCCTCTCAATAGTAGTTACACGTTCGAAAAGTTTAGACAATATACATGCCTGATATCCGCAACCAGTTCCAATCTCGAGAACATTTTTCATACTATCAGCTTCTATCAATAATTGTGTCATCTTGGCAACAATATATGGTGATGAAATAGTTTGATTGAATCCAATCGGTAAAGCATCAAAATCATACGCTCTACCTCTTAGCGCAGGCTCCATAAACATATGTCTTTCAATAGTAGACATTATATCTAATACAGAAGTATTAGTGATTCCTTGCGCCTTAAGAGAACTTATCATTTTTTTTAATTCTTCAGAAGAAATATCTTTAATGCTCATATTATTTATAATAACTTATTTTTATTTAAAGATTACGCTTTTAATTTTTTTTATCTCACACATATTAATCGTTAAAGGCGTGATAGAAATATAATTAGATTTCAATGCATTAAAATCAGTTTTTTTGGTAGACTTAAGTGGCTTTCCAACCGCGCCAATCTGAGCAAGCAAATTATTACCATTTTTGAATAACTCAGGTTTCAATGAAATATCTCTATTACCAAGCATGGTATACTTGATCCCCTTAATTTTAGAGAATGGGATATCTGGAATATTAATATTATAAATATTTTTAGATTTTAGTTTTTGACTAAAAATATGAGTTAAAATTAAATTAATCTTATCATCAATATCATTTAAATATTTTGGTTCTCGAGAAGATATGGAGATAGCAATAGGAGAATATTTGCAAAATCTTCCTTCAATGGCACCCGCTACTGTTCCTGAATATATGACATCGTCACCCATATTGCTACCAAAGTTTATTCCAGAAAATACTATATCCGGTATACTTTTCATTTCACCACGACCTATGATATGAATACAGTCTGCAGGAGTACCTTTAACAATATAATGTTTTGAATCAATTTTTTTATAACTCACTTTTCCATGTACAGATAACGAGCTACTACAAGCGCTCATATTTTTAAAAGGTCCTGCTACTGTAACATCGCCATATTTCAAAAGAAGATTTTCCAAGATTTTAATGCCTGGAGCTTTGTATCCATCATCATTAGTTAATAATATTTTCATTAAAATCCTATTAATTATTTTTTTATATTATACTTAAATATTAATGATAAGTAATATATTAATAAAATGAATAATGATAAAAAGGATAAAACTGAATTTGAAAAACTTTTAGAAGAGTCGGATCTCGATATAAATCAAATACTAAGAGATAAAAGTGGCAAAGTCACTAATAATGATAATAAGCATTATGTCAGCGTTAATGTCAGTCATGATGACCTATATGATCAAAACTTGAATGCCGAATTCAGCCATAGACAAAATGGCATTCAAAATAAAATTATTCATGATCTTAAAAGCTTAAAATATAAATTCGGGAATTCAGAGATACTAGACTTACATGGTTTGACAGCAAATGAAGCTGAACTAGAATTAAATAGTTTTATAAAAGAAAATTATTATAATAGCTCAAAGTATTTACTTATCATACATGGCAAAGGTTTAAACAATAAAGATAATCAGGCACCAATAAAAAGGCTTGTGGAGAAATTTATAATTAATTCTGTTCATATTTTAGCTGCTAATTCTGCTAATAAAAATTATGGTGGGTTTGGCGCTACTGTTTTAATTTTAAAAAAATAGAAGTCTAATTTTCAAAAGGTATACTTAAGAGCTTTATTTCTTTTTCAGTCAAATATCTATATTCTCCAACTAACAAATTATTTAATTTAATATTGTCATACTGAATACGTTTTAATTTAATCACAGTGCATCCAACAGAACGAAATACTCTTCGGACCTCTCTGTTTTTTCCAGTCTTTAAAGTAACAGTATATTTATTAGTAGTAGACTTACATTTAGATATGCTATTAAATTTTCCTATTTCAGACATACCAATATCTAACCCTTTGATGCATTGTTCTTTTTTAATATCACTAAAGGATCCCTTAATTACAGCTTCATATTTTCTTGAAATATTAGAGGATGGATGCATCATTTTATTAGCAATATCGCCATTGTTAGTAAATAATAATAAACCAGATGTCTCTAAGTCAAGTCTTCCGATATTAATCCATTTTCCATTTATATCAGGCAATCTTTCAAATACAGTTTTTCTGTTAGCATTATCTTTAGATGTAACGATTTCTCCACAAGGTTTGTGATAAATTATTATTTCAATCTTTGAATCAAATATAGCTGATGAAACAGTATACTTGATTTTATCAAATGTTATTGAATCTCCAATTTTTACTTTTGTTCCCAATGTTGCAACAATATTATTTACTTTTACCAAGCCTCTAACAATATTCTTCTCACATTCCCTTCTAGAGAGAACTCCTAACATTGATAATATCTTTTGCACCCTATACATTATGCAAATTATTGACTATATTGTAGTAAATAATATTTATTAAATAAATGAAGAAATTAAACATAATAATTGTAATCGTATCAGATACTAGAACAACTGCTACTGATAAATCTGGTAAATTATTAAAAAAAGATATAACTGAAACGGGACATAATATAATTGAAATCACTATTGTACCTGATGATATATACCAAATTAGACATAAAATATCTCAATATTTAGTAGATGATAAAATTGATGTCATAATTACAAGTGGAGGAACTGGTATAACTGGGAGAGACGGAACTCCGGAAGCGATTAAGGTACTTCTTGATAAAGAAATTGAAGGCTTTGGAGAATTATTTAGATCAATATCATACCAAAAAATAAAAACATCATGTCTTCAGTCTAGAGCTTTAGCAGGGGTAGCTAATTCTACATTTATTTTTGTACTGCCTGGATCGATTGATGCATGCTCTACTGCATGGAAGGAAATAATACAATATCAACTAGATAGTGAAACTAAACCCTGTAATTTAGTTATGTTGATGCCGCGACTCAAAGAATAATGAAAACCTTATTGGGGGGAGCCATTGATTTTCTGTTATGCCTTAATCTATTTATAGCTTTATTTTGTATAAAATCACAAGGTCTTATCACTGACTCATATACTTCTTATAGTACTTCTAATTCTGAAGGTGGCGGCAAATCACTTAAAGATTTTAAATTGAAATAATCTAGAAACTTTTTGGTTGTAGCTAGTAACTCTGGTTTACCAGGCGTCTCTTTATGACCTACAACTTTTACCCACTCAAACTCAATTAAATTCCTTATTATTTGTGGATTAACTGAAACTCCTCTTATCTCCTCGATATCACCCCTAGTTACAGGTTGCTTGTAAGCAATGATCACTAATGTTTCTAAGAAAGCCTTCGAATATCTAGTTGAAGACTGTTTATTTAACTTAGATATCCAATCATCATATCCTTTTCTGACCTGCATTCTAAAACCACTAGCAACATGCACTATTTCAAATGAATGATTTTTATAATTATCATTTAAGACATCAATTGTTTTCTGTATTTCATTTTTAGATGGCTTGTCTTTATCAAATAAATTAGCAATATCTTGGAGCGATAGAGGATCATTTGACGCTAAAAGAGCACCTTCGATAATTAAATTTAATGGTTTAGAATAACTCATAATATGACAGATTGTAGATAAATCATAGAATAGCCTTGGTTCTGCACTATATCTATTAAACCTTCTTTAGCTAACTCAAGTATTGCTAAAAAAGTAACTATCGCACCCATTCTTCCCTCTTGGTATGTAAAACAATCTATAAACTTAATTGTTTCATTTTTATTAATTATATCCAATATAAATGACATTCTCTCTCGAACAGATAAAGCTTCAGACTGTATTTCATGTGAAGCAAATATTTCAGCTCTCTTAAGAACTTCTTGAAAAGCAATCTCCAACTCTCCTAGGTCAATAGCTGGCATAGTGTCTTTTTTTTCAATATTAGCAAATATTCTAGAGATAATAAAAGTATCTCTATTTAGTCGTGGCATTTCATCTAATTTCTCAGAAAGATTTTTATACTTTTGATACTCCATTAATCTTTTAATCAAATTAGCTCTTGGATCTTCTTCATCCTCCTCGTCTTCTTCATTAGGAACAAGCATTCTAGATTTTATTTCAGCAAGCGTTGACGCCATCACCAGATAATCAGATGCCAATTCAAATTGCATTTCCTGCATCATATTAATATATTCTACATACTGATTAGTTATTGGTAATATTGGAATATCCACAACATCAATGTTTTGTTTTTTTATAAGGTATAGTAGAAGATCAAGCGGCCCTTCAAATTGTTCTATGATAACCCTTAAGGCTTCGGGTGGTATAAAAAGATCTTCAGGAATATCTGTAATTGTTTTACCATTAAATACAATACTTGTATCATTACTATTTGTATTGGACGTATTCATCTACTAATCATACCAATTTGATCATAAATATTTCTGATAGTTTTATCTGCTATCACTCTAGCTTTACTTGCTCCCTCACGAAGAATTTTATCTAAGTATGTTTCATCTTTTAACAAGAGATTTGTTTTTATAGAAATTGGCTCCACTGTCTTTATTATAACTTCAGTTAAATCTTTTTTAAATAATGATATTTCTCTAGATGCATATTTAGATATAACCTCTTCTTTATCAATTAAACCACATGCACTATATATATTAAGTAAATTATTAATCTCAAGCCTTGTCTCAGCTTCTTTCAAAGTGTCTGGCATCTTCAAAGAGTCTGTTTTAGCCTTTTTAATTTTCAAAGAAATCTGATCATTTGAATCTGTCATAAGGATTCTAGAATATTCAGAAATATCAGACTTACTCATCTTATTTGAACCATCTCTAAGACTCATTATCCTTGTTGTCGACTTATTCATGAGTGGCTCAGGAAGAATAAAACAGTTTTCATTATAGTCTGTATTAAATTTATGAGCGATATCTCTAGCCAACTCCAGATGTTGTTTTTGATCCTCTCCTACAGGAACATGAGAAGCTGAATATAGCAAAATATCAGCAGCCATTAAAACTGGGTATGTATAAAGTCCTATCGAGGCATTCTCTCTATTTTTTCCAGCCTTATCTTTAAACTGTGTCATCCTATTCAACCAACCAACTCTAGCTGTGCAGCTTAATATCCAAGCTAACTGAGTATGCTCAGGAACTTGTGACTGATTAAATATAATATTCTTAGATTCATCTAACCCAGAGGCTAAAAATATTGCTAAAACTTCTCGAGTGCTGTTTTTTAATGCTTCAGGATCTTGCCAAACTGTTATTGCATGGAGATCTACTATCGAGAAAATACTCTTATAATCAGCCTGATAGTTAACAAATTGTGTTATGGCTCCTAAATAGTTGCCTATATGTATTTCGCCTGATGGTTGTACACCAGAAAAAATGACTTTATCACTCATATTATAATCCAGATATTTAGTATAATATTCTAACATAAAGTTACATAACTCTCATTTGTTATATAAAAAAATGAAAACTACCCTATAATAATGTCATGAGTGAAAAACGAATGAAACTAATCGAAGATGGGCTCCAATCTCTTAATCCTTTGAAAATTGATATAGTAGATGAAGGTCATTTACATGTTGGACATGCCGGAGCAAAATCAGGAGGGCACTTTAAGCTATATATTGTGAGCGAGCATTTTAAAGGTCAGAGCATGGTTAATAGACATAAACTAATATATCAAAACCTAGATGAGTTAATGAAAACTGAAGTACATGCGCTCTCAATTAAAGCCGTGAGCCCAGAAGAACTTTAGTCCAATATTTTCTTATAAACTATGGCGTCTTCCTTTCCGAGAGAAGTCTTATAGTAATTTTTTCTGAACCCAATCTTTTTAAAGTCGTATTTCTCATATAATGCTATTGCAGACCCATTTGTTAAACGTGTCTCTAATAATATAATTTCTGATTTCAATATTTTACATTTATGAATAACCATCTCCAGAAGTTCTGATCCAATACCATTATTACGATATTTTTTATTTACCGTTAAATTTAGAATATGCGATTCAAAAGGAGTTACTTTAGAAATAATATATCCAACAATAGTATTATTATGTGTTGCTAGATACGAATCATATCTATTCATAATACAGTCTTTCAAAATATTCCGTGTCCATGGGAAATCATATGACTGGCATTCCATATCATAAATATCATCGAGATCAATCATTTCGATGTCTCTATATTCTATAAATTGAGATAATTTAGCTGACATTAGAGTCAATTATACCTTTAAGATATTGTAAATCATCCCAAACTTTCTTTTTCTGAGAAGGGCTTCTTAAAATATATGCCGGATGATAGAACACTATTACAGGAATATCATATTTATCAATAAAAAATTTTTTGAGCCTAAGTTCAGACATAGGCATATCTTCACCGAGCAATCTATTTGCAGCAATTTTTCCTAGCAACACTAAAACCTTTGGTTTAATAATATTTATTTGTTGGTCTAAATAATCTGAACAAGCACTTATCTCTGATGCTTCAGGATTTCTATTCTCAGGAGGTCTACATTTGATAGTGTTTACAATAAAGACTGAATCTCTATTCAAGTTTATTGATTTTAAGAATTCATTCAAGAGTTTACCTGCCCTGCCAACAAAAGGTCTGCCTACTTCATCCTCTTCTCTACCCGGAGCTTCCCCAATTATCATTATATTTGAGTCTGGGTCCCCTTCTCCGAATACTGTATTTTGTCTTGTTTTATGTAAATTACATTTTTTACATTTCTTAATTGTTTCGTCAAGACTTATAAGATTGTTATTTTCAGAAGAAATATTTTGTGTTAATTTTTTAGAATACCAAAATATGTCAATTCCCATTTCAGGAAAATATTTCTTAATCATGCTTTCCATTAAATTCCTCTTTTTTTAGAAGAATTAGCCTCGGGATTTTCTTTGAATTTATTTAATGCATTAACTAATGCTAAGATTGAAGCTTTAACAATATCAGTATCAGCGCCATGCCCATTAAAGACACTATTATTTTTAGTTATGCGGACCGTTACTTCGCCCTGAGCATCAGTACCAGATGTTATATTATTTACGGAATAAAGGGTTAACTTACAACCACTTTTAACAATACTTTCAATTGCATTATATGCTGCATCTACAGCACCGTCCCCTGTTGCTTTAGCTTCTTCGAGGATGCCATTTATCGAAAGCTTAACATGAGCATGGGGTTTTTTATTAGTTTCAGTAACAATATTCATATAATTAAAGTTAATTAAATTTACAGAAACTTTTACATTAGATGAAAGATTTATGAGATCCTCGTCAAATATTTCATGTTTTTTATCAGCTAAATCCTTAAATCTATAAAATAAGTCATCAAAAGCTATATCATCTTTAGGCATGATGTTTAGGTCAATTAGTTTCTGTTTAAAAGCATTTCTCCCGGAATGTTTTCCTAACACCAGAGAGTTACTTGCCAAACCAATATCTTCAGCTCTCATAATCTCATAAGTTTCACGAGATTTAATTATTCCATCTTGATGAATACCTGATTCATGAGCAAATGCATTCTTACCCACTATCGCTTTATTTGGCTGGACAGGAAACCCTGTTATAGAGGAGACAAGTCTAGAGCACTTTAATATTTTTTTTGAATTTATACTTGTATCGCATTTAAAAACATCCTGTCTAGTTCTAACTGTCATTACAATTTCCTCAAGAGCTGCATTGCCTGCTCTTTCACCTAATCCATTAATTGTGCATTCAACCTGTCTGGCTCCATTCAATACTGCAGACAATGAATTACCTACGGCAAGACCCAGATCATTATGACAATGTACTGAAAATATTGCTTTATCAGAATTTGATACATTTGAGATTATGTTTTTAATTAATTCTCCAAACTGATGAGGTAAGTTATATCCAACTGTATCAGGAATATTTATAGTTTTAGCTCCTGCATTTATTGCTGCCTCTATAACTTCACATAAAAACTTTAACTCAGATCTTCCTGCGTCTTCAGGTGAAAATTCTATATCATCAGTAAAAGTCTTTGCCAACTCTATTGCTGCAACTGCAGTTGATAGCACTTTTTCTGGCGTCATTTTTAATTTTTTTTCCATATGTATAGGAGATGTCGCAATAAAAGTATGTATTCTAGGAAATTTGGCATCTCTTAATGATTCTGCGGCAGTGGAAATATCTTTATCTAAAGCTCTCGCAAGAGCACAGATGGTAGAGCCTGTTATTATTTTAGATATTTCTTGTACAGATTTGAAATCTCCAGCACTAGCTATAGGAAAACCAGCTTCAATAATATCTACATTTAATTCCTCTAACGCAATAGCAATTTTCATTTTCTCATTAACATCCATCGATGCTCCAGGACTTTGCTCTCCATCTCTTAGAGTTGTATCAAAAATTATTAGATTTTTATCATTCATATTATTAGGTAAATTTAAGTTAAGTAAATTAAAACTATAATGACAATTTTAAAAAGCCATTTAAAAGAGGATATCAATTATAGAAATTGATTTAATCATAACTGAAACTTTATATTAAATAAGTAAATTTGCAAGAAATATTAAGGCTTTGTAGAGGTTTTCTCTTTAGAGAATGACTTTTTTTTCTTAACTATTCTCATGAGATACATGCTTGGACCTGATAACGCATAAAGTAAGAAAAATGAGAACAATACCAATGGTGGATCAAAAGATATAAATGAAATGATTAATGCGATTACAAATAAAGTGATATGCGGTACTTTATGACGAATATCAAAATCTTTAAAACTATAATAAGTAATGTTGCTAATCATCAAAAATGATAATAACGGCAAGATGAATAATCCAACCCATATGTAGTGCATATATCCATTTACCATCGTCTCTACTATCCATATATATGTGATAATAACTGCTGATGCTGCTGGACTAGCTAATCCTATAAAATATTTTTTATCGTGGGTTTGTATTTTTGAGTTAAATCTAGCTAATCTAATAGCAGCCGAAGCAACATAAATAAAACAGCATATTAATATAATTTTAGAGGAATCTAAGTTTAAAATTAAATTTGTATTGGCCCATGTATACAACATAATTGCAGGAGCTAACCCAAAACAAATCATATCCGATAAACTATCGTAATTTTCTCCAAACACTGTTTGAGTATTTGTTAGTCTAGCAATTCTACCATCCAAACCATCAAGGACCATTGCAATAAGTATAGCCAATGATGCAATAACAAAATCACCATTTATCGAAGATACAATTCCATAGAATCCACTAAATAAAGCAGAGGTTGTAATTAAATTTGGAAGAAGAAATACGCCTCGCGATCTCTTCTTTTTCTCTTCAATCATTATTTTATTTTTTCATCTACGAGCTTACTGTCTCCCATCCATGACATCATACTACGTAATTTTTTACCTGTCTCTTCTATTAAATGTTCTGAGCCTTCTTGTCTCAGTCTATCAAACTCTTTAGATCCACTTTTTACTTCATTAACAAAATCTTTGGCAAATTTACCATTCTGAACATCTGCAAGCACTAGTTTCATATTAGCTTTTACATGATCATCTATGATTATAGGGCCTTTTGTTAAATCGCCATACTCCGCAGTATTAGAAATAGAATATCTCATTTCCGTCATTCCACCTTCATACATTAAATCTACTATAAGCTTTAACTCATTAAGGCATTCAAAATAAGCCATTTCAGGCGCATAACCAGCTTCTGTTAAAGTCTCAAATCCAGCTTTTACTAGCGCAGTAACGCCGCCACATAGGACAGCTTGCTCACCAAATAGATCAGTTTCAGTTTCTTCCTTAAAGTCTGTTTCAATTATCCCTGCTCTCCCACCACCTATGGCTGACGCATAAGCTAATGCAACATCTTTTGCTTTTCCAGAATTATTATTATGGATTGCAATTAGAGTAGGCACTCCTTTACCTGCAAGAAAAGTTGATCTAACTAAATGACCGGGGCTTTTTGGAGCTACCATGAATACATCATTTTTAGCATCCGGCTTTATTTGTCCATAATGTATATTAAAACCATGCGCGAAAGCTAACATTGCATTCTCTTTTAAATTTGCCTCTATTGATTCTTTAAAAATATCTCCCTGATACTCATCTGGTGCAAGAATCATCACGATATCAGCTTTAGAAACAGCATCTTTAACAGGTAAAACTTCTAGATCTTCTTTTTTAGCTCTCGCTGCATTCACTGAACCCTCTCTAAGCCCAATAGTCACATTGACGCCTGAGTCTTTAAGGTTAAGGGCATGTGCATGTCCTTGTGAACCATATCCAATTATGGTCACATTAAGATTTGTAATATTATCTAGGTTTGCATCTTTATCGTAATATACTTTCATTTTATTCCTCACTTAATATTTTCTAAACTATCAATGCCTCGGCTTATACCCAACGTACCAGAACGAACCATCTCTATTATTTTAATTTTTCCCATTGATTCGATAAAAGCAAGAATTTTTTCGGTTGCACCAGTTAATTCAATAGTATAGGTGGTATCTGTCACATCTATAATACGTGCTCTAAAAATATCTGTTAGTCTTTTTATTTCATCTCTTTGGTTCTTATTACATTTCAACTTTAGAAGCAACATCTCCCTTTCTATATGCGTCTCTTCAGTCAAATCTTTGACATTTACAACATCAATTAGCTTGTCTAATTGTTTCGCTAATTGTTTTATTTTTTGGTCATTACAAAATGTCACCAGTGTCATTCTTGAAATTGACTCATCATTTGTGGGTGCAACATTTAAACAATGAATATTGTATCCTCGTGCAGAAAATAAACCAGCAATTCTAGATAATGAACCAAACTCATTCTCAACTAGAATCGATATAATATGTCTTTTCTCATCCATATTTACGCGAGCTCCGTATCTTTGCCAGTGGGTGATAAATGCATTTCATTATGGGCTTGGCCACTTTTAATCATTGGGTAAACATTCTCTTCTTGGTCGGTGATGATGTCTACAAAAACCAATCTATCTTTTAAATTCATAGCTTCCTGCAGCTTACTTTTTAATTCTGAAGGTTTTTCAATTTTGATACCAATATGCCCAAAACTAGATGCTAACTGAACAAAATCAGGTATAGCTTCCATATAAGACATTGCATATCTACCTTCATAGAAAAATTCTTGCCATTGCCTAACCATTCCCATATACCTATTATTAAGAGTTATAATTTTTATTGGTAGTCTATATTGCAAACAAGTTGCTAATTCTTGTATACACATCAATATGCTAGCCTCGCCAGTTACGCAAATAACTTCAGATTTTGGGTAAGCTAACTGCGCACCCATTGCGGCAGGAAGTCCAAAGCCCATGGTTCCAAGACCTCCAGAATTAATCCATCTGTTTGGTTTATCGAATTTATAATATTGGGCAGCCCACATTTGATGCTGACCAACATCAGAAGTTACATATGCATCACCTTTAGTTATCTCGTATAAAGTCTCTATTACAGATTGAGGTTTAATGATTGTTTTGGATTTTTTATAAGATAGACATTTTTTTGTTCTCCACTTATCAATCTGAGTCCACCATCTCTTAAGAGCTGATTTATTAATATTTTTTAGGTATGGTTTGACAGCTTTATTCAGATCCCTTAATATCTTTGATGTCTCTCCAACAAGAGACAAATCTACTTCTATAATTTTAGATATAGAAGAAGGGTCTACATCAATATGTATAATTTTTGCAGATGGGCAAAATTTTGATGTATCACCTGTCACTCTGTCATCAAATCTAGCTCCAACTGCCAATAAAACATCACAGTCATGCATCGCCATATTAGCTTCATAAGTACCGTGCATTCCCAGCATTCCTAAAAATTGATTATCTGTGGCAGGATAACAACCAAGACCCATCAACGTATTAGTTATAGGGTATCCAATATTTTTAACGAGAGCGGCTAACTCTTTATGGGCATTACCTAAAATTACCCCTCCACCTGCATAAACCATTGGTTTCTTTGCAGAAGCTAGTAATTTAGCAGCTTCATCAATTTTTGACTTAGATTCTGAAATGGGGGCCTTATAAGATCTTAGTTTCACTTTTTTTGGATGCTCAAAATTTATCTTAACCTTAGGGTCAGTTAAATCTTTAGGGATATCTATAAGAACAGGACCAGGACGACCAGTTGTTGCAATAATAAAGGCTTTCTTAAAAACTTCTGCTATAGACTCTCTGCTATCTACTAAAAAATTATGCTTTGTTACAGGTCTTGTTATACCTGTTGCATCTGCTTCTTGGAAAGCATCACTACCAACATATTCTCTCGAGACTTGACCAGAAATTATAATCATAGGCACAGAATCCATATGAGCTGTAGCCAATCCAGTAACGCAGTTTGTAATACCTGGGCCTGATGTAACTAAAACAACACCAGGTTTACCGCAAGCTCTAGCATATCCATCTGCTGCATGAGTAGCTCCTTGTTCATGTCTAGTTAAGATATGTTTAATTTTTTTATCCCCAAACAAAGCATCATATATATGCAGTACTGCTCCACCCGGATATCCGAAGATGAATTCAACACCCTCTTTCTTTAAACACTCTATGATTATTTGCGATCCACTTAATTTCATAATTTCCCTTGTTTTACAACCAGTCCATAATACATCTTTTTTGGCCAATCATCATTATTTATTGATAATTTTCATTAATATATAATAATTATTGATGGGCCAAGTAACCATTAAAATCATCATATGTATAGTATAAGAAACATTTCATGATTTCCGAGAAAACTATTTTTATTGCACTCTTGTCTTGTTTCCAATCTTTAATGTCATCTATATAAAAAAAATCTATTTCAACATTTTGATCAAATGAGTTAAATATTTTTTTAGCTCTATATCCATGAAATTTATTAGTGATAATTAAAACATTTTTTATATCAGATAAATCAATTTCACTAAAAAACTTTGCTTCATCATATGTGCTCTTATTGTCTATGCCAAACAAAATAATATTCTTTCTTGGAATATTGTTTTTTAAAATAATGTCTATATATTTTTCATAAACTCTTCTTTCTTTAGATGGGTTAATATAATTTTTAACTATCCCAGCTTCTTTGCTCAAATATATAAATTTAGCATCTTTTTTAAAAAATAATTTACTACCAAAAACTGCTCTCTCTGGATCCCCAGATAAAACAACAATTCCATCGTATTCTGAGCCAATGTAATCTATTTCTGGACTGGTTATTTTGAACAATAAGTAAAAAGTTATTGTTGATAATAATACTGTCATTAGGCCAATGACTAACAACAGTTTATTAAGATATAACAAATCTCTAGCTCTTTTTTAATAAAAAATAAAACTTATTATCTTTCTCTTCCGTGCTTAATAACTGATTTCCTGTTTGAGTGGCAAATGATTCAAAATCTTTAACTGCTCCTGGATCAGTTGATATAATTTTTAATGTTTGACCAGCATCCATTCCGTTAATTTCTTTTTTAGCTTTTATTATAGGTAGCGGACAATTTAGTCCGCTAGTATCTAATTCTTTATCAAAATCTGACATGCATTTTCCTTTGGGTTATAATAGTTAAATGTACATTAATTAGTATATAATAATTTATTAATGTTCCACTACTATGTTAGTTACTATAAAAAAATATTCAACCTCTTTTTTATTATCAATATGCCTGTTTTGTGCAGATATTCCTTTTGCATTTAGCGTAGGCCAAATACCAGAACTTGGTGATCCATATAGTGAGACCCTTCCACTTAAACAAGAAGATATTATTGGTATAGGCACATATCGTAGACTGCAAAAATTTGGTTATATTAATAATGATCCTCTAGTTATCTCTTATATCAACTATCTTGGTAATAAATTGTCGAGAAGCATAATGGATACAGAAAGAAGGTATCAATTTTTTGTGGTCCAGTCAGACCAAATAAATGCATTTGCGGTTCCAGGAGGTTACATTGGACTGAATATAGGTTTAATAATTTTATCTGAAAATGAAGCGCAGCTAGCAGGAGTAGTAGCGCATGAAATTGCACATATTAAACTAAGACATTCGGCTGAAATGATTGCTAATGCAAGCATGAGTAACATACCAATGTGGATAGGAATAATTGCTGGGATTTTTGCAGGTAATCCAAAGGCTTCTATGGCAGCTATAAAGGCAGGAATTGGCTTATCTTCGCAAATGAATGTTAATTTAATTCGAACTAATGAAATAGAGGCAGATGATTATGGCGTAGAGATTATGCATAAAGCCAATTATGATTTATCAGAGATGGCAAATTTTTTTGATAAAATGGAAAATTCTACAGGGGAAATATCAAGAAACTTAGAATATTTATCAACGCATCCAATGTATGAAAACAGGATTGCTGGCATACAAAACAGATCATCTGTGCAGATTAACCCTATGAAAAATAGCACTGATGATTATATTTATATTAAAAATATTCTTAGCGTTTCAATAGTTAAGGATATAAATAAAAATATAAGATCAATAACCAGTAAAGACAAATATAGTCAACATAAATTAGCGCTTCTATATTATAAGCGATCTGATTACAAAAACGCATATGATACAATATCACCTATCTATAAAACTAACCCCAATAACTTATATATATCGCTCGTATATGTAAATGTATTAGTCGGCCAAGGTAAAATAGATGAGGCATTAGAGGCTTTAAATGAACTAAAAAATATTTATCCATTAAATACCGTTATATCTCTATCTATTGCTGAAATATTAGTCGAGAATAACTTAAATCTAGATTATGCTGAAAGACTTTTAGAGCCTCTAGAATCATATTACAATTTAAATCCTAACTACTTAAGATTATCCTCAAAACTTTATACACTGAAAGATAATAAATTTAAAGCTGCAATATCAAGATCAAATTATTATGAACTTTTAGGTGACACAGGGTTAGCATTAGAAGTTCTATCTAACTCAATAAGATCAAATAAGATGAATATGGATCAAAAAAAAATACTTGAAGCTAAAAAACTTGGTATTATCTGTGGTAACCCGAGACCACTAGAACCACTATTTGGTGAAAAAACTTGTAATTAAAGTAGTTTTTTTCTATGCATATCAGTACTATACTGTATTAGGAAATTATGAAAAATATACGAACTTTAATTGCTACTATTGTATTTACCTTGTCACTTGGAAATACTGCTTATTCTGGAGATATTGAGGAAGGTAAAAAATTAGCCTTTGATAGAAAGAAAGGTAACTGCTTGGCCTGTCATATGATGGATGATGGTGAACTAGCTGGTAATAATGGTCCTCCGCTAATAGCAATGAAGGCAAGATTCCCAAATAAACAGGATTTGTTTGATCAAATTTGGGATCCAACTAAAAATGACCCAAACTCATTTATGCCTCCTTTTGGAAAGCATGGGGCCATATCTAAAACTGAAATTAATAAAATAATAGAGTATCTATATACTCTTTGAGGAAAATTATGAATAGAAGAAACTTTTTAAAAAATTCCCTTATGACCGTAGGTACTATAACAACTCTTGCGGGATTAATGATTAAACCAAAAAGATTATATGCGGCATGGCCGAAAGCATCTTTTGATATCACGGGCTTAAGTGATTCAATTAATAGTGTATATGGGCATAATAATTTGAATGAAAGCTCAGAAGTTATACTTAAAGCGCCTGATATTGCAGAAAATGGAGCAATTGTCCCCTTAAATGTAAAAACAAAACTTAAAAATGTTGAGTCAATAATGATATTTGTTGAAAATAATCCTCAACCTTTATCTAGTGGTTATAACTTAAGCTCTAAATCGGTGCCAATCGTTGGAACAAGAATTAAAATGGGCAAAACTTCAAAAGTAATAGCGGCCGTAAAAAGCAATGGGAAAATATACACCGCTTCTAAGGAAGTGAAAGTAACAATTGGCGGATGTGGAGGTTAGATAATTATGAGTACAATAAAACTTAGAGCAAAAGAAAGTAAAGGCGTGGTAACTGTTAAGGCAATCATTAAGCATCCTATGGAAACAGGACAGAGAAAGAATAAGAAAACAGGTGAAAAAATTCCTGCTCACTTCATACAACAAGTAATTTGCAAAGCAAATAATGATGAAGTGATTACGATAAATTGGGGCCCAGCAGTTTCAAAAAACCCTTACCTAACATTCGCCTATATGGGCTCTAAAGGTGATGCGATTGAACTTACATGGGAAGACAACCAAGGAAATAAAGATTCTCTCCAGGGCGAGGTTAAATAAATATTAAATGTATAATTATTTTCATAATTTTGTATTAATTATTTTATTTATAAATGTAACTGCATTTGCTTCACCAGAAGAGGATCAAAAGTTATTTAGAGATCATTTTGAAAATAGATTTCCTAATACTGAATTCAGTGATTATAAAAATGGAGTTTACTCAATTGATGCATCATCAAGAGAGCAATGGGAATCAATAGAAGATTTTCCTCCTTATGAGCTAAATATTGATCAAGGTGAAGAGCTGTTTAATCAACCATTCAAAAATGGTAATACCTATGCGACTTGTTTTGAAAATTCAGGCATAGCAGTAAGGCAAAATTATCCTTACTTTGATGAATCTACAAATCAGGTTATGACGCTGGAGCTAGCAATTAATAACTGCAGGAAAAAAAATGGTGAGAAGCCCTTGAGTTATTACAAAGGCGGGCCAATGGCTGATATATCTGCTTATATGGCTTATACATCTAGAGGGAATAAATTTGATGTTAAAATACCAAATAGCCAAGAAGCTCTCGATGCTTATGAGGCTGGCAAAAAACTCTATTTCACTAAAGTTGGCCAATTAAATTTTTCTTGTGCAGACTGTCATGTATACCAGACAGGTAGTAAATTAAGAGCTGATATTCCAAGTCCAGGCATTGGACACTCTACTCACTTCCCAGCATATAGGTCAGGAGCTGGACGCTTAGTAACATTACATGAAAGATTTGCTGGTTGCTTAAACAGAGTCAGAGCCAAACCTTTTAAAGCACAAAATGAAGAATATAGAAATTTAGAATACTTTATCAGTTATATGAGTAATGGGTTAGAAATAAATGGCCCAGGAAGCAGAAAATAGGTATAATTATAGTATGGTAACTAAATTCAATTCATCGAAATTATTATTGATATTACTCGCTCCCTTTTTATTTACATCATGTGCAATGATAAGCGGAATAATGCCTGGTACAGATAATGCTGAAGATGGTGAAGTCAAAGAAATTAGCGTAAGTCAAAAATTACAAATATCAATTCCTATACCAGATAACTCAAAATACCTGACTGATCAAACTATAATATTCGGTGAAGGTGAACGTTTTACTGGTGTATTGCATCTAGTTCATGACATATCTGCAGATGAAGTTGTTGAGTTTTATAGAGTGGGCATGAGAGATGATGGATGGTCAGAAATAGCAATTGTTAGAAGTGGATTTGTTCTAATGAATTTTGATAAAGAAGATAGGTTTGCAACAATTAAAGTGAACCGTGATAGGAATCTAGTATATGACTCATCTTCTTCCGAAGTAACTATAGGACCTAAAACTGGTACAACTATAAATGGAAGAATAAATACGAACACAGAGACTTCAGAGGATCAACCTTTTACAATTAAATAAATTTTATTTAATTTATTCTCTCCACTATTATTTCTACAAGGTCATCAAAGTAAAAATCTCTAAAAAAATGATCAGCACCATCAACTTGATGTAACTCAATATTTTTTTCTTTATCTTTAGTTGTAACATCCTTAACTATTCCATAAGTATTGGGAACCACAGTATCTTCCGAGGCGGTTATTACATATACTTTCCCTAGAGTATTCAAAAGATGAAGCTTCAAACCATTATTAAAAAATCGTTTACGGTCGCTATCAGGAAAACGACTCTCATCATCAAGCAAGTAATAATCTAAAAATGAATCACTATAGACAGTTGCATCTTCACAACCCAAAAAATTAACTTTTAACTTCTTAATCTTCTTATTTACTAGATCATTAAGGTCAATATTATAGTTTTCTTTATATCTATCTACAGAAGATTTCCAGGTCTCTGATATAGGAGCCAATAAAAACATTGAATTGATAGGCTTTTGATATTTAGAATCCAAACTTTCATAAAAATTAATTATATCTAAACCACCCCTAGAATGTCCGATAAGATATATTTTCTCATATCCTATTTTTTTTATATATTCATACCATAAATTTATTTCATCTTGAGAATCTGATTGCTTATGCTCATGCTCTATATCGCATGAAAGAAAGTCATTAATCCGATTATTTATTCCATAACTCAAGTTAATAGTAAGACTATCTACTCCATTACTTAAGAGAGAATCTCTCAATGAGGTCATAAGTTCTAAATTTTGATGTCCACGAGTACCATGAAGAATTATAGCAATAGATTTAGATTTTTCAGACTGAGAAGAATAGAAGCCATTAAGAACAATTGAATTATATTTAATCTCAACTGGCTCTGCTGAGATATGTATAGAAAATAATACTAAGAATATGATTAAAAAATTCTTCATAGCCTGATTATATAGGGCGTACTGGATTCGAACCAGTGACAAATGGCTTAAAAGGCCACTGCTCTACCAACTGAGCTAACGCCCCATTATATCTTTTCAAGTGCTCTGAATTTATTTGGTATTAAATTCAGATCTGCTAATGAAGACCTAAGACTATCAAAAAAACTACAATCTTCATAGACTGCATTATAATATTCTATTTTCATTGCGATAGCTGAGCCAATAACTATTGATGTTAATGTTATAAATGACCCTATTGCTAGAGTCGATACTCCTGACACTCCTTGACCAATCGTGCAACCCATTGATAGTACACCACCAATACCTATCAGAACAGCACCTATCATATGTCTTTTAAAGTCCTCTTTTGACTGAAACCATTCCATCCTAAAGCTTCTAGACATCATGGAGTAGACAAAAGAACCTAAAATAACAGAAAGTAAAGCAGTAACACCGAAGGTCAAATAATAAATATCTGCAGACTTGCTAAAATATATGATGCTTTCACCCATCGGGTTTATAAATGTAAAAGACTGAACTCCTACACCCGGCAATGGACTATCTAAAAAGTCATTCGTTTCAATCCATTCTTGTCCTAAAGTAGAACCTGTTAAATACCAAGCAAGGACTACAACGCTTCCTACTATAAAACCACCAATTACATTATCTATATTTTTTACAAAAGAACCGGATCTGAATATATAATACATGAAGATAAACCCTACCAGTAAACCTATTGTAAGCTTGTAATACACTGTATTTGCTGTAAATATTATAGACGACATGATTGTAGACAATGATTGATCTTCTATCCCTAATATAGCTAAATCAGGGCTAATTGGGTTCATCCAACTATGGAAAATTATTCCATAAAAATCTGTTCTGGTCATTATATATGCCATGAGGCCCGCTATCAGAAGAACTACTATTGATTTAAGGTTGCCTCCACCAATTCTTATTAAAACTTTATTACCACACCCACTTGCATACGTCATTCCTACGCCAAACATAAGCCCGCCCAAAACATATCTAGGCCAACTAAAAACAGAGTTTCTGTAAGGTATTCTTGAGTTATTAAGGTCGAAGTATGATAGAAATTCAAATACAGTCACTCCAAGTATTGCAATAGCTGCAGCAAACATCCAAGACTTAAAACGTGATAAATCTCCAATATTAACCCAGTCTGAAACAGCACCCATTGTGCAAAAATTTGTTTTACTTACAACAAAACCAAGGATAAAACCTAAAATCGCTATGTATGACAATAATAAACCTGAGATTTCCATTCCTACCTATTCCTATCTATTCATTTTTTAGTTTTTATAATTATATTAGCAAACAGTAATATAAGCATTACATTTTTTAATTATTTTTTATAAAGTGTTGGATCATCAATTCCGGCATCTAAAAAACCTTTTTTTCTAAACTTGCAAGAATCACAGTTACCACAAGCCTCTCCGCTTTTAGATAATGAATAACAGGAAACCGTAGCAGAATAATCCACTCCTAGCTTTATTCCTATATTAATTATCTCTGACTTAGTCATACTAACTAATGGAGTTAAAATCTTAAATGGACTCCCTTCCAAAGCAGCTTTTGTTCCTAAATTTATCATTTTCTCAAAAGATGTTATGAATTCAGGTCTACAGTCTGGGTAACCAGAGTAATCAATTGCATTTACACCTATGAATATATCTTTAATTTTTAATGTTTCAGCATAAGATGCTGCTATTGATAAGAATATTGTATTTCTAGCCGGAACATAAGTAATTGGAATACCAGTAGACTCTTTAGTTGGCACATTAAGACTTGAATCAGTTAATGCTGATCCACCTATCTTGGTTAGATCTATATCAAAAATTATATGTTTGACATCAGGATAATTGGATAGAATTTTCTTACTAGCAATTATTTCATAGTCATGCCTTTGTTTATAATTAATGGTGAGAGCTATAATTTTGTATCCCATAGATCTAGCAATGGCCAATGATGTTGTAGAATCTAGGCCACCAGAAAAAAGAACCAAAGCATTCATATTACTTTCCACGTTCATCACTCCATATAACTTTATGTAACTGAGTCTGTAGTCTAGCTGGAATATTATCTTTCAGCATATTTTCAGCAAGGATTTTTATATCCATTTCACCATAACTGGGAGAAAATAAAAGAGTACATTTCTTATATAAATTATATTTAAAAATATAATCCTTTGCCCATATATAATCATCTAAGTCACAAATAACAAATTTAATCTGATCTATAGGTTTTAGATATTTATAATTATCTATAATATTTTTATCAGATTCCTTTGAAGCTGGTGTTTTAACATCTAATATAATTATTGTTTTATTATCTAACCTTTTTATTGAAACAGCATTACTTGTTTCGATAGAGACATTGTATGATAAATCATTCAACATAGTTAAAAGATCGATTGTATTTTTTTGAGATAATGGTTCCCCACCAGTTACTGTAATATTGTTACAATTGAATTTTCGCACCTCACCGATTATCTCATCAAAAGTTTTTTTAGATCCTTCCGTAAAGGCATAGGCTGTATCACAATATTGACATCTTAAAGGGCAACCAGTTAACCTGATAAAGATTGTAGGCATTCCAGATGATAAACTTTCGCCTTGAATTGAATAAAATATTTCGTTTATGATTAACGTATTCATAATCTAAATACTTTTGACATTATCAGGGTTATCTATGTATGTCATTGCATGGCATATAGCAACACCTAGGGCATCAGAAGCATCTATTTCTAATTTACGCCTAATTTTAAGGATGTTTTTAACTTTTTTTTGAAGCTGTTCTTTGTCAGATGCGCCACTTGCTGTTACAACCATTTTTACCGTTCTAGGGCTATACTCAAAAACTTCTAAAGCCGCTCTACTGCATGCACAAATAGCAGCTCCTCTTGCCTGGCCAAGCTTTATAGCTGTTCCTGCATTTACACTAAAAAATACTGATTCGATAGCCACATGTGATGGGTTATATTCATCTATAATATTATTTGTAGCCTCATTAATCAGCGCAAGTTTAGTTGTATATTTATTCTTTAAACCAGTCTTAATGACTGCATGATGTATATAGGTAAAATTATTATCTATAAGTTTAATTAATCCAAATCCAGTAATATTTGTTCCGGGATCAATTCCTAATATAATTATCATAAATTCTATGAAAGACTAGCGTTCATATAAACATTTTGAACGTCATCTAACTCCTCTATTTTACTAGATAAGTCAGAAATCTGTTCCTCATCATCTTTACTCATTTCTATTGTTGTTAGAGCATCCATAATTATTTCTTCATCAGCTACTTGGACGGTTTTAGATTCAAAATATTTTTTGGTATTAAATAACTCATTAGGTTTTGTAAAAATAATACAGTCAGCATCAATCATCTCAAAATCTTCAATATCTACAAAATCCATATGTTCCAGCAAATCATCTTCAGTAACATTTAGTAATTTCATTATTCCAACTTTTCGAAATAAATGAGATACAGAGCCATTGGTTCCAAGACTACCTCCGTGTTTTGTTAACGCATGCCGTAAGTCAGAAACTGTTCTATTTTTATTATCTGTTAAACATTCAATTATTACAGCAATACCTTTAGGTCCATAACCTTCATATGTTATTTCCTCAAAATTATCATTATTCTGCCCAGAAGCTTTGTCAATTGCTCTTTTTACTGTATCTTTTGGAACATTCGCTGCATTAGCTTTAGATAGAGCTAATCTTAATCGTGAGTTACTACTTACATCGGTCCCACCCATTTTAGCAGCAACAGTTATTTCCCTGATTACCTTTGTAAAAGTTTTACCTCGTTTATTGTCTTGGGCTTTTTTTCTATGCTGAATATTTGCCCATTTACTATGTCCTGCCATATTAAGATGCCTTATTGATAATATTATTTGAGCGAAAATTAACCATTCTATCTATTGGGGTCTTAGCTTTAGCTATTATATCATGCGATAAAGTTATTTCGTTGGATTTTGATTTAAATACGTTTAAAACTTTATTAATAGTATTTAAATTCATCCAAGGACACCTCCCGCAACTCTTACATGTGGCACCTTCACCTTCTGTTGGAGCTTCTAAGAATATTTTTTCAGGTGAATATTTTTTCATCTGATAAAAAATTCCTTTTTCTGTAGCCACGATAATATATTTTTTACTACTACTCTTAGACGCTTCTATTAATCTAGTTGTTGAGCCTACTACATGAGCCATTTGTATTATGCTTCGTGGGGATTCTGGATGCACAAGAACATCGCTATCTGGATACTCCTTAATCATCTTTTTTAGTTCGATAGCTTTATATTCTTCATGAACTATACAAGATCCATCCCATAACAGCATGTCTGCACCAGTTTTCTCTAAAATATAATTTCCAAGATATTTATCAGGCGCCCATATTAATTTTTTACCTAAAGAGGTTAAGTGTTCAATAAGAGAAACTGCCATACTGGATGTAACTACCCAGTCAGCAATTGATTTAACTTCTGCGCTTGTATTTGCATATACTACAACCTCTCTATCAGGATGATCATCACAAAATTTTTTGAAACTTATATAATCACAACCAGTATCAAGAGAACAGGTTGCTTCTATGTCTAACATTAGTATTTTTTTATCTGGGCTGAGAATTTTAGCTGTTTCCCCCATAAATTTTACACCTGCAACTATTAGCGTGGACTCTTTTTGCTTTGCACCATATCTTGCCATTTCAAGACTATCGCTAACTAGGCCTCCAGTATCTTCTGCCAACCTTTGGACTAATTCGTCAACATAATAATGCGCTATAATTTTAGCATTATTATTCTTTAACAAAGACTGTGTTTTTAAAAGAGATTCTTTATAATCCATATCTTATTTTATTGATTTAGTTGTATTAATAGATAGCTCACGTAACTGTTTTTCATCTACACTAGATGGCGCATTAGTCAGTAGACATGATGAAGATTGAGTTTTTGGAAAAGCAATTGTCTCTCGTATAGAATCTAATTCTAATAACAGCATAACTAATCTATCTATTCCAAAAGCTATTCCTCCATGAGGTGGACAACCAAAAGATAATGCTTTTAAGAAAAATCCAAATTTTTTATTCATTTCCTCTTCGCTAATATTTAGTAGCTCAAATACTTTCATCTGTATATCTTTCGAATGTATTCTCATAGATCCGCCACCAATTTCATTGCCATTCAAAATTAAATCATATGCCCTGGACGGGATTTTATACACATCAGCTTCTGATAAATCATTAAAATTTTTCGGGGAAGTAAATGGGTGATGTATAGAGGTGGGATTTCCTTCTGAATCTTGCTCAAAAAGAGGATAGTCCAGAACCCATAAAAACTTCCATCCACCAGATAAAAGATTTAAGCTTGAACCCAGGTCTTTTATTAGTGCTGACATAGAACTATTAACAATATCAGTAGAATCTGCAGAGAAAAATATTAAGTCGCCGTTTTTCGCATCAACTTCAGTGAGAATATTTTGGATAACTTCAGTGTTTAAGAATTTTTTAATTGGAGAAGCAATTCCATTCTCTATGTCAGAAATATCTTCACATTTAAAATACGCAAGACCTTTTGCTCCAAAATTTTTCACAACTTCCGTGAGATCATCAATATTTTTCCTAGACAAAGAGATGCCACCCGGCACTTTCAAAGCAGCTATCCTGGAGGTTGAATTATTTACATGATCAGAAAATACTTTAAAGTCTACTCCTTTCACTAATTCTTTAATATCTTTTAAAATTAATGGATTTCTTAGGTCTGGTTTATCACAGCCATAGTTTTTCAATGCATCATGGTATGACATACGTTCAAAATTTAAATTATCCTTATAATCCATAATATCTTTAAAGATTAAAGCAAATAATTCTTCAACTATTTGAATGATTTCTTCTTCATCAGTAAATGATAATTCAACATCAAGCTGTGTAAATTCAGGCTGTCTATCAGACCTTAGATCTTCATCTCTGAAACACTTTGCAATTTGAAAATATTTATCTAATCCACCAATCATCAGGGTTTGTTTAAATAATTGCGGGGATTGAGGTAAAGCAAAGAATTCTTTTGGGTGTACTCTACTAGGAACTAAGTAGTCTCTCGCACCTTCTGGAGTTGTTTTCGTTAAAATAGGAGTCTCAATATCAATAAACTCTTTAGAATAAAAATAATTTCTAATTATTTGAATAAGTTTTGATCTGAAACGTATAGTCTTTTGCATCTTATCGCTTCTCATGTCTAGATAACGATATTGGAGTCTTTGATCTTCATTGACATTGTCATCATTAATTTTGAATGGCGGAGTTTCAGACTTATTTAATATTCGCAAAGAAGATACTATAATTTCGATTTTGCCTGTCGCCAAGTCATCATTAACTGTGCCTTCTAATCTAGGATTAACCATTCCTCTTATCTCTATGACAAACTCTGATCTAATGGATTCAGCTTTCATAAAAAGCTCTTTGTCTTCAGGGTTAAAAACAAGCTGGACAATACCGGTATAATCTCTTAAATCAACAAAAATAATTCCACCATGATCCCTGCGCTTGCCAACCCACCCAGACAACTTAATTTCTTTGCTTAATATATTTTCAGTTATTTCATTACAATGATAATTTTTCATTATTGATATAATTCCACTCAGCGTTAAGATTTGTCAGTTGCATTTAATTTCGGTGACGACTTATCCTCATTAACCTTCTTTCCTTTAAAATCTGTTTCATACCAACCGGACCCTTTAAGTCTAAATCCAGACGAAGATATCAATTTTTTTATTCCACTTTTTTTGCAAGATTGACATATATCTAAGTCTTTATCGGTTATTTTTTGAAAATTTTCAAAAATTGCACCACATTCATCACATTTGTATTCATAAATAGGCATAATTCAATTCACAGCGTAATATTAGGTTTTATTATACAAAAAAAATGAAGTTTTATCTCTAATAAATATAGTGTATAATCCTGGCTTAAATAGACTATGAAATCAATGAATAAATTACTTGCCGTAACCTTTGTAATATTATTTGCCTCGCATGCGATTGCAGATGAAATTCATCCAGGGAAAATAAAATCAGAAACATGCGCTGGCTGTCATGCAATTCCTGGTTATAATAATGTTTATCCTACATACAAGGTTCCCAAGTTAGCAGGTCAACACGCAGATTATATAGTCTCTGCTTTAAAAGCATATCGTAATAAAGATCGAGATCATAAAACAATGCATGCAAATGCTATAGGATTAAGTGATCAAGATATAAACGATATAGCACAATATTTTGAGTTATTGAAATGAAAATAATACAACTATTAATGATTCTTGGTTTAAATTTAATTTCGACAGAATTAGTTTATGCTGATTATAATGCAGGAAAAGCTAAAGCCGAAGTTTGTGCCGCATGTCATGGTTCAGATGGAAATTCACAAATAACAATATACCCAAAATTAGCTGGACAATACAAGAATTACCTTATCAATACTTTGAATGCATATAAATCTGGATCTAGAAAAAATGCAATCATGGGTGGTTTTGCTGTTGGGCTATCTGATCAAGATATAGAAGATTTGTCAGAATACTTTTCTAAGCAAGATGGCTTGAAAGTATTGCCCATGAAGTAATAACTCTATCGCTTATTTTCTATTAATCTATATAATGCAGGCACTAGATACAGTGTAACTAAAGAAGATAAAGTGATTCCTCCTAAAACAACAATTGCCATAGAATACCTACTTTCAGCTCCTGCTCCACTACTCATTACAAGAGGAACAGCCCCTAAAAGAGTAGATATAGTTGTCATTAAAACTGGTCTCAATCTTATTAAAGATGACTCAAAGATTGCTTCATCTACACTCATCCCTTGTTTTCTTAATTGATTTGCAAATTCTACAACTA
Source organism: Gammaproteobacteria bacterium (assembly GCA_029246085.1). GTDB lineage: Bacteria > Pseudomonadota > Gammaproteobacteria. The sequence continues at coordinate 34,521 of JAQWOB010000035.1, forward strand.
ATATTCCATTTTTCGTAATCAATCCAATTAACATCAGGAATCCTATTTGACTATATACATTTATAGAGGTTCCAGTTAAAAACAAAGTATAAAGTCCAGCAGTTAGAGCTATAGGTACCGTTAATATTATGGCTAGTGGCTTTCTAAAACTCTCAAACTGAGCTGCCAAAACTAGGTACACAATTAATATAGCAAATAAAATTGTTATTTCTAAGCTACTACCTGACTCATAATATTCTTTTGATTGACCGCTAAATGATATTTTAGCATTAGCTGGTAATACAGAATCTGTAACGCCAATTAAATCTTTTAATGCATCACCTAATGGATAGCCTGGAGCTAAAGATGCAGAAAATATTGTTGAAGGTAATCTATTAATTCTCTTCAAGCTTTGGCTAGTAGATGTCTCTTCATATGTAACTAGGTTTGATAAAGGTATTAAAGATGAGTTTGAGGATTTAACAAATATATTATCTAAACTATTTTGGTTAATTCTAAATGATTTATCAGCTTGCAAGATTACATTATAAGTTAAGCCGTCTTTAGAAAAAGTTGTGACTTGATTTGAAGCTAACAATATCTCCATTGTTCTGGTGATAGAATCAGCTGACACTCCTAGCTCATAAGCCTTGTCTCTGTTTATTTTTAAATTTAACCGTGGACTTGTAATCTTATAATCAATATTGGCATTTCTCAATTTAAGACCAGCAGACTCCTTTATTAAAGTATTTCCCCATTCATTAACATCCTCATAATTTCCTCCACCAATTACTAGCTGAACAGGCGGTGTGAAGCGACTACCACCAAGACTTGGCGGGTTAATAGCATATATTCTGGCTCCAGGAATAGATAATAATTGAGGAAAAATTTCTCGAACAATATCTTTTTGATGTCTTCTACTACCCCAGTCAGTTAATGTGGTAAACATAAAAGCTGAATTAACTTCACCTGGTTTTCCTGAAAATCCAGGAGCAACAATCGAAAATACAGTATTAATTTCTTTATTTTTTACATATGGTTTTAAAGTTTTCTCAACTTGACGCACTATTGAGTCAGTATAGCTAAGAGTAGATCCCTCGGGAGCCGTAATAGAAATAATAAATATCCCTCTATCTTCTGTTGGAGCTAACTCTTTTTGTACTACTTGAAATAATAGTATAGATATAACTATCATCATAATTGAAAAAAGATAAACCTTTTTTGGATTATTTTGTGATTCTAATAAAGACTCTCTATAAAATTTTCTAAATTTTCTAATAAGAACAGGTTCTTTATTTATCTTTTCTTTATTTTTAATTAGCTTTGAACATAACATTGGAGTTAATGTTAAAGCAACAATACTTGAAAAAATTACAGCACAAGATAAAACTACTCCAAATTCAATAAATAGTCTCCCTGTCTTTCCAGCCATGAAAGACAATGGAAGAAATACAGCAACAAGCACAAGTGTTGTTGCTATTACAACAAATGTAATTTGTTTAGCGCCTTCAATGGATGCCTCGAATGCTTTTTCACCATTCTCAATTCTTCTTTTTATATTTTCTAAAACAACAATTGAGTCATCAACAATTAACCCTATAGCTAGCACTAATGCTAAAAATGTAAGTACATTTAATGAATATCCTAATACATATATGACATAGAATGTTGAGATTAATGAAACTGGTATAGTAATTGTAGGAATAAATGTTGCTGCAGGAGATGCCAGGAAATAATATATTACCCCGATGACCATTAACATTGAAATAAATAATGCAAACCTAACTTCAGAAATTGATTCATCAACAAATACTGATTGATCATAACCTACAAACATGTCGATGTTGCTGGGCAATGTAGGTCTGATTAAATCTAATTCTTTTTTTATAGCTGAGGCAACTTTTAATACATTAGATTTGGTCTGTCTTACAACGCCAAGTCCAATTGCATTCTCATTATTTGCTCTCAAGAAACCTCGATCACTTTCTGCACCAATAATAATTTCTGCCACATCACCAAGCCTTATTTTTTTATCGTCATAAGTCTTGATCACTATGTCATTAAACATATTCATGTCAGACAATTTTGATTTTACCTGTATTCCTATTTCTCGATCAACAGAATCAAGACGTCCAGCTGGTTTTTCAATATTTTCTTTATTTATTGCATTTAATACATCATCAACTGTTATCTGCCTTGATGACATTTTGTCTGGATCAAGCCAGATTCTGATGGCATATTTTCTCTCTCCACCAACAGTAATAGAGGCCACCCCTGGTAAAATAGATAGTCTATCAATAATATTTCTATCTAAATAATCATTAAGAGCTATGCTGTCAAGCTGTTCACTTGTAAAACCAATCCATAAAATTGCTCTTGCATCAGTATCAGATTTTGCAACTCTTGGTTGTTCAGAATCTTTTGGTAATCTAGGAATAGCACGTGATACTTTCTCTCTTACATCGTTAGCGGCAGACTCCATGTCTCGCGATAAGTTGAACTCAACTCTTATCTGTGAAATTTCATCTTTGCTTGTAGATGTTATTTTTTTAATATTTGAAATTCCAGATAATGAATCTTCGAGTACTTGAGTGATATCCCTCTCAACAATCTCAGATGAAGCTCCAAGATATACTGTTGATACGGTGACGACTGGCTTATCTATATCTGGATATTCTCTAATTGATAATTTGTCATAGGAAACTAATCCTATGAGCACTAAAAACATACTTATTACTGCTGCAAGAACAGGTCTTCGAACTGTTATATCTGATATATGCATCTATTACTCTATAATTTTTATTTTAGATCCATCTTTAAGCTTTTCATGGCCCATGAATATCACTTTATCAAAAGTATTCAACCCAGATTTAATCTCTACCAAAGCATTATTTCTAATACCTGTCTGTACTACTGTTAATTTAGCAACATCATTGTCTGCAACATAAACATAGTGTTTTTTATTAATACTTAATAATGATTTTTCTGGTATCAAAATTGCACCCTCTGTCTCTTCTAGATAAATATCCAATTTCATTAATAAACCAGGCTTTAACATATTATTTTTATTATCTAGCAAGGCATAAGCGCTGATGGTTCTAGTTTTAACATCTATTTTAGTGTTCACATATTCTAATATACCTTCATATTTAGTGCCTGGAATACTGTCTGTAATAGCGACAAATGATAATTTATTTGTTAAATAGCCAAGTATACGCTCTGGCAAATTAATTGGTAATTTCATATAACTATTCTCATTTAATGAAGTAAGGAGCTCTCCCTTAGATACTGCATCTCCTATGTTTTTCTCGCTAAGACCTATCATTCCTGAAAAAGGAGCATATATCTGGGTTAAGCCGATAGTGTCAGAAGAAATTATAGAAAAAAGTAAGTCACCTTTCTTAATAGTAGTAGCTTCTTTATAGTGAATATTATCCAGGAGACCATTAACTTTGGAGGTGATATTAATTGATTCACGTGCTTCAATTACAGATAATGCCCGATATGTTTTTTGTATAGTATCAATTTTTACTGGCATAGCTTTTACTGCAATAATTCTTGTCTTATTCATAAATTGAGCGAAACCAGTATATTTTAAATATAAAGATATTCCGCCATAAAGAAGACCGGCAATAAAGATGAATATAAAAACCTTAAATACACTTAAAGATTTTACATAATGTATGATTTTAGTCAGCATTTCTCAACTCATCCATGTTATTGCCTATTCTATCCATATTAACGAAGCAATTCTACCAGTATTATTTTCACCTCTATATGAATAATATAAGTTTGCGCTTTGATAAGTGCACATTTCATCTGTAAATATTTTTTTAACACCTGCATCTTTTAAAAAAATTTTAGCTGCTTTTTTTAAATCAAGCCCCCAGTGTTCTTCGTCAATCCTATTAAATATTGTTGTAGATATTTTTGATAATTTTTTATAGACATCTTCTCGGACTAAATAATTATTTTGACTGATGGAAGGGCCAATCCAGCATATAACCTCAGAAGGACTATTAGAAAATCTTTTGATGAATTTTGTTACTATACCACTACTTAAACCTCTCCAACCCGCATGTATCACTCCAACCTTTGTTCCACTTTTATTACAAACTAAGATAGGAAGACAATCAGCAGACAAAACAACACATGGTAAGCCAATCGTATCTGTATAAGATCCATCGCATACTAATCCTGACACTGACTCTTTAACTTTCTTTATACTTGCGCTATGTATCTGTTTCATCCAACAAGGTTCCATTTTTAAGTTTAAAGATTTTTTTATATCTTTCCTATTTTTTCTAACATTAGTTTGCTCATCACCTACATCTAAGCTCAAATTAGAATCTCTATATTCACCTTTGCTATATCCACCTATACGTGTTGTAGAAAAAGCTTTTATATTATCAGGAACTTCCCAGATTACTGGCTTAATTTGTATCGGCATAACTATGTTTCTCAATAAGTGATTGTATTTCTAAAAATTCTTTTGGCGGCAAAGACTCTATAAAAAAAATTTCTTTTGTAGATGGGTGCTTAAATTCTAATGACATGGCATGCAGCGCATGACCATTATATGATTCTAAAAATTTAATTAGCTCAATATTTTTACTAAAAATAGATTTTTTAAACCCATATAGCTTGTCACCAATAACTGGATGTCCAATAAATGATAAATGTACACGTATCTGATGTGTTCTTCCAGTTACAAGCTCAACTTCGATTAGTGATGCTTTATCAAATCTACGTTCAATTTTAAGTCGCGAAATAGACTCTTTTCCAGAAAAAGTTACTGCCATTTTTTTTCGATTGATCTTATGTCTACCTATTTTTTCATCTATCATATTTATGTTTTTTAAAATTCCAGATGTAATAGTTAAATACTTTTTGGTTATTGATCTATTTTGAATCTGTTTTGTCAAACTATTATGAGACTGAAGGGATCTTGCTATAATTAATAATCCAGAAGTTTGTTTATCTAGACGATGTATTATTCCAGCTCTAGGCACATTCTTCAACTCAGGGTATTTAAATAATAAAGCATTCTGTAATGTGCCTGAGTAATTTCCAACCGCGGTATGAGTTACCATTCCACTGCCTTTATTAACAATTATCAGATCATCATCTTCATGTAAGATATCTAAGCTTATATCTTCGGGAGTAATATCTATCTCTTCATTGGGATGTACTTCTATCTCAATTTTAGACTTAATTGCAACCTTATCTTTGGGAGAACAAGTTTTGCCATTAACTAATATTTTGTCTGCATTTATCCAATTTTTAATAGTTGATCGTGAGTATTCTGGTAAGCGCGATGATATAATCTGATCTAGCCTTAAATTGTTTTCTGGCTCAATATCAAACTTGTAAAAAGTGACATTTTTCATGGTGTATTCTCACGTAACTAATCTATAATAACAAAATGAAAGCAAAAATACTCCTTATAAACCTTATCTTTAGTGCATTATTATCAAGCTGCTCATACTGGGAGGGCGTTTTTAAAGAACAGGACCCTACTATAGGCATGTCAGCTGCACAAATATATGGGGAAGGAAAATTCTTTCTTGATGCTGAGGACTACCCAAATGCCATCATATATTTTGATATATTAGAAGCTAGATACCCATTTGGGATATATTCAACTCAATCAATGCTTGATTTAGCATATGCATCGTATCAGTCAAATTTAAAAGAAGAAGCAATAGTTGGCTGCAATAGGTTTATTAGACTATATCCAAATCATCCAAATGTTTCATATGCATACTATCTGCGTGCGTTATCAAATTTTAATATGGACCGAAATTTTATAACTGAACTATTTGGTCAAGATGCATCAAAATATGACGTATCAAAACTACGACAATCCTTTGACGACTTTTCTGTGATAGTAAATAAATTTCCAGATAGTAAGTATGCCAAGGACTCAAGAAACAGATTAGTATACATTAAGAACCAAATGGCTGCCAATGAACTATATATAGCTAAATATTATATTAAACGATCAGCTCATATAGCAGCAATAGAAAGGATAAAATATCTATTAGTTAATTATAATGGTACCCCTAGCACAGAAGAGGGTTTATTAATGTTAATAGAGAGTTACACATATTTAAAGATGAATGATTTGGCTGTCGACACATCTAGAGTTTTAAAAGAAAATTATCCTGACTATATGATAACAAGTAAAAACGGGATTGTGACAGCCAAAAAAAAGATTAAAGCAGTAAAGAAAATAGAGATTAAGAAAGATGATAGCTCAAGTTGGTTTGATTTTTTAAATATATATAATTATTTCTAATTTTTATTTTTTATAATACAGACAGGTATATTTTGCATTTTGTGTATATTCTTTTTTCTGATGCTTAAATATTTTTCTCTGTGAACACTATCTTCGTTTGACATGGCCTCTTCTAATTCTTCATATGTTAGACCAAGTTGCTGTTCATCTGTCCTATCATCATCCCACAAACCATCAGTTGGAGGAGCACTTAATATATCGTTAGAAATATTTAAATCTTTTGATAAAGATCTCACTTCAGATTTAGTTAAATCTGCAATAGGAGATATGTCAACTCCTCCATCACCATACTTAGTAAAAAAACCAACACCAAAATCTTCAACCTTATTACCTGTTCCAACAACTATTCCTGAAAAAGAAGCTGATGCCTGATAAAGCAACATCATTCTTAATCGAGATTTACTATTAGCAAAACCTAAATCATTAATAAAATCAGATTTCACGCATGTTTCATGAAATTTATCAAAAGTATCGCTTAGATCAACCTCGTAAACTTTAACATTACTATATTTAGATAATAGAAAATCACAGTGTAATTTACTTAAAGAAAAATTTTTAGTTTTAAGTGGTATCTTGATTACTATGGTAGGAATTCCAGTCATAGCACATAAAGTACTTGTCAAAGCAGAATCAATACCTCCAGATACACCGACAATTAAACTTTTTATATTATAATCAGACGATTTAACATAATCTTTAATCCATTTAACTATATGTAATGTCACTTCACTATTGTTCATATATAAGGCCTTATATGTAATTAAAAACCAATCATTGGTTAATATTTAACCTAGAATCATATATTATAGTCTATAATAACAAAAGAATACTATTCAAAATTTAAATATGCGTATAATTATAATATTCTTAGTAATATTTTTAGCTTATGTGATAGCTAAATCCTTGCTGGTAAAAAAAACAAAGGTCATAAAAAAGAAAGCTAATAAAACTCAATATTGCGGACATTGTAATTCCTATATAACAAATGAAGAATATTGCCTAAATAACAATATTGATTATCAAGACTGCAAGCATTATAAGTGAGATTAAAATGAAAAGAAGACCATTACTGTTAACATTAACTATAATCATGTTTATAGGGATACTGCTGACAGTTTTTTTACGATAAAACTATGCAGCTAATTATAATTTCTGGGAAAATAGGGTCTGGTAAATCAACTTTAAGCAAATGCTTCCAAAGAAAAGGTTATCATTATATAAATTCAGATAGTCTTGCCAAGAACATTATTCAAGGCAATAAACTTGTTATAAATAAATTAAATCAAGAATTTAATATTTTAAATGATGATGGGAAAATATCTTTAAAAAATTTAAAAGTTATTCTTCTATCTTCTGAAGAAAATAAAAATAAAATTAATGCAATAGTTCATCCTTTTTTTTACAAAGAGTTAAATTTAATACTTGGTAAATCTAACCATAAAAAGATAGTTCTTGAGTTGCCACTAATTGAAACAAGAAATAATATTAAATTTAATTTCATAATAGTTTCTATTAAAACAAGTTTAAAAATAAGAGAAAAAAGGTATTTATCTCAATCTGAATCAAAATCTGAAGATTTTATAATCTTAAATAAATATCAAAAAAGCTCGGAGTATTATGAAAAATATTCTGACTATCTCATATCTAATAATGATACTATGGAAATATTACAAATAAAGTTTAATGAATTATATAGTAAATTTAAAGAATGAATAGCTTATCAGATAATCAGGTTTCATTGTATGAGGAACCTGTGCAAGAAAAAATTAGGAAATTTATTAAAATTGAGTTTTTATTAAATAAGATTTACTATTTTAAAAGCAAGGATAATAAGAGTGAAAATTATATTGCCCTATTAGCGCTTTGTGAACTATATGAGATTTTATCACGCAGTGATATAAAATCTGAACTGATTAGAGAGATTGAAACACAAAATAGTTATTTTGAGAAGATAAAAGAAATTCCCCAAGCAGATAGTAGCAAATTAAATTCAGTTTTAGAAAAGCAGAATCTTCTTTTAAAGTCAATTTATAATATTGAGTCAAATTATCTTGATTACTTAGAACATGATATTCTTTTTAAGACAATACTAAAAAACTGCTTTACTCAATTACAGCCGGCTTCTATTGATTTTTGGTTATCAAGAGATATATTAATCAGAGAAACACAAATAGATTTATGGCTTGAGCCATTGATATTTATCAAACGATCAATTGATTTTATCTTAGAAGTAATCAGGAAGTCTGGTAGATTTGAGGATAGAATGGCAGAGAAAGGGTTTTTTATAGAGAAACTTGATATAAAAAGAAATATTCTTCTTATTCGAGTGACGCTTACTTCTGATTTATATTATTACCCTCAAATCAGTGTAGGTAAACAGAGATTAACTATAATGTTCATGACTAAAGATGATAAGAATAACTTGGTTCCATATCAGGAAGACTTAAACTTTATATTAACTACTTGTTCTCTTTAAGAATTAATTCCAAAAATCACTTATGCCTGATACTCCGAAACCATTAAATTTCTTGCATAACTCAAGATCGCTAATTTTTATTCCACCTAATGCAAATACTGGCATATTTGATTTATCTGAAATAATCTTAAAATTCTCCCATCCAAGTATCTCCTTAGAATATTTTGTAGAAATTACTGGAGATAAAATTATAAAATCAAAATTATATTTATTAGCAATCATGACATCATTTAAATCATGGCATGATGCGGAATAAATTAATTTTCTTTCTTTTATATCCTCGTAATTATCTATTTTATTTAGATTTTCAGATGTGAAATGAATTCCATCAATACTGATATCCCCTAAATCATTGCTAAATTTTTTATCAATAATTAGAGGTATATTTTTTTTTAAACAAAATTTAGCTAACCTCTCTGCTGCAAGAATATAATTTGATATAGAATACCCAAATGACCTTAATCTAATAAAATAATTAGCATTATCAGTATTTTTCAATTTTTGAGGTATATTATCAAAATGTACTGGAGTAATATAAAATAATTCTCTTAGCCTCAACCTATTTAATATTCTAGTAGTTGACTCAAGAAATAAATGGCTAGATATAAAAGGGTTTGCATATAAAAGATTCTGTGTCTCTTTAGCTTTGATTTTCCCACTATATTTAATAATTTCAAATATATGTAATTTTACAGAAAGATTTTTGTATAGGTGGATTATTTCACCATGATATATACTTTTATTAACCTGTATATCTAATTCTTCATGGCACTCCCTGACCAAACACTCTTCTGGAGTTTCTGACCCCTCTACCTTTCCACCAGGAAATTCATAATAATGATTGAATGGCTCTTTCCTTCTCTCTGAAAGTAAATATCCAGAACTATTTCTTATCAAGGCCACTGAACACTCAATATCATTGTTCATTATCTATGTTGTGTAAGCAGAATTAATATGAACATATTCATGGGACAAATCAGAAGTCAAAACTGTATGCGTATCTCTCCCAGAGTTCATATAAATATCTATGCTTATATTTTTCTTCATCATAGACTTATTGAGTTGCTTTAAATCACACTTTTTAGATTGTAAACCATTTTCAAATATTATTTTGTTATTAATTTTCAGACTAATCTTATTTTGATCATAATGAATATTATTTATTGATCCTACTCTGGCAATAATTCTTCCCCAATTTGGGTCAGCCCCAAACATTGCAGTTTTAATTAAATTAGAATTTGCTAAGCTGTAAGCTATTTTTTTAGCTTGCAATATATTGTATGATTTATGTACAGTTATTTTGATAACTTTTGTTGCTCCCTCTCCATCTTCAATTATCATTTTAGACAAATCATGGCATACATTTGTTACCTCATTTTCTAGTACTTTAAAAATCTTAGTATTAACACTAAGATTAAGCTCTTTATTCTCACCTGTTGAAATTAACATCACAGTATCATTTGTAGACATGTCACCATCAACTGAAATTGTATTAAATGAAGAGTTAACTGATTTTTTTAAGATTTTCAATAAAAGTGATTTTTTCAGATTAACGTTTATCGATATAAATGACAACATTGTTGCCATATTAGGCTCAATCATTCCAGCGCCTTTACATATTGCATTTATTGTTATCTTGGTTTTGTTTAATAAAAAAGACCTAGTTATATATTTACTGAATTTATCAGTAGTCATAATAGTTGAGGCTGCCTGTTTCCAAGTAGATTTAAATTTAAAATCATGGTCTTCTATAGATTTTATAATTTTATCAATTGGAAGCTGTCTGCCAATTATACCTGTTGAAGATAATAATATATTTTCTTTAAGACAATTGAATTTCTTAGATATTGACTGTGTACATTTTATAGCATTTGACATCCCTGTTTTTCCAGTGCATGCATTAGCATTACCTGAGTTAACTAAAATATACTTTGTATCAAATTTAGATGCATTATATTTAGATAAAATCACGGGTGCAGCTGCATACTTATTCTTAGTTGATACGACTGCAATTTTTGAAAGTTCTGGCAATTTGAAACATACAGCATCTTTTTTCTTATCCTTAATACCTATATTAAGAATATCAATTAAAACTTTATTACTCATAATTTACCACAACACCTTTTATATTTTTTACCAGAGCCGCATGGGCATAATGCATTTCTTGAAATATCAGCATTATTATCCATATTAGCATTCAAAGTCTTATCTTTTATCAGTTTATCTGAGACATTCGAATTATTTACCTTAATTTTAGTTAAGATTTTAATAGTTTCAAGATTATTCACAGATAACATTTCTTCAAACATTTCAAATGATTCTCTTTTATACTCATTTTTTGGATTTTTCTGAGCATAGCTTCTCAGCCCAATTCCTTGCCTTAGATAGTCCATGGCATTTAGATGATTTCTCCAGTCTTCATCAATTACACTCAAAAATATATTTCTAACCAATTCGTTTTTATCTTCTTTAGATAAAATATCAAGATTAGACTGAATTGATGTAAAAATAATATTATGAATATAATTTCTAAAGGTTACTCTTCCTTCATGATCACCATTTTTAATAATCTCAGAACTTTTAATCTCAATAGCAAAATCACTTTTAAATAATTCATCAATTGCCTCATAATCCCATTGAGATGATGGTATATCTAATGGAATGTAACTATTCATCAAATCCTCGCATGTAAAACTAAGAATATTGTTGTAAATAGATGATAAATCATCAGCTGATAAAATATCATTGCGCTGATTATAAATTACTTTTCTTTGCTCATTAGCGATATCATCATATTCAAGAAGCGTTTTTCTTATATCAAAATTATGTGCTTCAACTCGTTTCTGTGCGTTTTCAATTGAGCTAGAGACCCACTTATGCTCTATAGCTTCACCATCTTCCATGCCTAATTTTTTCATGATTTCGGTGACTTTATCTGATGCAAATATTCTCATTAAACTATCTTCTAGTGATAAATAAAATCTAGATTCTCCTGGGTCTCCCTGTCTGCCTGAGCGCCCTCTTAATTGGTTATCAACACGTCTAGACTCATGTCTTTCTGTTCCAATGATATGCAGTCCTCCAATTTTTTTAACATCATCTGGATTATCAAGAGATGAACTGACTCCATTATTTTCTATATCTTTACCGCCTAGAACAATATCTGTACCACGACCAGCCATATTAGTTGCTATTGTTACTGCAGATAACTTACCTGCTTGCGCTATTATTTCTGCTTCCTTTTGATGTTGCTTAGCATTAAGAACATGATGTTTTATCTTTTTTACTTTTAAAAGTTTTGAAATATATTCCGATGATTCTATAGAGGTTGTTCCAACTAAAACAGGCTGCTTAGTATTATGTATATTTATTATATCTTTAATAATTGCCTCATATTTATCTTTGACAGTAAGAAATACTAAGTCAACGTGATCTTTTCTTATCATTTTTTTATGTGGCGGTATAACAATGACTTCTAAACCATATATTTGCTGAAATTCAGTTGCTTCCGTATCAGCAGTTCCTGTCATACCTGATAATTTATCAAATAATCTAAAATAATTTTGAAAGGTTATAGACGCATATGTTAAGTTTTCATTTTGTATTTTCACAGATTCTTTTGCTTCTACAGATTGATGAAGACCTTCTGACCACCTTCTTCCAGGCATTTTTCTGCCTGAAAACTCATCTATGATAACAATTTCATTATTTTCTACCACATAATCAATGTCTTTATGATACATTAAATTAGCTTTTAAACTTGCATCAACTAAATGTAGTAGTTGTATATTTTTAGGGTCGTATAAAGTTTCATTGTTCCCTAATAAATTATTTTTTACAAAAGTATTTTCAATTTCTCCATGACCATCTTCTGTCAAAGAAACAGATTTTTGCTTCTCATCGATTGAGAATAGTTTATTATCTTTGTTCTTAGTTATCAGTGACTGCGTAACTTGATTAATTTTAAGATACAGATTACTTGATTCTTTTGCAGACCCTGATATCACTAATGGTGTTCTTGCCTCGTCTATTAAAACAGAATCAACTTCATCAATAATTGCATAACTTAATTTACATTGCACTTTTTGACTTAACTCATAAGTCATATTGTCTCTCAAATAATCAAAACCAAACTCATTATTAGTTCCATATATAATATCAGATTCATATGCTTTCTTTCTTTCTTCTGGTGCTGAAGAGCTTGTAATAGTTCCAACTGATAACCCAAGATAATTAAATATCTCACCCATCCATTCAGAATCTCTTACCGCTAGATAATCATTTACTGTAATAATAAAAACTGGTTGATCAGATAATGAGTTTAGATATGCGGGTAATGTAGAAACTAGCGTTTTACCCTCACCAGTTTTCATTTCAGCTATTTTACCAAAATGTAATCCAATTCCTCCTAAAATCTGCTCATCAAAATGTCTTAGACCCAAGGTTCTAATGGATGCTTCTCTAGTCAACGCAAATGCTTCGGGCAAAATGTTATCAAGATTATTACTTTCTCTGTACTTTTCTTTTAATAATTTAGTTTCTACTTGAAAATCTGATTGAGTAAACTTCTGATACTTATCTTCTAATTCATTGATTTTTTTTACAAGAGGGGCGTATTCTTTAAGGATGCGACCATTTCTACTTCCAAAAAATTTTTTAATAAAACTAGATATCATAATATTTTATATAAATTTGCATGTAATGAGTTAATTATCGTACAATCATTATAATAGATTATGAAAAAAATATCGTCATTCATACCTGTGCATGTTATCAATAAGAATGACTTAATCAAAGGCTTAACTTCTTATATTTCAAATGTCTTTCCAAAGGATGTGCTTAATAATATAGAAGTAGGCTCTATTAAAGATAATGTGCTTATAATCAGCTGCAAAAATAGTTCAGTTGCAACACTTATGCGGTTCGAAAAACAGAGATTTATTGATTTATTGCGTGGCAACAATATTTGTAAAATTGATGATATTAAAGTGACTATTATTAATTATGACTGAATAATATGAGGTTCAGGCGTACTATAAAATATTGGAGACTTTTCATTATCTTCAATGGTTGCTTCTTCCCAGGCATCTACATTATTAACTAATTCTCTTAATAAGAGGTTGTTCAAATGGTGTCCAGACTTATAAGCAGAAAAAGAGCCAATTAATCCATGTCCTAATAAATATAAATCACCAATCGCATCTAATATTTTATGTTTAACGAATTCATCTTGAAAACGAACTCCTTCTTCGTTTATAACCTTGTAGTCATCAATCACTATTGCATTATTAACACTTCCACCTAATGCTAGATTATTTTTACGTAATAACTCAATATCTTTGGCAAAACCAAATGTTCTAGCACGGCTTACTTGACTTAAGTACGACACAGAAGAAAAATCTATTTCAGACGACTGCGAGCTTTCACTGAATGCTGGATGGTTAAAATCAATTGTAAAGGCTACTTTGAATCCATCAAAAGGTTCAATTTTTGCCCATTTTTCATCTTGTCTCACTTCAATTTTTTTCTTGATCCTAATGAACTTCTTGGTATCATCTTGTTCTTGGATACCAGCAGATTGAATCATAAATACAAATGGTCTTGCGCTACCATCCATTATTGGTACTTCTGGACCATCGAGTTCTATTAGAGCATTATCTATCCCTAGACCCGCTAGAGCAGAAAGTAAATGTTCAACTGTTGATATTTTAGCAGTTTTATTTGATAAAGTTGTAGAGAGTCTAGTGTCATATACATTCTCTAGAGACGCCTTGATTGGGTCAGACTTAAGATCTGTTCTTACAAAAGCAATCCCTGCATTTACTGGTGCTGGTTTTAAAGTTAGAGTTATTTTTTTCCCAGTATGAAGCCCGACTCCTGAGGCCTTTATTTTACTGGACAATGTTCTTTGTTTAAGCATATATTTAGTATGTATATTATAGTAATTCTTAATAAATGTTAAGTAATTTCAAGCATTTTAGAACTAATTATATTAGTTTAGACAAAATATTTATATTAAAGTTCCCGCTGAAAATACACTGCGAATTTTTTCCAAACTACTTCAAAATATCTTAGAAATGGATTTTCAGATTTTTGTCTATGAGGCATCTCACTAAGCTTTTCATCTTTATACAATAATAACCCGACAGCTGTTGCATATCTTGTTTTTCCGCTCAAGTTTTGTATTCCAGTTATTTCTTTTGGACTGCCTATCCTTGTTGGCATCAGTAATTTATTTTCAGCATATGCATCTAGGCCATTTAGCTTGCAACCTCCGCCAGTAAAAACAATACCAGCCCTAATTTTTGATACCCACCCACTAGAGTTAATTTCCTCTTCTATTTGTTGGAATATCTCATCCACTCTACAAGTAATCATATGTGTAAGAATTGGTTTATTAACTTCAGATGCAGGTTTATCAGAAATTGATGGTACTGGTATATTCACCGCAGTATCATTTGTCTCATTAATTAAACTACCATACTTCTGTTTTATATCTTCAGCTGCTTCAAATGAAGTACGTAATCCTATTTGAATATCCTTGGTGACCATTTGGCCAGCAAGAGGGATTACAGCAGTATGCTTTATATCGCCATCAGTAAAGATAGCAATATCTGTAGTTCCTCCACCAATATCTACAAGACATACACCTAAAGATTTTTCTTCATCTGTTAAAACTGAATAACTAGAAGCTACCGGCTGCAATACAAATTCATCAACTTCTAAAAAACTATTTTCTATACATTTTGTTAAATTTTTCTTAGCAGTTGTTGAACATGTAATAACATGGACATTTGCTTCCAATCTTTTACCTGCCATTCCAATTGGCTCTTTTATGCCCATTTGTCCATCTATGGTAAAATATTGAGGTATTCTATGAAGAATTTCTTGATCAGCAGGTATGCTAATATCACTTGCACTTGCTATAACCTTATCTTTATCTTCTTGCGTGACTTCATCATTTAGAATATTAATAGCTGCATTACCATTATAACTTTGAATATGATTCCCGGCAATACCGGTAATTACTTTGGTAAATTTACAATTTGTCATGGCTCTAGCCTGATCTTTTGCTTTGCGAATACTTCTCACGGTTGCATCAATTTCAGAAATAACACCTTTATTTAGGCCATTACATGACTCTTGACCGATGCCCACTAACCTTAACTCTCCATCTTCATCATAGTCAGCAACTAAACATAAAACTTTAGTAGTTCCTATATCAAGAGCAACGATAAATTCATCTTTAATTGTAGTATTTGCCATACTCTATAATATCATTTTTTACTGTACAGCAAAACCTGTAGGGTATCTTAAATCAATATTCTTTCTGATTTTTCCAGACTTTTGAGTTAATAAAAACTGCTCATATACAGACAAAAACTCTTTCATCTTTGATTCATAATCACTATGACGCACCAAAAATCTATATTTTGAAGTTAGTATAATAATCATTTCGTGATTTTTAGATAATTTAATAATATTAATATCAATCTCAGACAGCATTCTTTCAAGGTTTAAATATAAATTATGCATGAAAACTTCATCATCTTGATCGCTAGATATCTCTAAAATATTTTTAATGGGGTGTCTCCCACTTTCAATAGAAAACCCTTCTTCATCTACATATGATATATTATTCCATAAAAACATAGGCTTGAACTCAGATATCTTAACAATAATTTTATGTGGAGGATTTAATATGATTTGCGCGTTTCTTATCCAAGGATCTTCTTCTATTTCATTCTTTAGCTTTCGTAAGTCAATTCGGTAAATTTCTTTAGAAATATACTCTTTTAAAATATCATCTATTCTAGATTGATTACTATGCTCAAATGTTCCTTCTTTAAAAATATGTTTTACAGGATTTGCGCCAAAAAAAAGAGGATAATTATATGCACCAATAAATAATAAAAACAAGCCAAAAAAGATAAGAGTTCTTTTCATATTAATACTCTAAAAGTAATAAAAGTAATTGATCATATGAAAAGCCATTCTCTTTTGCAGACTTAGGAACTAAACTATGATCAGTCATTCCTGGTATAGAGTTAATCTCAATTAAATTAATTGATGAATCTTTATCCATAAAGAAATCAACACGCCCCCAGTTAGAACATCCCATGCTATTAAAGGCCTTCATGCAAATTAAATTAATATTTTCACGGACATCTTCTGAAAACTCAGGAAATGAAAAAATAGTATCATTATCTAAATACTTAGCTTCATAATTATAAAACTCTCTCTTTGTTTCTATTTTAATTATTGGAAAAACTTCATTATTGATAATAGGAGCAGTATATTCTGGAGCAGTAATAAATTCTTCAATAAAATACTCATGTGCATTGGCGCTATTAAGGGAAAGTTTTTTTAATATATCAGTGCAGCTAGATGAATAAAAATTAGCGCTATCAAATATTTTTATACCTACGCTTGACCCAGATTCACATGGTTTTAAAATAAATTTTTCATCAAACATTTCCTTTATATCTTTTGAAGAAATATTATCAGATAATTTTAAATAATTTGGTGTTTTTAATTTATTTCTTAACCAAATTTCTTTGGTATGAACCTTATTGAATGAAAGTTTTGAAGACTTTGAGTTTGAGCCAACATATTTAATAGATAACCTGTCTAAATAACTTTGTACTAGACCATCTTCACCACCAGACCCATGAATTAAGTTTAGCACAAGGTCTATATTATTAGATTTAATAAATTTAGAAAGTAAATCAATATCATCATATTGAAAATCAAAAATAAAAGTATTTAAATTATTGCCTAGGAGTGATTCGTGAGCAGATTTACCGCTATCTAAAGATACTGGTCTTTCATCAGACCAACCACCACATAATACTCCAATATTTTTTCCAGATAACTTATTCATTACTATTTGAGTATATACAAATCTCTCTGGTTAAAGAGATATTATATTTATTTTTAATTAATTTTGAAACATATTTGATTAGCTGAATGAGATCTTTACATGAACCACTTCCATCATTAATAAAATAATTACAATGTTTTTTTGATATATATATACCGCCAATTTTTCTTTTTTGAATATCAAGAGAATCAATAAGTGAGCTTGCTGGAGTATTCTTTGAGGGATTCTTGAAGATACAGCCTGACGACCATTGTCTTACAGGTTGAGTAATGCTTCTATGCTTGGAATATTCCTTAAGAAGATTTACATCAAATACCTTTCTTTTATTTATAACTAATAATGCATCTAAAAATAATAAAATATTATTTTTATCAACACTACGATAAGAAGTTTTAACTTTTTTATATGAAATATTCGTTATATCGCCTATGCTATTAACGACATTAACAGAATCAACAGAATTCCATATTGATTGTTTAAATGCACCAGCATTCATTGCTAATGCTCCACCAATTGTTCCTGGTATTCCATGAAGAAACTCAAAGCCAGCTATAGACTTCTTATGGCAAAACTTTGCGAGTCTCGCACATGATATGCTGGCAGAAACAGATATATATTTATTATCAATGATGGAAATATGCCTATTATGATATTTACTTAAAGAAATAATATCAGACTTATATCCATTATCTGAAAATGCAATATTTGAGCCTTTACCGATAACCAGTGTTTTTGGCAATAATAATATTTTTTTCAATCTAGATATATCTTCCAGAGATTCTGGAAGATATATTTTATTTGAATTTCCACCAATGCGAATTGTTGTAAAACTTTTTAGGGCTATATTTTTTTGTATTATCATAGTTTATCTAATTAGTTTCAAAGAATCTTCCATAATAATATTTATAGCATTTGACGGAAATATATTTTGTATATTTTTTGATAACATATACATCCGCTTTTGATCATTTAAGAGAATGTTGGCAATAGTGACAAAATTCTCAATAAAATCTATTTTTTCTTCTAACAAAATAGCAGCAGAATTCTTAGCTAGATGGCTAGCATTAAAAAATTGGTGGTTATCTGTTGCATGAGGAAACGGAACTAACAAGGCTGCTATTCCTATTTTTGATAGTTCAGATATAGATGTCGAACCAGCTCTACATATCACTAAATCTGCCCAATCATATAACTCCTCGATTTTTTCAGAATATGCCAACACAGTTGCATCTATAGAATATTTTAAATATTTATTTTGTACCAACTCCGCATGATTAGGGCCACTAATATGTTTTATGGAGATATTAATACTATGAAAGTGAGAAAAAGCAAAAGGCATTGTATTATTTAAAAATTCTGCACCTTGGCTACCTCCCATAACTAAAATATTGATACAAGGATTATTATCGATATATTTTTCTTCAGGTTTCTTTACTTTATCAAATGATGTTCTAACAGGATTACCCGTATGTATTATTTTTTTACTATTTTTTTTAAAACTTAAAGGAAATGTTTCATAAACACGTTTAGCAAAATAATAATTAATTTTATTAGCTGTACCAGCTATTGAATTTTGTTCATGAACTACCATTGGTATTGATGATAGAAAAGAAGTTATAGAGGCTCCAACACTAACATAGCCTCCAAATCCAATTACCAGAGATGGCTTATATTTTTTAAGCAGCATAAATGATTCATATATGGATTTTAAAAAATTAAATAGGCCTAATATTTTTTTCAGTGATGATTTCCCTCGTATCCCTTGGGAACTTACATGTTCGATAATTACTGATGAATTATTTACTACTTTATTTTCAAGACCATTTTTAGTTCCAATCCATAAAATCTTATAACCAAGCTTTATATATTCTTGCGCAATAGTATATGCAGGATATACATGTCCACCAGTGCCGCTAGCTAGAATTGCAATTATTTTCATATTAAATTAATACCCTCTTTTAACAGCATGACTAATTTTCTGGCGATTTTCAATTTGTATTCTAATCAATAGACCAATAAAAATAAACATCATTAAAAGATTGGTTCCTCCATAACTAATAAACGGTAATCCCATCCCCTTAGTTGGAGCCAAACCTGTATTAACCATTATATGTATTAAAGCCTGATAAGTAATAAAAAAACCTAATGTAAAACTTAAATTTCCTGCAAATATAAGATTATTATCATATGATTTATTAGCAAGCCTGACAATTCTAAACAAAATAATACCAAATAAGATAAGTACAATTAAAGAAAAAAATAGCCCAAGTTCTTCAGCAATTAAAGCAAATATAAAATCATTATATGACTCAGGTAAATAGCTAAGTTTCTGAACACTAGAGCCTAACCCTAAACCAAAAAATCCTCCTTTTCCAAATGCTAAGAGTGATGCTATAAGTTGGTAACCACCCCCGGACTGATCATCCCAAGGATTCATAAAAGATATGATTCTCCTAAATCTATATGGCTCATAGAGTATCAATGGGACAGCTGTTAGAAAAGCCAGTGATATATAAGAAAATAAATATTTTAAATGTGCCCCAGCTACTAACATTAAAGAAAAAAATGTAAAAACAAGTAGCGCTGTACTACCAAAATCTTTCTGATAAAGAATAATTAAAGATAATGCAACAATCATGAATAGGCATTTATTAAAACTCTTGGTTACATCATGTTTGACAATAAATCCAGAAATCCAAAACATCACAAATAATCTTGACACTTCAGAAACCTGTATAGTTATAAAACCTAAGTCAAGCCATCTTTTTGCTCCATTTATTTCTTTTCCTAACCCAGGGATAAATATTATCAATGAAATAATAAAAGAAAATAATAAAAAATATTTTCCATAATCATAATAAAAACTTAGTTTAATTTTAGAAATTATTGCTGAAAGAACTATTCCCATGGATAAATAGATTAAATGTTTAGTAATAAAATAATAAGGGTTTGATTTCTGATCTAATGCATAATCAAGTGTAGCTGAAGTAATCATTATCATTCCTATAGATAATAAAGCAACAAAGCATATGATTAAGGTATGATCTATGCCTTGGCTTTCACTAATTAATATATTCTTTTTAATAAAATCACTTAACAATGTTCTGAACCGCAGAAATAAATGCAGCACCTCTTTCTTCATAATTTTTAAACATGTCAAAGCTTGGGCTGGCAGGAGATAACAAAACATTATCATTAGCTAATGAGTGTGATAATGATATTTCAACGGCAGACTCAATACTCTTGGCATCTATCGTTTTAGTAGTTATTTTTAGCTGGCTCTTGATATATTCTTTATTTTCGCCAATAAATATTACAAGTTTAACCTTTTGATTTATCAAAGAACTCAATGACTCATAATTCATATCCTTCATAGATCCGCCAAGTATTAAAATAATTTTCTCATCGATGCACTCCAGTGCAGCCTTTGTTGATGCACAATTTGTAGACTTTGAGTCATTATACCAATTTATATTATTTGATGATTCAATCAACTCTATTCTATGAGGTAAATAATTAAAATCACTTAAAGCATTTAAGGAATTCTTGATATTAACCTTAATAATATCTAATATAGAGATAACTCCTAATATGTTTTCAAGATTATGCTTTCCTTTATATTCTAAATTTTCATTTTTAAAATATATCTTGGAGCCATCGTAATTTAAATCTTTAATTATGGAGCCATTAATAATAATTTCTTCAGTATCGGCTATGCCATAAGTCTTAATTTTTTTTGTACCGTCAGTAAGATGATTAATTGAATTTGAAGCTAAGGAAAAAGATGAATCATTATATATTGATAATTTTATTTTTGAGTAATTTTCTATATTTTTATGTCGCTCCAGATGATCATTTTCAATATTCGTAATCACACTAATAAATGATTTTAAATCTGACATATACTCAAGCTGATAACTAGATAGCTCAAGTATGATGTAATCATAAGTATTGTTTATGATTGAAAGAGGAGGTATTCCATTATTTCCACACGCAATACAACTATAACCTATTTTATTAAATGCATATTTTAGCATTGTCACCATGGTAGTCTTTCCATTAGTTCCGGTAACGGATATTAGCTTACTATCACAGTATCTTTTAAAGATATCAATATCTGTTGTAATGTTAATGTTATGTCTTTTAATATCTTTAAATATCCTATGATTTTTATCCAGACCTGGGCTAATTATTACTTCATCAACATTACTTAGAAGATCAACGGGGTACTCTTTAAAATAAATAGAATCAAGATTAATTCCTCTAAAGTTAGAATTAAGAAAATAGTCTTTATCTCTAGTATCAAATATCCTAAAGGGGATATCTTTAGACTTAAAAAAATCTGCGCATGATATGCCTGTAATGCCAATACCTAGTATTAATTTATTTTTTGACATTTTATCTAATTTTTAATGATGCTAAAGCTATGAGAACCAAAACAAAGGTTATAATCCAGAAACGAACAATGATTTTTGGTTCTGGCCAACCTTTAAGTTCAAAATGATGATGAATAGGTGACATTCTAAAAACTCTTTTACCAAATAATTTAAATGAGGCTACTTGGATAATTACAGATAAAGCTTCTACAACAAAAACACCTCCCATTATCGCATATACAACTTCGAGTCTTAGCAAAATCGCAATTGTAGCTAAGACAGCACCTAACGATAAAGATCCTACGTCCCCCATAAATACTTCAGCTGGGTATGAGTTATACCAAAGAAAACCAAGTCCTGCGCCAACAATAGTACTAGAGAATATTGCAACCTCAGATACTCCAGGCAAATAAGGAATTAACAAGTAATTAGCAATATTAAAATTACCTTCAACATAAGCAAATAAAACAAATGCTGCGGCAATTAATATACAAGGTAAAATAGCAAGTCCATCTAAACCATCAGTTAAATTTACTGCATTACTAGAACCAATAATAACTAATATGGACCAAGGTATAAAAAATATTCCAAGATATAATGCGAAATCTTTTAAAAAGGGAAGCATTAGTTCTAACTCTATTAAACTTGTTGATGTGCTAAAAATAAAATATGCTATGAAACTAGAAATAATAATTTGGAGTATTAATTTTTTCTTTCCGCTTATTCCATCACTTGATGAATGAACAAACTTTTGATAATCATCATAGAAACCAATTGCTCCAAATGATATTAATGTGAACAATAATACCCATATATTTTTATTCAAAATGTCAGACCAAAGAAATGTACTAAATATTATAGATATTATTATGATAAGACCGCCCATCGATGGCGTTTGAGATTTATTTTCAATATGTGATTTTGGGCCATCACTTCTTATACTTTGGTATAAACTTTTACTATTCAGATAATTAATTACTATGGGCCCAAGTATCAAAGAAATTATCAGAGCTGTTAGAGCAGCCAATATGATTCTTAACGTAAGATAATGGAAAACATCAAACCCAGAATTATACTGAGCTAAATAGTCAAATAAATAATAAAGCATATAGTTATTAATCGTTCCTTTCAGTTAATGCATTCACAATAATCTCAAATTCCATAAAACGCGATGCTTTTACTAAGATATTAACATTATCATTGAGTTGTGGCTTGATAAAGGAAATTAATGCATCAATTGAGTCAAAATCATATGAATTTTTACCAAATTCCTTAAGGATTGCGCTTGCATATTTACTAATTACAAATAATTTTTTAATCCCCATCTCATATGCATGTTGCACTACTTGCTTATGGTAAAACTCAGAGTTATCACCTAATTCACCCATGTCACCCATAATAAGCCAAGGATTACCATCTAATTTTACAAGCGAATTAATGGAAGCCATAAAAGATTGTGGATTAGCATTATAAGAACTATCAATAATTCTAGATCCATGCTGCCCTTCCTTTATACTAAATCTTCCATCTATATCATTATAATCATAGAGTCCTTTTATAACATTTGGGGATCTAGCTCCAGCTTCATATGAAAGTGCTATTGAAAATAGAATATTATTAAGAGTATGGGTCTCTAAATCATTTACATGCAAATTTGTAATATCTGAATATGGTGTTTTAACGCATATATTGTGGTTATTTGAACCAGAGATGCAATAATCAGCAGACTGGCTAATAGATACTGTAATAATTTTATTCTTGTTAGCTTTTAATAACCACCTTTCAAAATTGTGATCATCCAGGTTCAGTATGACAGTTTTTGGATACCCTTGATATGATAAAATCTCTTCTTTTGTTTTAATAATATTTTCAATATTTTTAAAACTATCCATATGAGCTGGAGAAACATTTAATAGAGCTACTATAGTTGGTTTTGCAATTTGAACTAATTCTTTTATATCACCAACTTTACTAGCTCCCATTTCTAGAACAAAAACCTCATCTGCTTCTGTCCCTTTCAATATTGATAATGGTAACCCTATTTGATTATTATAATTTCTATATGTACTCAATGTCTGCTTATATGTCCGAAGGATCATGGAAGTCATATTTGTCACAGAAGTTTTTCCATTTGTTCCAGTAATACCGATTACCAAAGGATTGACCTTATCTGCATAAAATTTAGCAATATTGGTCAAGGCATCCGTCGTATCATCAACACAAATACATGGAAAGTCTTCCAAAAGATTTTCAGAAATAACAAGTGACGCGCCATTTTTTATCGCATCATTGATGAATAGATGCCCGTCATAGTTACTACCTTTTATAGCGATAAATAATTCATTTTTACCAATTGTTCTAGAATCAATAGAGATTCCATCAATAGAAACTCGAGTATTAATATTAATCACTTCTGATTTTAAGATATTTTCTAATTCTGGTATTGATATATTCATTTCAATAATTTTTTTAAATAATCTATATCATTATGAACTATAACTTTATTATTATAAATAATATTATCTTCATTACCCTTACCAGCAAAAATTATCACAGCATCTTTTGTAGACATCGAAAGTGCTTTCTTAATTGCCTTCTTTCTATTCGGTATAATATAAATATTAGACTTATCTTTTATTTTACTATGAATATCATCAATTATATTCATAGAGTCTTCATTTCTTGGGTTATCATCGGTTAGAATAATCTTATCAGAATATTTTTTAGCAATTATACCCATTCTAGACCTTTTACTGACATCACGATCTCCGCCACAACCAAATAAAGTTATTAAAAATAGTTTTCCAGACTTTATTTTTATATCTCTTAAAAGTAGCTCTAAGGCATTCTCTGTATGCGCATAATCTATTATATATACAGCATTACTTCTTCTATCCCTGAAATAATTCATACGCCCCCTAATGGCTTTAGATCTCTTATTTAGAATAAATTTGATTTTATTTAATGAATAGCTCTCATTAATGAGAAGCTTATATAATAAAGATCGATTAGATTTTACAAAGTGATCTTCCAATATATCTGATGTTTTAGTCAAGCGATCTATTATTTTTTCATCTACATGACTTCCATAAGTTATTATTTTTGATTTTTTAATATTACTAAATTTAGATATAGTATTCTTACAGTCTATATTTAAAAAAATGTTTCCCATAGTCATATCCAAAAGTTTTTGCTTAGACTTTATGTAATTTTTAAATGTCTTATGGTACTCGATATGATCTTTATTGAGATTTGTCACTATAGAATCATTAAAATTTATATGATTTAATCTTCCCTGATCCAAACCTTGGGAAGAACACTCTATTACAATAATATCTACTTTTTTTCTTCTAAAATTATCAAATGTTTTATATAAAATGTCACTTCTCGGCGTTGTATAACCTGTACGCTTTAGTCTTGGATATATCCCATTGCCTTCTGTAGATATTAGACCAACCTTGTTCCCTAGTTTAGTCAAACTCTCAGCAATAAAATGACAGGTTGATGTTTTACCATCTGTACCAGTCACACCTATTACTTTTTTATCTTTAAGCGGTTCATTATATAAATAATCAAGAAATATATTTAAATTATCATTTAAATATTTTGATTTAAAAACTGGAATATCTTTTTTTAAGAAATTAATATTAATAGTAGTTGTTATAATTAATCCAATAATTCCATCAT
The DNA here is from genome assembly GCA_029246085.1 of Gammaproteobacteria bacterium. GTDB lineage: Bacteria > Pseudomonadota > Gammaproteobacteria. The sequence continues at coordinate 60,224 of JAQWOB010000035.1, forward strand.
CTATAGCCTCATTTATATAATCATACATGTCCTTTCTGGATAAATTATTGAGGACTAATATTTTATTTTTACAGTTATCTTTGCTATGAAAAGAAAATATTTTTGTAAAGTTTACAATATTGGGATTAATCTCTTGTGCAAATTTAATTATATTTCTAATATGGCTATTCATGATTTATTTAATATCTGGATAAACTCTTAATAAATTTAATGAATGACTCATAAATTCTTTAAATATAGGCGCAGCATGTCTTCCTCCCGATGCGTTACCTTTTCTAGGATTGCGAACAATAATTGCAGCTACATACTCGGGCTTAGAGGCTGGCACAATACCTACAAATATTGCATTATGTTTATTTATATTATATTTACCATTATCTATCATTCTTGATGTGCCAGTTTTCCCAGCAACAGAATATTTTTCTAATTTAGCTTTTCTTCCTGTACCTCCTATCTCAATGACAGACCTCATCATCTTAATGATCTCTTTTGAAATATTTTTGCTCAGAACTTCATCATAATAGATTTCATTCTTATTTACTTTTTCATATGTTAATTGAATCTTTTTTCCATAATTGGCTAATGTAACATAAGCATTAGCTAAGTGTAATAATGTTGCTGATACTCCATATCCATAACTAATAGAGGCATGGTCATCTTCAGACCAATCATTATAATGATGCAGATTGCCATTTTGTTCGCCAGGCCAATCAATATATAGACTGCCACCAAAATCTAAATCTCTTAGAGTATTATATATATCCTCTCTATTTGTTTTTTTTGACAGGGTTGCTGCTCCAATATTACTTGATTTCTGAATGATTCCTTTTAGATCTAGAATCCCCAGGTCTTTATAATCTTTGAGAGGCTTGTTGTTTAATTCGAAACCTAGAGAGGTATTAATAGTATAATTATAATCAACAGATTTTGTCTCTAATGCTGTGTATACTGCAAATGGTTTCATGATGGATCCTGGCTCAAATGTATATGTTGCTACTTTATTTCTTATTTTATGCCCAGTCATCTCTTGTCTATTATTAGGATTAAATGATGGATAATTCACCATAGAAATTATTTCACCTGTTGTATTTTTTATCAAAACAAGTGACGCGCTATCAGCATTACTACTCTCTACATGTTTTTGTAAAATATCATATCCAATAAACTGAATCCTTTTGTCTAAAGATAGATGTATGTTCTTTCCTGGTATTGGTTTTTTAATAAGCTCAATTAGTTCAACTGAGCGTCCAAGATTATCTTTTCTAACTTTTCTGATTCCTGGAGTAGGACTTAATTCTTTATTTTTTGAGTACTCTATACCTGCTTGACCATTGTCATCAATATCTGTAAATCCAATTATATTAGAAAAATATGACCCTCCAAGATAAACACGAGAAAATTCAGATATAAAATAAATATATGGTAGATCTAAATCCATTATTTTTGATGCAAGACTATCATCTAGCTTTCTTTTTAAATAATATTCTTTCTTATTCGAGTGTTTCTTCAATATTTTTGAAAAATCTTTTTCAGACAATCCAATCATTTTGAGTAACTTACTATATTTTATATCCTTTATTTTTAGTAATTGTTTAACTTTATAAACATTAATGCATAATGTTTTTTTAGGTAGACTCATTGCAAGAATTTCACCATTTCTATCGTAAATCATACCTCTATATTTTTTAATTATCCTATGATCTATTTGGCGTTTATCTGCTACATGGCTGAGATTAACTTTGCAGTCAGATTTATTAAATAAAAAACAATCGGTATCAAACCCTTGTAATAAAATAATTCTTGCTGTGATGAGAAGAAAAGTTATGGAGACAATAAATAATATAAAATATTGTCTCCACATATATTTGCTTAAGCTATTACTTTTACTAGTCAGCTTGTTGCCTTAAGAAAGCAGGTATATCTATATTCTCTGCTTTTTCTTTTTCTGTAATTGTATTGCTAGTTATAGGATCACTATAGCTAGAAGTTGCTGTTGATGAAACATTGGCTGTTGTCATTGCTGCCATTGTTCCATTAGATGAAGATATGCCTGTTTGACTATGAGATATATTTTCTTCTAAAGCATCTGGATTTTCAGAAAATTCTTCAAAACCTGTTGCTATCAGAGTCACTCTTAATTCTCCCAAACTATCTTCTTCTTTTATACAACCTACAATAACGGTTGCATTTTCATTTGCAATTTCTTTAACTCGCTCGCCTATTACACCAAACTCATTAGAAGTTAAATTTGCTCCAGCTGTAATATTAACTAATACACCACTTGCGCCATGCAAGTCTATATTATCTAATAAAGGACTATTTAATGCGGCTTGAACAGCTTCTTCCGCACGATTATCACCTGTCGCACAACCAGAACCCATCATTGCTTTACCTCTGCCTGACATTACAGTTTTAACATCAGCGAAGTCAACATTAATGAAACCTCTTATGGTTATAATTTCAGCAATACCTTTTACAGCCCCTCTCAAAACATCATTTGCATTTTCAAAAGATGAGAATATTGAGTTATCACCTCCAAATACTTCAGATAGCTTTTCATTAGGTATTACAATCAATGAGTCAACCCACTCACTCAATGCTTCTATACCTTGCTCAGCATGCAACATCCTTTTAGCTCCTTCGAACTCATATGGTTTTGTTACAACAGCTACTGTTAATATTCCTGCATCTCTTGCAATTTGAGCAATAACTGATGCGGCTCCAGTGCCGGTACCACCACCCATTCCTGCAGCAATAAATAACATATCAGCACCTTCAATAGCAGAAGATAACTCTTCTTTTGCTTCTAAAGCTGCTTGCCTTCCTTTTTCTGGATCAGCTCCTGCTCCTAGACCTTTAGTGATCTCTGATCCAATTTGTATCATTGTAGCGCCTTTCACATCTCTCAAAGCCTGAGAATCTGTATTTGCTAAAATAAATTCTGCACCATGAATCTTAGATTCAAGCATTGACATGACAGCATTACCACCACCGCCGCCAACACCAATCACCTTTATCACAGCATTCTGATTATACTCATTAACTAACTCAAACATACTACACCTCCGGTTTATTCAACCAAATCTAAATAAATTATTTTCTTTTTTGATGGAATTTCCATTCCAAGACTTTTTTCAATATTGGTATTTACTAACTTCTGATTAATTAGTTTTCCCTTAGTATCCAGCAACCTCTTATGCTCATTTAATTCGAAAGATAATTCTTGCTCAATATTTTCAATACTAATATTCATGGTTCTATTTTTATGCTTTAAATGAACAACGGTAAAAGCTGATATTGTAATAATAAATAATATAAATAAATTAAACATAATCCTCATTAGCTTTTTCCAGTATATTTAATTTCGCAGACCTAGATCTTGGATTTAAATCAATCTCATCCTTACTAGGTTTAATTGACTTAGCAACAATATTGAACATTTTTTTTAAAAATTCACTTTTTATAGGTAAGTTTCTTGGAGTAGAAATATTTTCATCCGTTACCGCAAGAAAATTTTTAATTACTCTGTCTTCTAGAGAATGATATGTTAAAAGTACTAATCTACCTTTTGGAGCCAGAATATTATAACTATTACTCAATACATCTTTTAAAACTTCTAACTCTTTATTCATGAAGATTCTTATGGCTTGAAACGTTCTTGTGGCATTATGTTTATGCTTTTCATTTCTAGGCATAGCTTTATCTATTATTTTGGCTAACTGTCCAGTATCTGAAATTTTTTCTTGATCCCTCTGGTATACTATTGCTCTAGCGATACGTCTCGAGTACCTTTCATCTCCATACTTCCAAATTATATGTGATAACGTTTGTTCATCAACGGTTTCTAACCATTCGCAAGCAGAAATACCAGATGATTGATCAAACCTCATATCTATAGGTCCATTTTTATTAAAACTGAATCCTCTACCTGCTTCATCAAGATGGTGTGAGGAAACTCCTAAATCAAATAGAATTCCATTTATTGAACCATATATGCCCCATTCTCTAGAAAAATTTTCTAATTCTGAAAAACATCCATGTTTAAGGGTGAATCTTTTGTCGCTAATAATATCTTCTCTAATCATATTAATCGCATATGTATCTTTATCGATTGCATAGAGTCGACCATCGGAATCTAAAGCATCTAAAATCTTTCTTGAATGGCCGCCAAATCCAAATGTCGCATCAACATAAGTACCATTAGGCACAATCTTCATAGCATTAATAGACTGATTAAGCATTACGGGTATATGTTTCGGAGCAATCATTATTGAATACCTTTTTTATATTTCATAATATGTTCATATGCATTTCTTGCATCTATGAATTTCTCAGTTGACTTAATATCATCAGGGTTCTTATCAGGATGATATTTTTGAGCAACTCTCATAAATGCCTGTTTGATGACTCTAACGTCTTCATTTCCAGTTACACCCAATGCTCTATAATATCTATCTAATTTCATTAAATTCTAATATCTGATAAAACAGATTCCTCTGATTCATCTGTTTCTTCAGATCTCCATTTATTGACTTTATTATTCCAAATATCATCGCTCCAAATTTCAAATTTTTGACCTTGTCCTATTAAAGTGACTTTTTTAGACATCTCAGCAACGAGTCTAAGAGGCTTAGGTAATAATATTCTTCCGTTGGAATCTAACTCTAAATCCTCTGCATGGCCTATTAGTAAGCGCTGTATTCTTCTAGTATTTTTAGTAAAGCTTGGTAAGTCATTGATTTTACTTTCAATATTAGAGAAAATAGTTGCCGGATAAAGGAGTAAGCATTTTTCTTCTGAATCAATCGTAACAACCATATTGCCATTCGACTGATCACTAATAGTATTTCTATACTTGGTTGGTATAGTTAACCTGCCTTTTCCATCCAAGTTTATGTTATGGATACCTTTAAACATTTACCATTATTCCCCACAATCTTACATAAATTACCATATATCAACACTATATGACTTTTTATTGATGTATGCAAGGCTTTGGCTTCATAAATATATAGAATATACTAAAAATAGTCTATATTAATCAAATACTTATATTTAACAAGAGCTTATCTTGATATAGTGATTTTATAATTAAAAAGTAGTCTAAGAGCCAACCGATAAGCCGGGTTCTGTCATGTATGATCATTAATCTGGGATTTTTGTCGCCAAAAACCTCTAGCAGCTTACCATATAGCGTGTCTTAGGCTGACAAAATGCTATAAATTTGCTTTGCTCCTAGTGGGGTTTGCCTCAACCATACTTGTTACCTCGTATGTGGTGAGCTCTTACCTCACCTTTTCACCCTTACTAATATAAAATATTAGCGGTTATTTTCTGTAGCACTTTCCGTAAACTCACGTTTCCCAGGCGTTACCTGGCACTATTGCCTATGGAGCCCGGACTTTCCTCTGCTTACACAGCGATCATATAGTTGACTCTCGATATAAGTATAGAGAACTTTAATATATATAGGAATATTTATCGTTTATATTTGGAGGCTACGATATAAGCAACCCAGCCTGGATCTGCATCACATTTTGTCATTTTATAGAACTTTTCAGTCTCTTCATTTTTTTTATCATCCCATCCTTGCATATATACATCGATAGACTTAAATCCTGCTTCAATCAAACATTCTCTAATTTCAGGCAAGGACCAGAGTCGCCAATTATACTCAAAAGCTTTCTTTATGACCGAACCATCGTTGAACTCAAAATGTATATAGCATGTAATTGAGTTCGTTATTGGATTAAAACTATGTTGGTCCCAACAATAAGTAAAATTTTTATATTTAGTTTTTTCTTCTAATTCCTGATGCGCCTCATATCCTCCAAAAGCATCTAACATTAACAAACCTTTTGAATTGAGGTTTGTATATGCATTTTTAAAATACTTAACAAGATTCTTTCTGTCTTGAAATACCCAATAACTAAAATTAAAGGCAGAAACGCAGTCAACTTTTGGCGTTTTCTTTATTAGTGAATTACCTTTTATTAACTTAACCCTGCTTAATTGATGTTTTTCTAAAGATTCTATAAACTCTTTCTTTGCAAACCGGAGAATATCATCGTCTAGATCAATCGCATACGCAATGGTTTTAGGGTTACTTTTTACCCAAGCAGATGATATTTTTGCAGAAGCACAGAAATCCTCTCTAAGAGCTGTACATTCTGACTTATTATATTTTTTAAAAGTTTTTGAGATAAACTCAACTTCAAAATCTACATTTTGGACTGACTGCTCATATAAATCATACTTATTAGCTGTTTTAGCGGTAAGCTTTAATTTCTTCGTCATAAGTTGATTCTTCAAAATTAGTTATAAGCTCTATGTCTTTATCTGACTGAATAATATCATGTAAAAACTTTTTCCATTTCTTAGATGAGCTAGTATTATAATATAAACTAAACAAATGCCTAAGCAAGAGATAATTACTTGTATTTTTATTTTGAAGACTTAATGCATATTTTAAATATTTTTTTAAAATACTTTGTCTAGATAAGGTTTCATTATTATTATATATTTCTTTTTCAATTTGATTCAAGAACATTGGGTTATCATATATTCTTCTTCCAATCATCAGGCCGTCAAACTTATTAATATTTTTTCTAATTTCTGAAATATCTTCTACTCCACCATTTAAGTAAAACTCAAGACCAGGAAAAGAATCTTTGACAGTAGTAACATCAGCATATCTTAATAACGGTATCTTTCTATTTTTCTTTGGACTGAGACCATTTAATATTGCATTTCTCGCATGAATTATATACTTGCTACATCCAAACACTTTTGTTTTATTAATTAAAGTAAAGAGCAAGTCAAGATTTTCTTCATAACCCAATCCTAATCTAGTTTTGATAGAGATGGGTAAGTCACACGATTGTTTTATCTCGTAAACACATTCAGCGACCTTGTCCGGATTATTCATCAGGCAAGCTCCAAACTCCCCCCTCACTACTTTAGAGCTAGGGCATCCAATATTTAGATTAATTTCATCATAACCTTGATCTTCAATAATACTGGCACATTGACCATATTTCTTAGGGTCTGATCCTGCCAACTGAATTGTTAGATTTTTTTCTCCTTCTTTGACCACGTAGTCTTTCCTATTTGTATGAAGAAAAGAGTCACATGTAATCATTTCTGTATATAAATAGATATTTTTTGATAATATTCTTACAAATGCCCTATAATGTTCATCTGTTCTGCCAACCATAGGGGCTAAATATATACGCTTATTATCCATGCTGAGTTATTCTATTATATAAGATACTTAATATCTAATGATAACCTTTTAATAAAATGAATATAAATAAAGAAGATATAACAATAGTAATATTAGCAGGTGGAAAATCCGAGAGAATGGATGGCCAGGATAAAGGTTTAATGCGGATAAACAAAAAATATGTTATCAAACATTTATATGATATCTGCAAAGAATACTCTAATGAAATTTATGTTAATGCTAATAGGAATATTGATATATATAATAAAATGGGGCTAATAACTTGGCAGGATATATTAAAGGATTATCAAGGACCCTTATCAGGCATATATACATCACTATTTAATACTAAAACAAAATATCTAATAACTCTACCATGCGATGGTCCATTACTTAGTCATACATACTTTGAGCGCATGACTAACATTAATAATCATTTTGATGTTAGAGCTGCTCATAATGGAGATAGGATACAGCCCGTATATTCCTTAATAAAAAAAGATCTATTGAATAACTTAAAATCATTTATAGATACTGGTCAGAGAAAAATTGATAAATGGTATAATCAATGTAGCCTAGAATTAGTAGATTTCTCAGATGAGAAAAATATATTTATTAATATAAACAGCCAAGAAGACTTGATAGAATATAAAACACTAATAAATAAAAGCATAAAATAATATGGATAATACAAAAAGAATAGCATGGTGTATTACTGGTTCTGGTCATTATCTAAAAGAATCAATAGAGATTATATTTACTCTAAAAAATGTAGACTTATTTCTTAGTGGAGCAGGCGAGGAAGTTCTTAAATGGTATGACTATAGTCTTGAAGATTTTAAATCAAAAGGAATTAAGGTTTTTAAAGATATTACAGCCAGCTCTGCTCCTGTTAGTTTACTATATGAGAATGTATATAAGCTAATTGTAGTTTCTCCTGCAACATCTAATACTATTGCACAAATGTCTTATGGATTATCAGATACTTTGGTGACAAATATGTTTGCACAAGCTGGTAAATGCAAAATACACTCAATAGTCTTTGCCTGTGATACTGAGCCTACGGTAATAACACAAGCACCAAAAAAGTCTGTGACATTATACCCACGTGATATAGAGTTAGAAAATTATGAAAAATTAAAAAAATTTAAGAATGTTGATGTTGTGGATAATGTTATGAAATTAAATCGAGCTCTAAAAAAATGGGTATGAAAAAGAATATTTTATTTATTACGGGAAAATTAGCTGAGAAAAATCTAAAGAAGATTTTAGACTGCATAGAAGAGAAAGATTTTTCATATGAAATAAGGAATCTTAATATTAATGTTGCTGCATTGCTTACTACAGAAATGATATATAGACGTATTGGAAATGTGGATAACTTCAGCAAGATTATATTGCCTGGTAAGGTTAGAGGCGATATAGATGAGTTGGCTAAAAAACTTAAGACTAAAATTGAGCGCGGACCAGAAGAATTAAAAGACTTGCCAGTTATGTTTGGAGGTAATCCCTTAAAATATGATCTCTCAAAGTATGAGGTACATATATTTGCTGAAATAACTGATGCTCCTAATATGAAAATACAAGAAATTATCAGTATGGCTAATTATTATAGAGATAATGGTGCAGATATAATTGATATTGGCTGTTTACCTAATAAACCATTTCCTCATTTATCTGAAACTATACAAGAGCTAAAACGTCAAGATTTTTATGTCAGCATAGATTCTCATTTAGATAAAGAATTAATTCTTGGGGGAAAATCTGGAGCAGACTATCTTTTGAGTATAAAATCAGATAATTTTTATATCCTAGATGAAGTAGATTCATACCCTATCCTAATACCTAAGGATGGAGATATGGTCAGTCTATATGATTGCATTGATAGATGTATTGAAAATAAAAGAATATTTATTGCAGACCCTATTTTAGATCCAATAAACTATGGTTTTACTCAATCAATTACTAGGTATAGTGAATTGAGAAAAAGGTATCCAGATATCCATATTATGATGGGTACTGGTAATGTAACAGAGCTTACTCATGCAGATACAACTGGAATGACTATGATACTGATGGGGATAATATCTGAACTTAAAATTAATCATATTTTAACTACTGAAGTTAGCAAACATTGCAGAACAGTAATTAAAGAAAGTGATTTAGCACGAAGGATTATTCTAGCAGCAAGTCTTGGAAACACCACGCCAAAACATATTAATTCAGGACTACTTACAACTCATGAAGAAGATCCTATAAGATACAATGCGCAAGAAGTTGAAGAATTGTTTGAACAAGTTAAAGATTCTAGCTATAGAATAATGAATACAGATGACGGTGTTAATTTGTTTAACAAAAAAGGGTTGCAAGTTGCTATCGATCCTTTTGATTTCTTTGAAAAGATAGACGTTGGAGATGATACTGGTCATGCTTTTTATTTAGGAGTAGAATTAGCTAGAGCTCAAATTGCACACCAACTAGGAAAAACTTATGAACAAGATGAAGAATTGAAATGGGGTTGCTTAGTAGATGAAAAGATTGATGATAAGCTTGAATTTAAAGAACAAGGTCCAACTTTTAAAAAGAAAAAATGATATATGAAGTTATAGTCACAACTGTCTCTCAAAAAAATATAGTTCATATAGCGCCTATGGGAATACAGCTCATCGACGATAGAGTTATTATTTCACCTTTTCGGCCATCTCAAACGTTAGAGAATATTACTAAAAATAATCTAGCGACCATAAACTTTATTGATGATGTAAGAGTGTTTGCAGGGATTGTTACAAAATATAAAAAAGATTGGGAGCTAGAAGATATTAAGGATAAGAGTGTAGTGCCAAGGCTGACACTAGCTAATACTCATTATAATGTAATAGCCAAAGAATTTAAAGATGATGAGAAAAGACCTAATATAGTATGCGATATAAGTAAAAAAGTAATTAATAAACCATTTATGGGTTTTAATAGGGCGCAGTTTTCAGTAATAGAGGCATCAGTATTAGTTAGCAGGCTGAGAATGCTACCTATAGAAAAAATTTTACAAGAAATAGAATATCTTAAGATAGGAATTAAAAAGACCGCGGGACCAAGAGAGTCTCAAGCCTGGAAATGGATAGAAGATAAGATTCAAGAATTTCAAGAAGAGAATATGAAATAACATGGTAGGATTTCTTGCTAGTATAAAAGATATTGATGAAGCAACTATTGCTTCAAAAGTTGATATTGATATTTTAGATTTAAAAAATATTAATGATGGTGCATTAGGTTTTGTAGGTATCGAATTAATCTCTAAAGTAAAAATTTTATTACCCAATAATATTCTTAGTGTAACTATGGGTAATGATATTAATCCAAATAATAGTAGTAATATAAAAAATTTAAAGATTCTTATAGAAAAAGAAATAAATTATTTAAAGATAGGAATGTTTGATAAAAAATATTTATCAGAACATCGGATTATTCTTGAACAAATTAATTTCAAAAATACTAAACCTATCTGTGTAATATTTGCTGACCAAGACTTTGATATTAATAATGTAGAAAAACTTATCGATATGGGTTATCAAGGCATAATGATTGACACATGTCATAAAAATAGTAAATCAATAATAGACCTATTGAGCCAGAAAGAGATAAAAGATTTTTTAAAGATAGTAAAATCTTATGGGATGGTTTGTGGCTTGTCCGGGTCTTTAAAACTTGATCATATACAAATGCTAAAAGAGTTAAATCCTGATTTTTTAGGATTTAGAGGACAATTATGCGATTCATCGAAAGCACGGTATAAATTTAATATAAATCTAGCAAAAGAAGTTTCAAAAAAAATTAAGTTGGATTTTTGAGTAAATCTAATAGAGGTTTGATTTTATCAAACGTTTCCTTATACTCTGATTCAATTTCAGAGTCATAGACTATCCCGCCTCCTCCCCAAAAATATAATTTATCTTTTGTAGCAATTATAGTTCTAATAGCAATATTTAAGTCAGTTGTTCCGCTAAAGCTAATATAGCCTATAGAGCCACAATAAATATTTCTATTGTCGGGCTCAAGCTCGCTTATAATCTGCATAGCCCTAATTTTTGGCGCACCTGTAATAGAACCTCCAGGGAAACAGTCCTTAATAAGCTTGTAAATATTACTATTACTGGCAATCTTACCCTGAATAGTACTGACAAGATGATGGACGTTTGCAAATGTCTCAATACTAAATAACTCCTTAACTTTTACCGAACCAAATTCGCAATTTTTTCCCAAATCATTTCTCAGTAAATCAACAATCATTAAGTTTTCTGCTCTCTCCTTATATGAAGTAGATAATTCCTCTATAAGCTGTTTATTAAGCTGTATATCAGCAGAAACAGGACGAGTTCCTTTTATTGGTTTAGTCTCTACAATATTTCCATCATAGGAGAGAAATCGTTCTGGAGAAAAACTCATTATATTAATAAAAGGCATATTTATATATGCCGAGTAAGGTGATGAGTAAGCAGGTGTGATCTTATTGTAAATATCCCAAGTGTCTCCACTATACTGAGCAGAAAATCTTTGTGAAAAGTTAATTTGATAGCAATCTCCACTCTGGATATATGATTGTATTTTATTAAATTTACTTTCATATTCATCATGGGTAATGTTCGATTCACAAGCTGAATTAATTAAGAATTTTTTTTCTTGATTCTTATCAAATATTTTTTTTTCAAGGCATAATTTTATATTTTCAATAAAAGAATCTTCATTTCTATAAACTAAAGTTGTATTTTTTTTATGATGGTCAACAATAACTGCCCAGTCATAAATACCAAATGCCATAAGTGGTACATTAAGATCATTTTTTTTAATTTCAATACCTTCATAATGATTACCTAAATCATATGATAAATAACCAATCGCTCCACCAGTAAATGGCAAGTCACTAGTATCGGAGGGGTACTTTTTCATGACAATACCTACTACATCTATTGGGTCATCTTTATATTCTTGGATACCATTTTTATTTTCTACTGTAGTCTTATCTATATAAGAAATTATTTTTTCTACTGGATTAGCACTAAGTATGTCATATCTCTCATCTTGAAACTTATCATGATTACTACATAAAAATACTGACCACTCAGAATCTTTGATTACTGCAAATATATCGCGAGTATCACCATAATAGTCATAACTAATTTTATTTTGTTTATTCATAATATTTTTTTAATAACAAAGAAAGCAAAAAAGATGGTGCTGCATCAGATGGCTCATATAATCTCTTATTATATCTAATATTAATATACTGATTTAAAGACATATATTTCCAATTATTTTTTTTACTTATCATGTTAATAAGCATTCTACCAACACCCATACCAATAACTTTGAGATCTTTCACATTAGAGAAGTTATCTTTAATATGACTTTTTATAGTATAACTTATTTGATCTAGATGCGCTGACATGATTTTTCTAGACAACATATGAATAGTCTTGTTTTTATCCACACAATAATCAAATCCAAAAACTCTTGAAATCCTATTTAAAGTATCTTTTTTTGATTTTAATCTTCCATCAGCTGTATTAGTATAATCAGATTTTTTTTGGATAATTGATAGTAATCGATAAACATCAGACATCGTAGCAAAATTTTCAGGAATCACATTGTATACCCTCTTATTTAAATTAAGGGTATTTATTACTGAGTATATGGGAGTTCTTAAAACGCCAGTATAAAGTAACTCTTTAGTATTAAGGCCTGAATAATCATCATGCCTTTTGTTTATACATGTGTGGTTTTTTATAAGAACTATATCAGTAGTAGTAGATCCAATATCAATAGCTATTATATTTTTATCCATATATTTTAAATAATCAGGAATAGCCATCCAATTTGTTGACGCTAGAGATAAATATTTTTTAAAACCCTGAAACTTTAATATTCGATTATCTTTAGAATATATGTGGTTAATAAAACCTTTATTCTCAAATAAAGAAAGTATCGCTTTAACACCTTCTCTTCTGGAGGAAAAGATATCGCACATTTCAGCTGACATACTAATTAGATTTATTATATGAAATTTTTTTCTATATTTTATATCTATGCTTTTAACTATACCTTCTAACTGTGATAAAGATTTCCATAGTTCACAAAGTATAATTCTAGATTCTACTATATCTCTAGTGTCTGACGATATAGTATATTTTGTATGAGCGCCACCTATGTCCCAACCAATATATAAATTTTTTTTATCCATGATTATTTATATAATACTTCTTTCCACTTATAATATTTTTTAATGGTTTTCTAGATATTATTAAATCAATAATATTTATCCCTATTGTGTCATAAATTCCAATAAATGATGTTGTCAATCTAGGGTTAATCTCAATAATAAATATATCATTACCTTTAGTTATAATATCAATACCAACAAAACCATATAGTCCTGGAAGTGAATCTTTAATTTTCGATATAAGATTTATTATTTTTAAATATGCAGGGTGTTCCACATTAACAATAATACTACTTAACCTAGCTCTATTATTTTTATACTCTAATATTTGTTTATTAATAGTGAGTATATAAAAATTATTTTTAGTAAAATAAATTGAGATACTATAATCATCACCATTTATATATGGTTGGATTATTTTATCATCCTTAATTAGTTCAAGGTTTTTTTTATTTTTAGTAATTTCTATATGAGAGCATCCTGCTCCATACCTATCTTTAATTAAAAGTAACTTATTATGTAAATCACTACTATATTTCTGATATGTATCAATAGTAGGTAAAGAGTTCTTCTGGCAAAATTTATAAAACTTTAATTTATCGGAACATGTTTTTATCGTTTGTGAATTAGATATTACAGCATCAACTCCATTCTTTTCTAAGTATTCTACATAAAGATACAAGCTCATATCTATTTCTGGCAATATAGGTAATACATAATCGTATTTTCTTAAAAAATCTATATCATAAATTTTGCTATTATCTCTTAAGACTATAGATTCTTTCTCATTTACAGGTGAAAGGCGAAAATCTCTAAAATAGCTATGCTTGATATGCTTTAATTTTCGACAACTATCGTAAACTGAGGAAGTTATCATATTAGCTTCACTCATAAGATCAGAAGTTAAATCTTCATTTAAAAGCCCTCCTCCTGTAATATATTCATATATTAATATCTTTTTCATACTATGGACATAATCCCTGTTATAGACATTCTTAATAACCAAGTGGTTAGAGCAATTAAAGGTGATAGAGATAATTATCAGTCTATCAACCATAAATTATACAATAGTACAGACCCAAGAGATATAATTGATCAAATTGTAAAAAGGTATTCTCCTAAGATATTATACATTGCTGATTTAGATGCAATTATACATAACACTATAGACCCGAAGATATATAATGATATTTTATCTTCATTTCCAAAAACTAAATTCTGGATTGACTCTGGTTTGAAAGAAATAAAATTAAAAAAGAAATATAGAAATTATTATCCTGTTTTTTGCAGTGAAAAATCAAAAGGCTATGAATTTTCATCAAATAAATTTAATAATTGTGTTTGCTCATTTGATTTTATGGGAAAATATATAGGAGAGAAACCTATATATAGACAACAAAAAGCATCCCCATCAAAAATTATACTCATGGACTTGCTTCAAGTTGGATCAAAAAATAATATTAATTATAAACTTGCTAGAAGATTTATTAGAAATAATAACCAAGATTATTATATTGCTGGTGGAATTAAATCTATATTTGATATCAAAAGAGCAAAGTATTTTGGTGCGAGCGGAGTTTTAGTTTCAACAATGATTCATCAGAATAAGATTACAAAATATATGATTCAAAAAGAAAAAACCAGCTCTAAAAATAGAGCTGGCTAATCTTACTGTTCTAAGTACTACTTAGGTGAGTATGGGTGAGCAGAATCTGCTGCTGCTGCAACAACGTCTTCAGCTGTTGGCGTACCAGCAACTGCAGCTTTGATAGCCATCATTGTAGCTTCATAGTTGTAGTCATAAATTCTAGTATCATCATTAGCATCCCAATGGATGAAAACACCAACACAAACGAAAATATCATTAGCTTCAGCTGCTGGAATTGTTCCATTTTTTACAGAATCTGTAACAGCCATAGCTACCGCTCTTTGAGCTGGTCCAAACATTTGAACTGCCTGTTTAGCGCCTTTAATAGTAACCTTATTAAACATTACTGTAGCTGGTTTAGTTGGTAGGTTAGGTGCACATACAGCTAATAGCGAAGTAAAACCATCTTTGTTATTACAAAGTGTATTACAAAATGCATCTTCTACAGCTGATCCACGTGGACCCATTATTAAGTCGATATGAGCTATTTCGTTATCACCGCCTTCAGTTACAACTAGTCCTTCACCGACTAATACTTTATCAATTACTGCCATTTTTATCTCCTTGTTTATATTAAATGGTTTCTACTAAGATTGTACACTTTTGAAGATTCTATGAATCATCAAACTTGCGACTAATAAATCTGCAGTAGTCCCCGGATTAATTCCTTTTTTCTTGTATTCATAATCAAGATCATTTAACTGTTTAACCAGATAACCCTGACTACAATCCTTGTCTTGTATTTTTAACAAATCATTGACACGATTACTAGTCTTTTTTGCTATTTCTTCACCTAATTTCCGTGAAATATGCGAATCAGGGATTTTACTCAAGATTTGAAGATATGTCATTGATATTGAAATATCACTAGATTTATATTTAATCATGTTTTTATCGAGGCTAGGAATAATAAAATCAAGAATATCTTGATAATTATTATGATATTGATATGAAATACGGTCATATTGAGCCGAATAACTCATTATTTCTCTTAATTTCACTGCCGGCATAGATTTAGTATCATAATCTAAAACATCACCTAATCCACCAGGATTAGCAATATTTATGGCCTCACATATCTTTACAGTATCGTCACTAGTAGCGTTATCTATAGTCTTAGTAATAGCATCCTTTAAACTCATTTCCTTGTAATTTAAAAGAGCATGCGCAATAGGTGCACATAACAATACTATTCCTAGATTAGTATTCATTGAAGTTTCTTTTTTGGTAGCAACAATAGCATTTAGAATTCTATCACCAAGACTATAGCTATCATGAAATAATTCAGACCCACTATTAATTGAGCTGATAAGATAATCACTTGCCGTAGTGTCATGATGTGGTGAGTTAATATTTACATTACCCGGTTTGATTGCCTCAATATCTTTGTGACATGCATATAGATAAGCATCCCTAATTATAGATTCATCAAAATTATTATTTAAAGCTAATTTTTTTAAATTATCTGACATAGAATTTATCTTTGGATGGACAAACATGACTTATCCGTCATGTTCTCAATAAATATATCTGTGATCTCATCAGAGAGATTATTTTTAACTATAGACTGCATCCCTTTCCATGCAGGTATACTATTTAACTCAATCACATAATTTTTCTTATCACATCTAATTATATCAACACCACAAAAGGGAATATTAATTATGGATGCTGCCTTAATTGCTGTTTTGATTATGTCTTTATCTGTTTTTAAAGGAATACACTTAGCTCCTTTTGATATATTATTTATATAGGAATCACTATATCTCATCATAGCGTGAACCATATCTCTATTCTTATTTTTTGCTATTAACACTCTATAATCATGAGATGGCTTAGTTTCAAGAAACTCTTGAATATAAAATACATTATTATCATTTGTAATATTATTAAAATCAGACAACTCTACAATCTTTACTATATTATCACCCTGAGAACCAAATAGTGGCTTATATATTAAAGGATGTTTTGAAAGCAGGCTCATAACGATTTTTCTACAATTATCTTTCCCTCTTATTACCCAAGTATCAGGTGTTAGAATACCTGCTTCTCTTAATTTTATAGATGTAAGTGATTTATCAACCGTAGTTTCAATATTTGTAGATGTATTCATTATGTTGATGCCATGGTATTCAAATACTTTAAGTATATTAAGATTAATAATCACTTCTTCTAGCGACCCACCAGGTATATGACGAACAAAAACATCCGTAATATCTGATAAAACTTCACCATTATTTTTTATTATTTGATTTTTATTATTATTAATCGCTATCGAAAGATCATCTAGGTTAGCTGATTCAACAAAGATATTTTTATTTTCAAAAGATTTTTTTAGTTGTCTATAATGCCAACCTTTTTGATCAGTTAAAATAAGAACTTTTCTCATTTATTAAATGATTTATCGACTAACTCTAGATCGATTAACCCTTCTGTGAAAGTCTTTCCTGTTTTAATTGTTGTAACTATGACTTTTGCAGGACTAAAAAGAAGTTTATCAATCTTATAAAAATCATATTTATATTCTTTGAAAACATCTGCAAATGGCTTTCCATAATCTGATGATGTTGAGCTAGGTAACCTCTTTGCAAGTTCATATGCTTCATCATCATCCACATCAACAAATAGGTGCACTAATCCACCATATAATATAGCGTCATTAGTTCTTCCCATTCCAATTAAAAAATCAGGAGCAGGTGGAGGTATCGGTGCTGATCCAAACCCGTCCACAACTTTATCTAAGGGAAATCCTATTTCATGTAATTTATGCATGCCTACTTCTAGAACTCTTCCAACAACCTGTACGCATCCGGATAATGATTTTGTAGGTGTTAATATAATTGTTAAGTTCTTCTCACTTACACCACAATCATTGACTATTTTGTCAATAATTTCTTGCGGAGGATTTCTATCAACTTCCAATACTACTACTGTTGAATAAAATTTATCTGAATAATCTAAATCTTTAAATAAATCCTCTTTTAATGCAAGCGCCCTGCACGGACCTGATCCAAGCGCATTAAAGTTATCCTCCTCCTTGACGAAAGAAAGATTCCATCCAGCATATTGGCTTGCCAAGCAACTTAATACTGGATTAGTACTATGGACATGAATGGATAAAGGCCAATTAGGCGTATTAGATGTCATTGACAAAGAAACTCTACCCAGGCCTCCCATACAGATCTCTGTAATTAGTCGCCCTGATTCTAAGCAGCCAGAATAATTAATACCGGCATCGACAATCTTTGCTCCACCTTCAGAAATATGCACACCAATATTTAATTGGTCTGCAGTTTCAATCAGCTTCTCAACTAGTGGCTTAACAACCTTATTTATACTTATTTTTTCAGTCATAATTTAGATATCTATATCATAACAGTTATACAGATTTGTTGTCATTGATATTTTTTCTTTTAATTTCGTCATTAGTTCTAATTCAGATAATGAATTTACATATATTGATAACAAGGGCTCATTTTCATTAATAAGCTGCCCCTCAGTAGGAAGATTTACAAATGAAGAATCATTCTCAAAGATATTCTTGAATATATATTTTTGTTTAATAAACATATGGACAAAAGCACCCATCTTATTATTAGGCTCATGTTCTTTATAAGGGTCATAATTTACCATAAGGCAAAGTAAATCATTATTATAAAGATCATTATACATATTAAATGTAGATGTGATTCTTGGATTAATATCAAGTATAAATACCTTTTTATTTATTAGCTTAAAATCGATGCTATTATAGCCGTTCATTGAGAGTTTATTAGATAACTTCTTAAATGAAGAAATTATATTATCAGAATTTTTTAACTCATCAGTCATCGTTGCCCCGGCATGTATAAAAGGGTGTGGTTGATAATTTATAAGATTAAATAACTTATTGAAACCTAAAAAAATAAAATCACTTTCATGATTAAAAAATGATATTGAATATGTTGTTCCTGGTAAATATTCTTGGAAATAATAATTTTTTTTAAAATTTTGTTCAAAGGTTATATTATAACCCCCTGAACTATTAAATGGTTTTGACAAGTATCTTTCTTTTAAAGATGTAGGATCTTCTATATGATTTGGTAGCTCAAGACTACATTCGCCTAAGACCTCTTTTAGAAGCTTTAAGTCATTGCACCTAGACAGAATATGCGGATCATTTCCTAAGATTTTAAATTTAGTATTTAAGTAATCATAAATTTCAATTTTATCTTCAAGCCCAGATCCATAAAGCAGACCAATACTCTGATGATCTATTGAAATATTATCCATAAAAGATTCTAGGTATGCAATATCTTTAATTTTATCTAGATTATTATGATTATAATAATCAAAAGCAAAAACTTTAATTCCCAATGATATAAACTTTTCTTCTAAGTATGATGAGTCTGAGTTTATGACAACAACAGCGTCAATCATTAGACATTTTTTTGTGCAAATTCAAATGCATGTTCAAAATGCAAATATACTGGTTCATCACATTTATACATTAGTTTTAGACAATCATGCTGAGACTTATATTTAATATTACCAATAGCTAAAGCACCTATCCCAAAACAACCAGATTTTGAATTCTTCATCGCAACCACATTATCCATTGCGTCAATACCTGATATTCCCGCTGGAGGAACAGCATTCACGTCCGCGCATATCTTTAAATTTACTGCATTCTTAATAAGTTCGTCATTCATTAACTGAATACCGGCTGCTCCAGTATTAAAAACAATATCAGCATCGCTTAAGAAAGATGCTTTATCTGAATCAAGAGCTCCCTTGACAGATTTTGATCCATATTTCTCATTACATATCTTGGCAATGCTTTCTGCTTTATCCAGACTTCTTCCTACCAATAACACGCTATTACCCGCTTTAGCGCTAATAACAGCTGATGCGACCCCAACAGGACCTGTCCCACCTAATATCACTACCTTTTTACCGGAAAAACTTTCAGAAAATTTATCTTTAAGGGCTTTTTCGGTTATAGCTACCATTCCTGCAGCAGTTGTGAATGCACCGCTAGGATCTGCAAAGACAGGTACTTCAAATGGAGGCACCATATGTTTTTTTGCTTCTTCTATCATATCCATAGCTGTGTGCGTATCTCTACCACCGATAAAAATTCCTGTTCTTTTTAATGCTGACGGAGATCTTGAAAATATTGTATCCTGCACAATTCCTTGGATTTCATCCATCTCTATATTTGTATAAGGGATTACAGAGTCCCACCCTGCATCAAAAGCCATGTTTGCATCAAAAGGGCTAATGTTCTTTTCGGGCGTTATCATATGTAATAAAAAAGGTTTTTCCATGATCAGGTCTCCATTACTTGTTATTTGTAGCTAATTTTAAAACCCGAATTCCATGGGCTAGCAATTTTAAATGTTAGGTTATTATACACATTAAATTTATTTTGGATAATACTTATGAGCTCTTTAGCATGTAGATTAGATTCGACGATTATATAAGACATTGGGCCCCAAGAACTTTGTCCTAAGCCCAAATTGTCATAATTTCCTATATATTTCATTATCTCAGAGATATTACAGCTCAAAAAGACGCCATTCTGCTTATCTTTATAAAATAAAGAGGTAATCCTTTGAAACTCCGAGATATTCTTTGAAAAATTACTGAAATCTTTGTAGATTATTGAAGGCAATATGCCTCTGAGTGCTATATGTGATAATTCAGACTTATAGTGCTTTGATAATTTTATATTCTGATTAAAAAACTTAATCTCTTTATTCCCGGATGTTCCTTTGAGAGAATTGTCATTAATAAGGATGATTTTCCATTCAGAGGGAAATTTAGAATTAAACATCGTCTCTGGTAATGTATTTCTTTTTTTACAAGCATCAACGACAAACCCTCCTTTATCAAATATTCTTATGCCAGTTCCTGATCTCTCGCCTCTATTATAGATTGTAGCAATATCATTAATGCTCGACTTGATTCCTAGATGAGAGAATATAGATTTTCCAACACATAAAGATAATTGAGATCCAGATCCGAGACCTATGTGACTCGGCGGATGACTTTGTAAATTAATTTCAAAATTAGTATCTACTTTATTTAGTTTTAAATATTTCAAAATTGGAGTTGTAAATTTTCCTGGTACATTACTGACAAATAATTTTGACTTTTTGATAGATAGCGATGTTTTATATGCATTAATAGCAAGTCCCATACTTCCATACTTGTAGCCATAGTTATCATCAAAACCATAAAAGCCAAGATGTAATCTCGATGGGCTAGTAATACTTAATTCTTTTCTGTTCTTCTTCATAGTGGCAGATTTAATCATACTCATAGTATTAGATATAATATATTTACGTCCATATTTTATACCTTTTATGTACAAAGTGACATGGTTATAATGTAGAATATATTCATATGACTAGCAAAAATAATAATAAGAATTTAGTATGTCCCTTTTGCTCATTACATTGTGATGATATCAGCGTAACAACAGACAATAATAGCTATAAAGTTAATGAAAAAAATAATGTATGCTCTAAAAAGATTGACTCATATAATTTGAATAACAGGAGTATAACTCTACCTAAAAAAGGGTCAGAATTTGTCACTTTATCAGATGCACTAAAAAATATACATGATCTCATAAAGGGTCATAACGAGACATTAATTATTAACCATGGTGTGGATTTATCTGGGGTACGGTCAATGCTAAACTTTGCATCTCAAAGAAATTGCATAATAGATCATGTAAACTCAAAATTTTTGTATCAAAATATAGGGGTTGTTCAAAGAACAGGATACATGGCTACTTCCTTAACTGAAACCAAGAACCGTGCAGATACTATTATAGTTTTCGGTAATAAAATATTAGATAAAAGCCCAAGATTACTTGATAAAGTGATAACTCCAAAAAATAGTTTATGTTTGAAAAGCAAAAAAGAGGTGCTTTTAATTGGAGATTTTTCTGAAAAGATAGTGAAAGACATGAAAGATAAATGTAATGTAACTAATATTAAATTTGACCTTAACATGACAAATGATCTATTAAATGCAACCCTGTCTAGTGATTTAAAAAACATCAAAGGGTTAAGTAAAAATAATCTCGCTAAAATAAAAAAAATCATCGATAAATCAAAATATCTTGTTGCCACATGGACAACCTCAGATTTTATAAAAACAAGAAATCCAAAGAAAATAATCTCCTCTATTTCTAAATTTATTGTTAATCATAATAAATTATCTAGAGCAGGATGTATGCCAATATCAGGAGTACTAGCAGATGCAACTTCTACGCAAGCTCTAACATGGATGACAGGATTTCCGTCCAGAATTAAACATATCGAAGAAACGTTCAAACATGATAGAAATGCTTTCAATAGTGAAATTTTAATTGCCAATAAAAATATAGATGTAGTGATTCATATCTCAACTATAAATGCTGGAAAATTAAAAATAAATAAGAATGTTAAAAATATAGTACTAGGACATCCAAATACATCTTTTACATCGATGCCTGATATTTTCATACCAGTTGGTATACCAGGGATTGACTATGAAGGAATAATGTTTAGAACAGATAATGTGGTCTCTGTTGCATTAAAGGGTATTAGAAGTCTAAAATTACCAACTACAAAAAATATATTAGATAGATTAGCATAGGAGCAGTTTTGATAACACAACTAAAATCTGGAAACGTATACGACCCTCATAATAAAGTATTTAATTTAAAAAAAGATATTTTTATTCAAGATGGAAAAATCATTAATAAAAAAAATATTAAATTTAAAATTGATAAAGTTATTAATTGTACGGATAAAATAGTAATGCCGGGAGCTATAGATTTGCATACACATATTGGTGGTGGAAAAGTAAATATTGCAAGACTAATGCTGGAAGAATTTCATAATGAAAAAGATCCCAGTTACGATTCGTCAGCTATCATTGCCCCATCCACTCTTAAGACAGGATTAAAATATATCGAGATGGGTTATACGACTTGTTTTGAACCTGCGCTATTGCCAATTAATGCAAGACAAGCTCATGCAGAAATGGCAGATATCCCATTTATTGATAAAGGTGGTTATGCATTATTAGGAAATGATGATTATTTTTTAAACTTACTCAAAAATAAATCAAGTCAATCCACAATAAATGATTATGTAGCATTTATTTTAAAAGCAACTCAATCCATTGGCATAAAAGTTGTAAATCCAGGTGGTATCAATGCATTCAAATTTAACCAAAGAGCTCTTAATGTTGATGAAAAATCAAAATATTATGATATTACGCCACGTGAAATAGTGCAAAAACTTACAAGAGCTTTATATGATCTTGGGGTACCACATCCATTGCATGTACACTGTAGTAATCTAGGCATACCTGGTAACTTTTTATCTACCATAGAAACTATTAAGGCCGCAAATGGATTACCAATTCATTTAACTCATATACAATTTCAAAGCTATGGTAATAATGGAGATAAAGGATTTTCATCAGCAGCCGTAGAAATTTCGAACTATCTGAATAAAATTGATAATCTTACATGTGATGTAGGCCAAATAATGTTTGGTCAAACTGTTACCATGTCAGGTGATAGCATGTCTCAACATAGAAATCATAAACATGCTCACCCAAAAAAATGGATGTGTATGGATATTGAATGTGATGCTGGGTGTGGAGTTGTGCCTTTCAAATATAAAGATAAAAGTTTTGTAAATGCTCTTCAATGGGCGATAGGCCTAGAAATATTTTTACTAGCCGAAGATCCTTGGAAAGTTTTTCTAACCACTGATCATCCTAATGGTGCTCCATTCACTTCTTATCCTCATTTGATTAAGTTGCTAATGGACAAGACTTTCCGAAATGATATTCTAAATCAGTTACCCAAAGATATTCTTAATCACACTATTTTGCATACGTTGAATAGGGAATACACTCTAAATGAAATTGCAATTATGACAAGATCCGCACCCGCTAAAATTTTAGGACTAAAGAAAAAAGGAAATTTCTCAGAAGGTTCTGATGCAGACATAACTGTTTATGATAAAAAAATAAATGATATCGAAGAAATGTTTGCTCACCCGATTTTAGTGATTAAAGATGGAAAAATTGCTGTAGAAAATGGTCAAATAAAAGAATATATATGGGGTAAAACACATACTGTTACCCCAGAATATGACAAAGCGATAGAAAAAGATTTAAGTAAATTTTTTGATAAGTATCATACAATGAAATTAGATAACTATATTATAAGTGATGATGAAATGAATAGACTTGTAGGTAGCCCTGTTTATGTCAATGATTGCTTACGTAAAAGAAAACAATGATTTATAAAGGTATAAAGATAGACAATACATTTGCAGAAGCTTTCAATATGAAAGCAAGTCGAATAATTGTTACAGCAGATAATTTAAAGTGGGCAAAAAACGCATGTGATTCCTTTACAGGTTTTGCTACTTCTGTAATTGCATGT
>JAQWOB010000015.1 GCA_029246085.1 Gammaproteobacteria bacterium
CGTAGCGATGTACTCTAATCCAACTGAGCTACAGGCGCAATTCGGGGTGATAGGATTCGAACCTACGACCTACTGGTCCCAAACCAGCCGCGCTACCAAGCTGCGCTACACCCCGCGATATATGCATATTATACCTATAGACAAGATTATTGAAATTATTAGTTGTCTGGATTATAGTCCCAAACAGTCTTGTCTTCCAAATCTTTTATTAAAATCCCCATAGATAACAACTTATCCCTAATTTCATCAGCTTTTTTAAAGTCACCAGAGCTTCTTGCCTCAAACCTTTCATCTATTAAAGATTTTACCAATTTCTCATCTACCGTCCTTAAAGTAGACATATTATGAGCTAGAAGATTTATCCCTATAAATTTTGCAGACACTATGAGAGATGCCAAATCTTTTTGATTCGTCTTTGCTGCTTTAGACAATCCAGAAAGATGCTTGATTGCTTCTGGGGTATTCAAATCATCTGAAAGAATATCAATAATATCATTATCTAAGTTCTCATACTCATTAATGTCACCTGCAAATGATTTTGCTAAGCTAGAAAATTTCTTTATGAGATTACTCGACTCTATCAGAGTTGAGTCAGACCAGTTCAAGGGCTGTCGATAATGAGCTGAAAGCAATGCTAATCTAATCGAATTAGATTTATTATTTTTTAAGAGATCTTCTAGTAAAATAACATTGCCCAAAGATTTTGACATTTTCTTTTTATTAACTAAAACAATTCCATTGTGAAACCAATAATTACAATACTTAGATGAGGACATACAACTTCCTTGAGCAATCTCATTTTCATGATGAGGAAAAATAAGATCATTCCCTCCCCCATGAATATCCAAAGTATTATCATTCCCAATAATATTCTTAATCATTGATGTACATTCAATATGCCATCCTGGTCTACCTAGGCCCCAGGGGCTTTCCCAACCAGGCTGATTATTACTAGAGGGCTTCCATAATATAAAATCTCTAGGAGACTTCTTGTAGTCAGCTACCTCAATACGAGCTCCATCAATCATCTCATCTAAAGTACGCTTAGATAATGCCCCATAATCTTTATACTTGCTGGTATCAAATAAAATATGGTCTTCTGATATGTAAGCAAAACCATTTTTTAATATTTTTTCAATTGTGCTTATTATACCAGGCATATTGTCAGTAACTCTTGGCTGATATGTTGGTTCAAGGATATCTAATGAAGCCATATTATTCTGATAAATTTTAACAAATGTTTCACTTATTTCATAAACTGTCTTTTTTTGTTTAAAAGCAGCATCTGAAATTTTATCATCAACATCTGTGATATTTCTAATATAGGTAACCTTGTCATATTTTCTCTTTAATAATCTAAACAATATATCTGGAACTAGAGCTGCTCTAGCATTACCTATATGGGGATGGCTATATACTGTAGGACCACAAACATACATAGAAACACTACCAGTTTTAACAGGCTTGAATATTTCTTTTTTTCTACTAATTGTATTAAATATTTTTATGGTCATGATATGATGTATTTATTATAATATGATTCAGAGTTAAAAAATTAAGATGATAAGAAATACATACCTTTCTACCGTTGCATTGATTTGTATAACTATATCATCTTGTTACGGCGACAGTATACATAAAATTAATCATGAAGAGGAAACTAAATTGATAAAACTTACTACAACAAAAGGGAATATTGTAATAAAATTATTCTCAGATAAAGCTCCTGAAACTGTTAAGAATTTTCTTAATTATACTGAAAATGGTAATTATAATGGGACAATTTTTCATCGAGTGATAGAAAACTTCATGGTACAAGGTGGTGGTTTAATGCCTGATATGTCAGAATTTGCATCCAATGCACCTGTTGTTAATGAATCTAATAATAACTTAAGCAACAAGAAAGGCACGATAGCTATGGCAAGAACAAGTGACCCCCATTCAGCTACATCACAATTTTTTATCAACCTAAAAGATAATGATTTTCTTGATAAAAAAAATGCTCCCGATGGATATGGCTATTGCGTATTTGGTGAAGTTATTGAAGGAATGGACATAGTTGAAAATATAGGAACTGTATCTACTGGGAATACAGGCGGGCATGGAGATGTTCCTCAAGAACCAATCGTTGTTGAAAAAGTTGAGGTTATCGAAGAGTAAATTATGACTACTATATTTATCTCAGATTTACATCTTGATAAAGATAGACCTAAGGTAATAAGATATTTTATAGATTTCCTGAATAACCTTGAATCAGATATAGAGTCACTATATATACTTGGTGACTTTGTTGAATATTGGGTTGGAGATGATGATCCTGGAAATGGCCTAGAAGAAGTCTTTAATAGTATCAAAAAAAAATCTATTGATATTCCTATATACTTTATGCATGGTAATCGTGATTTCATGATATCTGAAAAATTTTGCAATGAACATGGAATGAAATTCTTAAAAGACCCAACCGAGATAAATCTTCATGGTAAAAAAATACTATTAATGCATGGGGATACTTTATGTGTGGATGATATTGAATATCAAAAATTTAGAACTATGGTCAGGTCTCCTTTATGGCAAAATGAGATGCTTAAAAAATCACTAGAGGAAAGAATGGATCTTGCGAAAATGCTTAGAGCTAAAAGTCTTTCTGAGACTAATGCTAAAGATGAGATAATTATGGATGTTAATGACGATGAAGTTATGAATCAATTAAGAAAATATGATGTAGATATGATTATTCATGGTCATACTCATAGACCAAATATTCATAAAATTATCTCGGAAAAGAAAGAATACAAAAGGATAGTGCTAGGAGATTGGTATGATAAAAGTTTCATACTAAAAATAAGTGATGGCAAAATAGTGATTGATAAAAATAATCTTTCCTAACTCAACATATCATAGCTTTTTATATCCTTATCTCCCAATATCTGTTGAATAATCTTTTTGATTATAAGTCTAGTATTTTTAATATCAATAACTTTATCAAATTTTTCTTCTAATAAATTACCTAAACATTTTCCAGAAATTACAATAATATTATTATTAATATTTTCTGCCTCCTTGAAGCCCGAACCATATTCATAAAAATATAAAATATTTGGATTAATAATATAATTATCTAAATATATATGATTAAGCTGATATCCTATTTCTTTTAAAAAGAAAAACTCAAATCTCAATAAAATTAACCATGACTCATGCTCTCCATTATTCATATATGAAAGGTGCTCCTTATAGAGAGCAAATAATGATGGTAATGGTTCATTTCTAGGAATGAATTTATATATCAACTCATTAAAATATAACCCTTCCAGCATATAATTCTTATATACTTTCCCATATGATGTCAAAACATCATATTTTGTTAATAATGGTAACGAAGACTTTGTAAAAGTTAATTGGATTTCTTTAAAGGGTTGCATAGATAAGCCATCCTTTTTTCTTTTTACTCCTTTTGCAATCACAGACATTAACCCGTTAGTTTCAGTCAAGATATCGTATATCATACTAGTTTCACTATAAGGCCTAGAGTGGATTATGAATGAATTTATTAAAGTATTATTCAATCTATATAACCAATCTCTTTAAGTAATATATAATTATTTTTCCAATTTTCCTTAACTATTACTTTTAATGAAATATAAAATTGCTTGCTATGAATTAACTCTAGCTTTGACCTGGACTCGATTCCAATTTTTTTAATCATTGACCCACTTTTTCCGATTATAATTTTTTTCTGGTTATCCTTATTAACGTAAATATTTGCATTGATCTCAATAATCTTTTTTTTAGTAATATGAGTCTCAATATGCACAGCTGTATCATAAGGTATTTCGCCATGCGTCAACTCAATGATGACCCCTCTTATAATTTCTTGCATAGAAATAATTTTTTGGTTTACTGGAATAATATTTTTATTATTCAAGGGAGGTTTAGTTTTAAGAGTTTTGCAGATACCATTCATCATCTGTGTCATACCCTGCTTAGATTTAAGAGACATGAAATATAATTCTAAACTATAGTTCTCAGATATCCTTGATTTTAAAACTTCTAATTCAGACAAATCATCTTCAGCAAGATCAATCTTATTAATAAGCATGACCACATTAGTCTTAGCAACATTAGCTAAATCTAGTATTGAATCTTCATATTTCAAATCTTTATTATCAATATCTATCATGAGCAAAAGTAAATCAATGGATTCTAATGTTTTGATATATGCATTTTTCATAGACGTAGAAAGCAAGTCATTATTTTGTAATGAGACTCCAGGAGTATCTATGAAGTTAATTTCCATACCATTAAGTGATACTGAGTTATACAGGTTAACTCTAGTTGTCTGAAGTTTCTTACTTTCAGCTGTCACATATTTATCACATAAATAATTAATTAATGTAGATTTTCCGGTATTGCTTTGACCAACAATTGATATATTATATTTTTTTTTCATTATTAATCTTATCTAATATCATTTTTGATACTGTTTGTTGACCTTCTCGAACAGTAACAGATTTAGATTCAAATATTTCCTTATATATAGATATTTTACAAGTTATTTTGAATCCTGGTTGGTGTGGCGGTCCTTCCATATGAATAGTTTTGTATACTGGAAGTGACTCATTCAATGATTGCATATGTTCTTGAAGTAGTGTCTTTGAATCCTTCATACCAATATTTTTTTTCACTATTAAATGTTTAGAAAATATTTCTGAAACAATTTTTTCACATATCGAATAATTACTATCTAAAAATAATGCCCCTATTAATGACTCAATCATATTTGAAGCTATAGTATGCTTTAATGCTGAGCTACTATTTAAATCTAAATTTTTTGAGATTAAAAAATCTGTTAGCCCAAGCTCTAAAGATATTTTTGAAATTATTTTCTTACTGACAATAGCCTGCTTCTCTCTAGAGAGAGCTCCCTCGTCTATACCTGGATATTTATTATAAAGGTTTTTGGTAATAATAAGCTGTAACACTGCATCCCCTAAAAATTCTAACCTTTCATAATTGTTTTCTGAAATACTTTTGTGGGTAAAGGATTCATTTAAGAGGCTTGCATTTTTAAAATTATAGCCAATTAATTTATTTATTTTTTCTGCAGAAATTTTTATATCATCTTTTTTTGACATTTTTACTCTATTGATGATCCAACGCGCTCTAAGATTGAATATGAACTATCTGTGTTCCAGTACATCCATATAAAGAAAGCTTTTCCTATTAAATTCTCCTCCGGAACTGGTCCCCAGTAACGACTATCATTACTATTATCTCTGTTATCGCCTAGTACAAAATATGCACTATCAGGAACGGTATAACTAAAATCTTGGCCTCTGTCATTATTCTTCATAACATTGTAGTTTATTGAATTATTGCTTTCATTCATAATAGTACTACTACCTAAATCTTCTGCTGATATTAAGCTATCTGAAGCATCAAACTGCATATACTTTTCACCATTAACGTAAACTACTTTATTAAGATACTCAATATGATCACCTGGTAAGGCAATGACTCGTTTGATATAGTTAATTCTTTTGTCCTGAGGATATTGAAATACTATGACATCTCCATGAACTGGTTTACTATTATCAATTATCTTATAATTTGATATAGGTAATCTAATTCCATATTCGTATTTTTTTACTAAGATAAAGTCACCTACCACTAGTGTTGGTATCATGGATCCCGAAGGAATTCTATACGGCTCAATAATAAAAGAACGAAACACCAAAACAAATAGCAATATAGGAAAAAAGGAAGAGAAAAATAAATATATTTCACTAGAATATATATCACCCGCAAAGATTTTACTCAGGAGTAATAGTAGTCCAGAGAATAAAGTAATAACGATTAAGAGTAATGTAAAATCCATGATTATTTCTTAGGCATCATAAATTCATAGAATGCTTCTTTAGGAATTTCTACAGTTCCAATTTTTTTCATCTTCTTCTTACCTTCTTTTTGTTTCTTCAATAGTTTCATTTTACGGGTAACATCTCCACCATACAACTTTGCCGTAACATCTTTCCTAAATCCTCTAACTGATGTAGAGGCTAAAACTTTGGCTCCAATGCATCCCTGAATGGATATCTCAAACATTTGCCTTGGTATCAACTCTTTGAGATTATCAATCAATTCTCGCGCTTTCTTGTCAGAATTTTCTTTATGGAGAATTTGAGAAAGTGCATCTACCTTTTTCTTATTTACTAGTATATCTAACTTTATCATCTTACTTTCAACATAATCAATGATAGTATAATCATATGAGGCATAGCCTTTTGTACATGATTTTAATTTATCAAAAAAATCATAGATTATTTCAGATAACGGAATTTCAAAAGATAT
This sequence comes from Gammaproteobacteria bacterium, assembly GCA_029246085.1. Taxonomy (GTDB): domain Bacteria; phylum Pseudomonadota; class Gammaproteobacteria. Next base: position 6,352 of record JAQWOB010000015.1, read on the forward strand.
TTCAACAGAATTTGTTCTGTACTGAAGGTTGGTTTGAGAAGCCCTCTTCTTGATGCATAGTTCAATTATAGGCCCAAGATAATCAGCTGGAGTAATAATATTTATTTCTGCAATTGGCTCTAAAAATGCTTTGATCTGATTTTCATCTGGCAAATCTTTAGGACTTTTAACCTCAATTATAGTTCCATCTTTAATTTCAACTTTATAAGTAACAGAAGGAACTGTCATAAGTAAATCTAAATTATATTCTCTAGATAAACGCTCTCTGATAATTTCCATATGGAGTAACCCAAGAAATCCACATCTAAAACCATGTCCAAGTGAATCAGAATTCTCTGGCTCATAAGTAAATGAGTTATCGTTTAAGGATAATTTATCCAATGCTTTTCGTGATTCTTGATAATTTTGAGCATCAATTGGATAAAACCCAGAAAAAACACGGGGTTGAATATGTTCAAATCCAGGCAATGGGACAGGGTTTAATGCCTTTGAGTCGACAATTGTATCACCTACCGGCGCTGCATCTAAGTTTTTAATAGATGCAATAATAAATCCTACGTCACCGGCCTTTAATTCTGACAAATATGTGATTTTAGGAGTAAATATCCCAACTTTATCTATTAAGAAATCTTTACCATTTGATAATACTTTAATTTTTTGTTTTGGGCTTATTTTTCCACTAACAACTTTGACTAATACGACAACGCCCAAATAATTATCAAACCAAGAATCTATAATAAAAGCTTTTGAATAATCGTCATTAGTTTCTTTCGGAGGCAAAATTTTAGCTACAACATGGTCAAAAATATTTTCTACCCCTACTCCTGTTTTAGCGCTTACCTCTATTATATCCTCATCATTTACATTTAAAAAATCAACTAGATCTTTCCTAACAGCCGGTATATCTGCTGAGGGTAAATCAATCTTATTGATGACAGGTATTATTTTTAACCCAAGGTCTATGGCTAAGTTAGTATGGGCAATGCTTTGCGCTTCTATTCCCTGTGAGGCATCAACAATAAGTAGCGCGCCATCACATGCAGATAAAGACCTTGAGACTTCATATGAAAAGTCTACATGTCCAGGTGTATCGATAACATTAATTTTATAAACTTCATTATCTTTTTTGTAATCTAAAGATACTGTTTGGGCTTTAATAGTAATGCCTCTTTCTCTTTCTAAATCCATAGAGTCAAGAACCTGGTCTTTCATATCACGAGAAGACATGGCGCCATATTTTTCAATTAATCGGTCTGCTAAAGTCGATTTTCCGTGATCAATATGAGCGATAATAGAGATATTTCTTATGTTTTTCATGTCCTCTATATAATAGCGAACAAATAACAAACATCAATCATTTAGAATTTTAATTGCGAGGTATATAGGATTGGTATTTCGATAAACCAAAAGGTTAGCTAAAGTATTCTCTTTGAGGTTTTTAACTTTTTTGTCAAAATCAGTAGTATTGTATACAGGTTGATTGTTTATATGCGTAATAACATCATTAATCTGTATCTTGGAACTATTTAATTGTGCAGCAGAAACCTTGTCAACCTTGACGCCTCCATAAATATTAAGCATTTTCTTGGTATTTTCCCCAATATCACTAACAGTGATTCCAGAAATCATGCTCTCTTCAACTTTCTTTTCTTTCATGCCGGCAATTAAGTCATCTTCTGGTAGTTCTTCAATCAATACATACTTTTCAATAATTTTTTTATTACGCAATAATTTAACTTTAATAGTTGAACTAACTAATGTAGAGCCAACTAGCAAAGGAAGATCTTTTGATTTCAATACATCCTTACCGTCATACATTAATATGACGTCACCTTGTTGAAAATCAGCTTTTTGAGCTGGGCTTTTATCTAATATTTTAGCTATAACTGCACCTTTAGGTTTATCCATTCCAAAACTCTTAGCTAAATCCTGATCTACTTCCTGAATAAAAACACCTAGCCATCCTCTTTTAACTTTTCCATCATTTTTAAGTTGATCATAAACATTAACTAATGTCTCTGCAGGGATGGCAAAAGAAACACCCATATAACCACCCGACCTAGTATAAATTTGAGCATTAACTCCTACAACATCTCCGTTCAAGTTAAATAAAGGGCCACCAGAATTTCCTGGATTTATTGCCACATCAGTTTGAATATATCCCACATAGCTTTCGTTAGGTAAACTCCTCTTCTTGCCACTAACTATGCCAGCCGTAACTGTATGATCAAACCCAAATGGTGATCCTATTGCAAGCACCCATTCACCAACCTTAAGATTTTCCGAAGCACCAACAGATACGACTGGTAGATTCTCTGCTTCTACTTTAAGCAAGGCTAAGTCACTTCTAGGATCTGTTCCAACTAGGACTGCTTCTAACTCTGTTTGGTCACTAAGAGTAATTTTTATTTTATCTGCATTTGATATCACATGATTATTAGTCATTATGTAACCATCGCTAGATAATATAAATCCAGAGCCAAAATTAGGCGACTGTCTTTTCGGGGTATCATTATTTTTGTTTTCATCAAAAAATTTATCGAGAAATGGTTTGAATTCATCAGGAATATTAGACATATCCGGCATAACACTTGTGGCAGAGCCCATCTTTTTTGTAGCATGAACAATTACTACAGCGGGTATATTTTTCTCTACAACGCCAGTGAAGTTAGGAAAGGCTGAATTTGAATGCAATGAGTTTGAATAAAAGAATAATACTAGGGCTATAGTATTAATTGATAATATATTTTTAAGTGAAATGTTTTTTATCATTTACATTTTAAGCCATCAGATGATTGAATACTGTCTTTAGTATCTTCACATTTTTCCATCTGATTAGCAACATTCCTTGTTGGTGATAAAACTTCCTGATTAATACTAGATTTAGAGTATTGAATTTTATCGGTAAGTACGCTATCCATTACAAATAAAGTAATAATCGCAAATGTCATTGCGCTAGCTATTTGCAAACCATAATTGAAAAAATTATATCCTCGAGAAGGCTTATTGATCTGCTTCATAATTTTGGATGAAAAATCTTTAGACATATACAAAGGATATTCCTTTTTTAGAATAGCTTTTACAAATCCAGTCAATTTTATATTCTTAATATTATTCATCTTCAGTATATTTTTCCAAGGCCTTAGTTAATATCTCTCTAGCCCTATGCAGCTTTGACTTAATAGTTCCTATCGGTAACTTTGCTATATTCGACATTTCATCATAACTCAAATCATCTATATCCCTAAGCTTTATTACTAATTTAAGGTCTTCTGGGAGACTATTATAAACAGACTCTATTTTTTTAGCCATTGTCTGCATATTATAAGCATTATATGGCGTTTCAATGCTAGCAACCCCCTTATGCTCGGTTAGACCAGAGTTTTCTGAAATAGTTTCCTTTTCTTTGGTTTTTTCTTTTGAATTTATATAATTCAAAGAACAGTTAATTGCAATTCTATGGAGCCATGAGTAAAATTTACTCTCAAACCTAAATTTATTAAGTGAATTATATGCCTTGAGAAATGCTTCTTGAGCAACTTCTTCTGCATCAGGATAGCTTTTTGTATATCTAAAACATAAGCTAATTATTCTAGCCTGATACTTATTAATAATTATTTCATATTTAGAGATATTTCCATTGATAATTTCATCAAGAACAGGTTTATCATCATCTTGCATAATCAGCCCTATTCATTAAACATGTTTTTGTACAATTTTATATATAAATGTTATTTTATTATATTATGGGCATGAATAAAAACACAGATGTTTTAATTGTTGGATCAGGAATAGCTGGCCTTAGTGCGGCGCTAATGCTCCCTAATGATGTAAAAATCACCCTCATCACAAAAGGAGACTCAAAGAGCTGTTCAACCTCATGGGCTCAGGGTGGTATTGCTTCCGTATTATCAGAAACTGATTCATTTGAAAAACATCTTAATGACACCATAAGCAATGGCAATGGCATTGTTAATAAGAATGTGGCTTCAACAATAATAAAAGAAGGGCCTTATTGTATTAACTGGCTAAAATCTCATGGTGTCCCATTCACTGAAAAAGATAATAAAATAGATTTAACTCTTGAAGGGGCTCATAGTGAAAGAAGGATTGCATATATTAAAGATGAGACAGGAGCTGTAATTCATAAGATTTTAAATGATAAGGTTAAGTTAAATAAAAATATAAATATATTAGAAGGAAGTTCTTTAGTTGATCTTATTACACAAAAGAATAGTTCAAATAATAAAAATAATTGTATAGGCGCATATGTATTTTGTAAGAATACAAAAATTATATTTACTATAAAAGCTAAAAAAGTAATTCTCGCAACAGGTGGCGCAAGTAAAATATATCAATTTACCTCAAATCCAAATACATCTACAGGTGATGGAATTGCAGCTGCATGGAGAGCTGGGTGTTCAGTTGTAAATATGGAATTCATACAGTTTCACCCAACATGTCTTTATCATCCTGATATAAAATCATTCCTTATATCCGAATCATTGAGAGGTGAAGGCGGCATATTATATACACCAGACAATATTCGTTTCATGGGAAATTATGATGAACGGAAAGAACTTGCGTCACGCGATGTAGTTGCAAGAGCTATTGATAATGAAATGAAAATGCATGGCTATAATAATGTTTACTTAGATATAAGCCATATGTCATCAAATTTTATTAAAAAACGTTTTCCAACAATATATAAAAAATGTATGAGCATTGGCATAGATATCAGTAAAGAACAAATACCTGTTATTCCCGCATCTCATTATACATGTGGCGGGGTTCAAACAGATGTAAACGGTAAGACCGAGATTAATAATTTATATGTTATTGGTGAATCAGCACATACAGGTTTTCATGGTGCCAATAGATTAGCTAGCAATTCATTGCTTGAATGTCTGGTAATGAGCAAAAAATGCATAGAAGATATAAAATATTCAGAACAAATATCTGATAATAAGCTATTACCTAAATGGGATGATAGTTTAGTTACAGAATCAGAAGAAAAATTTGCTATTAGCCATAACTGGGATGAATTACGAAAAATCATGTGGAACTATGTAGGAATAGTCAGGTCTGATAATAGATTAAAAATCGCTCTAGAAAAAATTAATCTTATAGAAAAAGAAGTTAATGAGCATTATTATCAGCATAGGATAAGCGTAGATCTTCTAGAGCTAAGAAATATAATTCATGTTTCAAAACTTATAATTAAGTCTGCAATGTTAAGAAAAGAAAGTCGTGGCCTTCATTATTCAATAGATTACAAAAAAACAAATAAAAAATATGCCCAGAATACTTATATAAAAGGCAGAAAGAATGAATATCATCTTAAACTAGTTAGGTTTAAAGTTTAAAGATAGTTTTTCTGTAATATTTTAACTCTTCTATTGAATCTCTGATATCACCTAAAGCCCTATGATTGCCATGTTTTTGAAAACCATCCATATCATCATAGAACCATCTTTTCCCAACCTCTCTAATCGAAGAAACATCTAAATTTCTATAATGACAAAAGGCCTCAAGCTTGGGCATGCAGCGGGCTAAAAAGCGTCTATCTTGACAGATAGTATTTCCACATAACGGAGATTCGCCTTTCAAAACATATTCTTCTAAGAATTCTATCGTATCATTCTCTGCCTGAATTTCATTTATAGTACTAGCTTTAACCTGTTCGGTTAAACCAGTCCTGGCATGCTGATTAGTATTCCAGTCATCCATATTATTCATTACTTCATCTATTTGATGGACAACAAGATTTGGTCCTTCTCCTAATATATTGAGATTTTTGTCAGTCACTATAGTGGCAATTTCAATAATATAATCTCGCTGAGTATCTAACCCAGTCATTTCTAAGTCTATCCAAATTAAGTTGCTTTTATCTTTCATCGTCATAGAGTAGTATATTTATAAAGTAATGTAAAATTAGAAAGGTCTTATATGTTTTTTATGTCTATAATGTTTTTAGTAATATCATACTCATTATTTAAAATACTGTTAGACCTCCATCAAATTAAATATATAAAATCAACGCACATATCAGACGATGAACTAAGAGTAATAAACTTGACTCAAGAATATGCAGAAAAGTCAAAACTATATAATACTGAAAAACTTTATATATCAATTTTTAATACAATAATACAATCATTCGTAATAATAGTATTTTTATCTTTTGATGGAATTTCTATTCTTACAAAAGCGACAGATATCATTAATGTTTTCGCGTTTAATCCTGAAGTAATTAATATAATATTATTTATAATATTTTTGACATTAATAGGTTTGCCAGTTTCTTATTATAAAACTTTTATTATAGAGAAAGCCCATGGATTCAATAGGCAGTCAAAATTATTATTTTTTAAAGATTTTATCTTGTCTTTAATAATAAGTTTAATCATTTTTTCATTCTTATTTTTAGCATTTGATTTGTTATATAATTTATATATCAATGAATGGTGGATCTATATGTGGCTTGTTTTCATAGCCTTTAACATATTAGTCATTTACCTATTTCCAATTTTAATTTCACCACTATTTAATAGTTTTAAAAAGATTGATGATAAGAAAATAGTTTCAGAAATAAAAAATCTTGCTAATAAAACTAATTTCAATATATCTAATGTTTATGTTATGGATGGCTCGAAAAGGTCTAATCATTCTAATGCATATTTTACTGGATTTTATAAAAATAAAAGAATTGTATTTTACGATACACTGTTAGACTTATTAACACCTAATGAAATAAAATCAGTATTAGCTCATGAAATTGGACACTATATGAAAAAACATATAACGCAATCTATGATTATAAATCTATTTATGAGTCTTCTGTTTTTTTATCTGTCCTATCAAATAATTTCACTTGAAATATTATTTAACGAATTAGGCATGAATAAAGATTCAACATCACATATTGTAATTCTATTTAGTCTCTTGTTGCCATGTATACTATATTTCATTACTCCATTATTCTCAGTATTATCTAGAAAAAATGAGTATGAAGCTGATAATTATGCTAAGTTGCATACTGATAAGAATGACTTAATTTCTTCTCTGCTAAAGTTATATAAAGAAAACTTGAGCTTAGTTAAAAGTAGTCCTATCTACTCTGCAGTTTATAATAGTCATCCTACTATATTTGAAAGAATAAATAACTTAAGATTATAATATAATGAATGACGAAATCGAATTATCAAAAAGAAAGTGTCTTCCCTGTGAAGGTGGCATTGATGCCATCAATCATGAGAAAGCAAAAAAACTAATAAAAAAATTGGATAAAGGTTGGTCTTTAACAGATGATTCTAAAAAAATATATAAAGATTTTAAATTTAAGAATCATTATGAAGTCGTGGCAGTTATTAATTTAATTGCATGGGTTTCTCATAGAGAAGATCATCATCCGGAGATTCTATTTTCATACAATACTGCGCGGATTACATATTACACATATGCTATAGATGGATTATCTGAAAATGATTTTATTTGCGCATCAAAGATTGATAAAGCTATATAATTATAATACTTTGCGCTCATTAAATGCATGAGAAATAGTGTCGCTGTCTAAATATCCAAGTTCTCCATTCAGTGGTATCCCAAACGCAATTCTAGAGACTTTAATGTTATATTTATGAGTGAGTTGCTGGACATAATGAGATGTTGCTTCGCCCTCAATAGTTGTACTTGTAGCAAGTATGAGCTCTGCTATATTGCCCTTTTCCAATCTAGCCTCTAATCTTTTGATTCCAATCTCTACAGGTCCTCTGCCATCAAGAGGAGAGAGATTACCATCAAGAACAAAATAGTAACCCTTATAGTTAGTACTAGAATCAATTGTATATACATCTGCTGGAGATTCAGTAACACATATTTTACTAACATCCCGGCCTTCATCAATACAAAGCTGGCAGTCACCAGAATCGTTCTGCATAACTGTATCAGATGAATCTAAATAAATTCCACAAATGCTACAGTTTGCAACTTGGCTTGTTACATTAGATAATTTTTCGGACAAGTTTAATGTTTTTTCTTTATTCGACCTCATCAACTTATATGCCATTCTTTGCGCAGACTTTTTACCAACTCCTGGGAGAGTTGTTAATGCATCAATTAAATCATTGAGATATTTTGATTGTTTCATAATTTAAAAAGGGAGTTTAAGTCCGCCCGGTAAATTCATCATGCTTCCCATTTTGGACTTAACTTCCTTGTCAACTTTTCCAAGAGCTTCATTACAAGTAGCTAGAATTTGTTTTTCAATATTCCTTAAATCAGAGTTTTGAAGCTGATCATCAATTTTTATACTTAATATTTGATGATTGCCTTTAGCTGTAACTGTTATCAAACTATTCTTAGATGAAGCTTCAACAACTATCTTGTCAACCTCTTGCTGCATTTTCTTCATATTCCCATACATATCTTTAGCTTGCTTCATTTTATCCATAATACCCATATATTTTCTCCTAATATTATTCAATAATTTTTTTTATAGATTCTTTATTGATGTTTGCACCAAATAATTTTTTTAACTTATCAATGTCTGGGTCATCTTTGACTTTTTGATATCTTTCATTTAGCTCTGACTCATTTTGTAATGATTCAATTACTATGGGAGTAGACAAACCTGATCTATATTCAATACCAACTTTTTTTGATAATTTGAAATAAGATTTAATCTTATCCAGTAAATCATTTACGCACAATTTAGGATATATATCTTTTTTATCTTCATTAACATATAGCATAGGATTACTTGGGTCTACCATTTCTAATACAGAATGTTTTGCCAAATGAAGAGTTAAACCTGTCAGTGAAAGACTATTAATTGCAGATAACCATTTTTCTTCAGAACTTTCATCAGAATCCCTCTCTTCAGGAGAAGCTTTTTTATGTTCTTTATCTGATGTCTCGACTTCTTTTTTGCCTAATGATTCTTTTCCAGAAGAAGGGTTAGTTTTATTTTTTTTATGCGTTACTGATTTTCCAGAAGAAGGGCTGGTTTCATTACTAAATATGATCATGCGGAGTATTATCATTGTGAAATGATCTTTTTTTGAAACTGAATTTACATAATCTTTCTTTGATGATACCGCTATCTGATAAAAAAGCTGCAAATCTTCTAGCGTGAATTTAGGAAAAATTTCTTTGTAAAATTCATTATTTGCATGATCAGGTCTAATGTTATTCTCATTAATATGCATCAATGTTAACTCATAAAATATATGCATAACAGTATCTGTAATTTTTTCATAATCAGACTCAATATTTAATACCTCAATGGTATTTATCAAATCTATGGGATTTTTATGAGCAATACTTATAATAATATTTCGTATGACAGAATCATCAACTTCTCCAAGAAAAGATTTGATTTTAGTCGCATCAAGATTACCATTGCAATATGCAATACACTGTTCAAGGATACTCAAACTATCTCTTATGCTTCCATTTGCATTTTTGGCAATAGTATCAAGTCCATCTATATCATATTTAATATCTTCCATTTTAAGAATATTTTCTAAATGTTTGATGATAATGCTAGTCGTAGCAGATGCTAGCTTAAAATGTAAGCATCTAGACAATATGGTATCCGGTAATTTTTCTGGTTCAGTCGTTGCCATTAAAAATTTTACATGTGAAGGCGGCTCTTCTATAGTTTTAAGCAAGGCATTAAAGCTTTTTGTTGAAAGCATGTGTACCTCATCTATAAGGTAAACTTTAAACCTAGAAGATGATGGAGCATATTGAACATTATCCATAAGAGAGCGAGTATCTTCGACTTTTGTTCTTGATGCTGCATCTATCTCAATAAGATCTAAATGGTTGCCATTGTCAATTTCTGTGCAAGCTGAACACTTACCACATGGTTGTGATGTAATTGAAGTCTCACATAACAATGATTTTGCAAATAATCTGGCAATAGTAGTTTTACCCATGCCTCGAGTGCCTGAAAACAAATAAGCATTATGTATTTTATTTAAATTAATGGAATTAGCTAAAGTCTCGATAACAAGATCCTGGCCAGTTACTTCGTTAAAAAACTTAGGTCTATATTTTAATGCAAGGACGTCAATATTCATGAATTATTATAACTTATCGGTAATCGTAAAACTATATGCATTATTTACTCTACAATGGGTAGATGTCCCGTCTTTACAAAAATAAGGGCGCCCTCTTCTTTAGTAAAAGGTTTATGCTGGCTTAGATGTGGGCTTCTAATCCATGTACCTTTAGGATACTTTCCATTTTCATCATAAAAAACACCCTCAATAACTAATATTTCTTCTCCACCCCAATGCCTATGTGCATTAAAAATAGTATTAGGTTCCCATTTTACCATTGCTGCATGCTCAGTTTGAAATTCATGTAATGGCATGACAGATAAACCAGGCACCAACCCTTGAAACCAAGGAGATGTTTTTGTGTCTTTAATAACTCTAGAAGTATCATCACTTTGAAATTGTCTTAATTTTACAAAAATAATACAGCCTTCTTTGCTAAATGGCTTATGAACAGATTTATCTGGATTTCTTAAATAACTACCTTGCTTATAATCACCATATTGATCAGAAAACGTACCATCTAATACGTAGATTTCTTCTCCACTGTCATGGATATGTTCGTCAAACGAGCTATTCGGGGAAAATTTAACTATAGAAGATGCTATAGAGAACTCACCCATATTATCTCTCTCAAGATAAATTCTATCTACTCCTGTCGAAGGAGAATTATGCCATTTTTCTGACGACGTGTTAATGACAACATGTTGGCTAAAATCCTGATTAAGTGAATCCTTCATAGCCATTACCTCTAATTCTCTAATAGATGAACTATTAATCCATCATATGCATCTTCTATCTCAACCTGACAACATAACCTGCTTAATTTTTCATTATAATTTTTAGACTTTTCTAACAAATATGGTTCTAATGAAGCCACATATATTGGCTCAATAGTATCAATCCATTTATCATCAATATGCACATGACATGTGCCGCAAGCACAATTGCCTTTGCAGTCAGCAGTAATTTCATAAATATTTATTTTTTTAGCAGCATCTAATAATGTTTCGCCAACATTGACATCAACTTCTAATATTTGATTTGACCTTTTAAAAAATATTTTAGCCACTATAATATCTCTCTAATTATTTTTTAATAATTTGACGTTCTGAAATCATTTCTTTGGCATTTGATTCTGCGTCTTACCAATAAGCTTTAATAACTTCTTCAAAAAATAGTTACAAGACTAAATATACTATTAATATGTTATTGAAGAAAGAGGTATATTATCCTGATACAAAATCAAGGAATGTTGCTGTCACAAGATATGGGCTTTTATAGTTTTCAAGAAACTCATCCTTTAGATTATTAGCTAATGGCATAGAGCCTATGCAGGCATCTCCATTAACATTCATCCCTTTGTTCGTTAATAAAATACAAAAACCAAGAAAATCTTCTGTACCCTCGATACGCAAAAGGAAATTTCTAGTTCCACTATATAAAACATATACTCTAAAATTATTTATTACTGAGATTGATTCAATCTGACCATCTTTTTCAACAAAGCCAGTAATCTTAATCTTTTCTAATTCTTTTTTAAAATTTTTAATTGATATATCTGGAGCAGATAAATGATTTACTAAAATTTTTGTAAATGGAACTAAAAATTCAACAGAAGCTCTTGTCATATGAGTATTATCGTTTATATCCATATCTATACTATATCATGGCTTGAGAAGATGATAAGGGCTTCGACACTACTTAGTACATCAATTTAGGTAGGTAAGGGATTCGAATCCATTCTTATCCCTTTAAACCTAATCTAAAATTATTTTAAAATAAGTTCTATAAATGTTTTACATCATTGATAATAATATTTATATTATCAATCTCACCTTTTAAACGATCTAATTTCATTTGATTAGTTATCTTGTTAGACCAGTCTATTACTTTTCCATGCTTTTGTTTATACATTGCAGTAGCAAAAGATGTTGGTCCACCGCCAGATTTTATTCTTTCCATGGATAAACCTGCTCTTTTATTTTCAAGCATGTCAATTAAGTAGTTTTTTCTTTGAGTATTCATGTTTTCTCCTTTTAGCGTTTATTTAATGTCCCAGCAAGTAGAGTTT
>JAQWOB010000029.1 GCA_029246085.1 Gammaproteobacteria bacterium
TATCACTTTCTTTTTCACTAGCAGATACAATCTCTACACCGCTTGGAAGAATAATCTCTGACATATGTATACTATGATTAAGATCTAGATCTATTACATCTACCTCAAGATGTTCAGGTATATCTTTGGGAAAACAACTAATTACAGTTTCTGAGATTATACGAGATAATTGACCGCCAGAAATTTTAACCCCTTTGCAGGCATCTTCATTAATAAACTTTATTGGGACATTAACTTCAATCTTAACATTCTGATCTACCATTAAAAAATCAACATGAGTAATATCTGATTTTGTTGGATCTCTCTGAACTTCCTTAAGAATAACTTCTACTTTTACATCACCAATACTCAAATCAATTACATTACTATAAAACTGTGGGTCTTTAGTTTGATTATTAAGCTCAAAAGTATTGACCAATATTGACTGATTATCCTTAGAGGTGCCATATATCTCAGCAGGAACCAAGTTTTCTCTACGATAGCGTTTGGTTGCTCTTTTGCCAAAATTTTCTCTTTTAACTGCACTTAATATGTATTGTGATGTCATTTCTAATATTCTCTCTTATTCTTCAAAAATAGGATTATACACTAATCCATGAAGAGTGTACTAACAGATTCTCCTTCATGAATCCTTCTTATTGTTTCAGCTAACATCCCAGATACTGAGATTTGCCTTATATTGGCAATACTTTTAGCCTTTTCATGTAAGGGAATTGTATCAGTTACAACTATCTCATCAAGCATTGATTTCTTAATATTTTCATATGCTTTTCCCGATAAGACTGGATGCGTTATATATGCGTAGACTTTTTTGGCTCCCTGGGCTTTTAAAGCCTTAGCTGCGCCACATAGTGTGCCAGCTGTATCAATCATATCATCTACCATAATACAGCTAGTATCTTTTACATCGCCTATAATTTGCATTACTTCTGACACATTAGCTTGGGTTCTTCTTTTATCAATAATAGCCAAATCACAATTAAGCTGTTTAGCTAACGCTCTAGCCCTTACTACACCACCAACATCTGGTGAGACTACTAATATGTTAGGTAATTTCTGCTTATATATGTCAGCAACAAGTAACGGAGTGGCATAAATATTGTCTACGGGTATATCAAAAAAACCTTGAATTTGATCTGCATGAAGGTCAATGGTTAATAATCTATCAATGCCTATGCCTTCTATCATGTTAGCGACTACTTTTGCTGTAATAGGAACTCTGGCAGATCTGACTCTTCTATCTTGCCTTGAATACCCAAAATATGGGACAACAGCTGTAATTCTTTTCACCGATGATCTTCTTAGCGCATCAGTCATAACCATTAATTCCATTAAGGTATCATTGGTAGGCATACATGTTGGCTGTATTATAAAAATATCTTGCCCACGAACATTTTCTTGGATTTCCACAGCTATTTCTCCATCACTAAAAGTTGAAACAGAAGCTTTACCTATTGATAGTTTAAGATGTGCGGCAACTTTCTTGGCTAGCTGCATATTTGAATTTCCTGAAAAAATCATCAAAGGTTTGTCGTTTTTCATAAGTATTTCCAAATTATACTGGGGTGGAAGGATTCGAACCTCCGAATGACTGGATCAAAACCAGCTGCCTTACCGCTTGGCGACACCCCAAAAATAAATTCGTTATAAATATATCAAGAGTATCTTGAATTTACTAGCCCCACAGCTATTGATTATTAGCCTAGATTAACATGAGAAATATAATAAGTGTATTCAAAATAACAGTGTTTTATAAAATCAATATTTATAGAGATGAAATTAAAAATGCTTTCTGATTCCTTGGAACGGATGATATAGCTGACTTAGCTCTTTCTAAACTATCAAATGAGGCAAAAATTGTTCCCCCTGTTCCAGACATGCGGGCATTACCTATATTAGATAAAATATCATGGGATTTTTTAATAGATGGATATTTATTAAAAACAATCTCTTCAAAATCATTTTGGGAATTATCGTTTATATAATCATCGTATGAATAATATGATGGTTTACTAGGGAGCTCAAGCATACTATATATGTCTGAAGTCGACACATTATGTTTCCCAAATATCATAATGAACCAGACTGGTTTTAGAAATATTTCTGTAATTACATCACCTTTACCCTCAATCCATGCATTTTTAGCATTTAAAAAAAAGGGGACATCACTGCCCAAGGATAATCCTATTTTATAGAGAGATGATGGCTTAATCTTATAGTCATATATTTCGTTCAAGGCAAGAAGAGTTGTTGCAGCATTAGAGCTTCCTCCTCCTAAACCGCTACCAATTGGAATGTTTTTTTTTAAAAAAATATCTAAGCCAATATCTTTTATTCCAGACATTTCCTTATAAGAATTTATTGCTTTTATAATTAAATTATCTTTTTCAAGAGATTTTATATTACATTTAAAATTTATAGAATCATCACTTCTTGTCTTAAAGACCAGCTCATCATTTAAATTTATAAGCTGAAAGATGCTCTGTATATCATGATAACCATCCGCTCTTTTTCTTAAAATATTTAAGAAGAGGTTAACTTTTGCTGGCGACTTATAGAGGTATTTCATTATTTATTGAACGAAGTTTTTGAGTAAATGATTCATCATGAGAATTTCTCTCTAATTCTAGATGTATAATATTTTTAAGTTTATTATAAGATTTATTTTTAATTAATATTTCACAATAATGCAAAATAATTTCTTTATCCTTATCTTTTTCATAAGAAGCTTCAATAAACTTTAAAGCATCAGCATAATTTCCTCTTTTATATTCCACCCACCCCAGACTATCTAGGATAGCAGCACTACCCGGATCATAAAGATGAGCTTCATGTATTAACTCATAAGCTTCATCATATCTCTGGGTATGAACAGCTAGGCTGTAACCAAGAGCATTTAAAGTATTTGCATTCTTCTGATCTATGAGTAATACAGTCATTAAGTCTTTTTCCATTAACTCAATTTCTCTCAATTCCTCATAAGCCATTGCTCTTGCATATAATAAATCAGGGCTTGGCATCTTACTATTTATATGTTTTGTAGATAATTCTATTATCTCTTCATATAACTCATATTCATTCAGTAAAGATATTTGCTTTAACAAAAATCTTTCTTTAATGGCTGGATTAGAATACTTATTAATTTGATTCTCTAAAAATAAGATAGCTTCTTTTATACTACCTTCTTTAACTAAAACAGATGAGATATGCATCATAGCAATAATTTTTAAATTATAATTACTAACTCTTGAATAGTGATTAATGGCCTCAGGATAGTTTTCTAATTCATAATCATTCAAGCCCCTTAAAATATTAACCTCATCATTTTCAGAAACAATATATGCTAAATATTTCTCAGATAAATTATATTTTTTATTCTCATAAAGAATTCTAGAAATTCTATAAATATTTTCTGGATTATTGGGATCTCTTTTAAAAATATCTTTGATTAATTTTTCCGTTGCAACTATGTCATTCAATGAGGCATATACTCCTAAAAGTTCATACTCAACCTGTCTATCTGGTGAAGATCTATTCTGTAAAAAATTTTCTAATAAATCTTTAGCTTGTATATTTCTATCCAATAACAGCAAAGAATTAGCATATAATCGTATTAAATTTCTTTCATCCAAGAGCCCTACTTTATCAATATGAAATATTACCTGAGAAGGCATATTATATGAATATAGCAGCTCTATAAAACTTAAATGTAAAGCATCATTTTTATTGTTATTTAAATAGCTTTCAAAAAACTGGATGACATTTAATCTATTCTTATTATCAAATAAAGAATAGATTAGTTTATTATAATCACTTTTGTTAATAGGTTTAATTTTTTTTATATAACTTTGAAAATATTTCTCAGCTAAAGACATATCAGAATTATCCAAAGAGGACTTAATTGCAAATTGATAAGGAGAGTATGAATCTGGCTCTATCATGATCCACCTCTTTGCAATTATTTCTGATTTTCTGTAATCATAGAGATCTAGAGATATTTTAGAAATTTTTTCATATAGTTTTATATCTTTTAAAATATCAATATTTTTGATAAACATTCTCAAGGCATCTTTGTTTAAGTTTCTTTCAAGAGCAATATGAATATAAAGAGAATTATATAAATGACTATATTTATTGCCTATGCTTTCTCCAAGCTGAATTTGATCATCAACTTGATACGCTTCGGTTGGATTTTTAGAGCATGACGCAATAAATAATGTGATTATTATTAGTAAAATATTCAAATAGTTATGCATAATAGTATAATATATCACATATCCATATTTTCGAAGAAAGTAAGGCAGATACAGAGAAATAATTATGACAATAAATGTGCTAGGTGTTAACCATAAATCTGCTCCTATAGATGTTAGGGAAAAACTAGCATTTGATAAAAATTCTATTCCCAGAGCTCTTGATGACATTAAAAATATTAAGGGTGTTAATGAAGTGGTTTTAATATCTACCTGTAATAGAACAGAAATATATACAGAAAATGATGATGATAACTCAAAGATAATAAAATGGCTGAATAATCACCAAGATGTAACTAAAGATTGCGAACCATTCATGTATAGCTATTATGAGGAAAAGGCTATAAAACATCTTTTCAATGTAGCTTCAGGAGTAGACTCCATGGTTATAGGCGAAAATGAAATACTTGGACAAGTAAAAGATGCATTTAGAATTGCTGATCAAAATAACTGTATTAAATCATCTTTAAAAAAGCTTTTTGAGTTTTCTTTTTCTGTCGCAAAACAAGTTAGAACAAAAACAGATATAGGCTCTAATCCTGTTTCTTTTATGTTTACTGCTATAACTTTAATAAAAAAAATATTTGATAATATATCTTCAAAAAAAGCTTTAGTTGTGGGTTCTGGTTATATGATTCAGTTGGCAATTAAATACCTGCAGTCGAATAATGTCAGAGATATAACTTTAACTAATAGAAATTTTGATAAAGGATCAAAAATTGCAAAAGATAATGAGTGTAATTATTCTAAACTTCAATATCTCCCTAATATCATTGCATCTCATGACATAATTATTTCATGCACATCTAGCACTATTCCAATTATAGGAAAGGGAATGATGGAGAGTTCTATCAACAATATAAGTGCTAAGCCTTTTGTTATAATCGACCTCGGAGTTCCAAGAGATGTGGAGCCAGAAATATCTGATCTGGAAAATGTTTATCTATATAGTATTGATGATCTGGGTAAAGTAATTAAGAATAATTATAAAATACGTGAGCAAGCAGTTGCTGAAGCTGAGAAAATAATAGAGCATAAGATTAAAGATTTTAAAATTTGGCTAGATGAAAATCATTCAGATAATCTAGTGAAACTATATCGTGGTTATGTGGATGATATTACTAATGGGTCTATCATCAAGGCAAAAAAAATGGTTCATTCCGGAGAAAGTCTAGATGATGTAATTTCCTATCTTGCAGACTCGTTAAAAAATAAACTAACTCATGAAACTACCTCAAAGTTAAAAGAAATTCTTCCATTGTTAGATGAATCTACTGCTCTAAAAATACAAAAAATATTTAAAAAATAAGTAATGAATAATAAATTAATCGAAAAATTAGACATACTTCTTTCAAAACATAAGACAATATCTGGACAGCTAGAAGATGAGAGCGTATACCAAGATCATGAACTCTTAAAAAAGCTTAATAAAGAATTTGCTAAAATAGATCCAATAGTAAATAAATATAATGAATATAAAGACCTCATAAATAATATTGAAGAATCAAGGTCATTCTTAACAGACAAAGAATTTAGAATGATAGCTGAGGAAGATATAGAAAAAAATACAGCTAAAACAATTGTCCTTGAAGGATATTTTGAAAATGAATTAGTTGATAAGGACCCAAATGACACTAAAGATATTTTTCTTGAGATTAGGGCTGGTACTGGTGGTGATGAAGCTGCCATATTTTCTGGAGACTTATTCAAAATGTATTCTAAATATGCAGAGAAAAATTCATGGGAGATAGAGCTACTCAATGTTACAGAAAGTGATCATGGAGGGTATAAAGAATTAATTCTAAAAGTTACAGGTACTGATGTTTATGGTCAGCTTAAATTTGAATCCGGAACTCACAGGGTTCAAAGAGTTCCTAACACCGAAACACAGGGTCGAATACATACGTCTGCCTCAACTGTTGCAGTATTGCCAGCGGTGGATGAAATAGATCAAATTGCAAT
Source organism: Gammaproteobacteria bacterium (assembly GCA_029246085.1). Classification (GTDB taxonomy): domain Bacteria; phylum Pseudomonadota; class Gammaproteobacteria. Next base: position 6,216 of record JAQWOB010000029.1, read on the forward strand.
TAATCCATCGGATTTACGAATAGATACTTATCGTGCCTCTGGTGCTGGTGGTCAACATATAAACAAGACTGATTCAGCTGTCAGAATTACTCATGTCCCATCGGGTACAGTTTCAGAATGCCAGGATGGAAGATCTCAGCATAAAAACAAAGCTCAAGCAATGTCAATGTTATATTCTAGATTACTAATGCATGAACAAGAGCAAAGAAAAAAAGATACTGCTGAAGAAAGAAAAAATTTAATTGGTAGTGGTGATAGATCAGAACGTATTCGTACATATAATTTCCCTCAAGGTAGAATTACTGATCATAGAATTAACCTTACCCTATATAAACTTGATCAAATTTTAGAAGGGAATATTGAGCCATTAATTGATGAGTTAAAAAAAGCATCTCTAAATTAAAATGCCATTAACATTAGAAAAGATATTGGTAAGATCCTTAACTGATATCAAAAATCAACCTAATAAGAATATAACTAAGTCAGATATTATATATTGTTTAATGGAAGCGATTGGTAAAGATAAGTCTTACATAATAACAAATCATGATAAAGAAATTGATTCTAACCAATTAATAAAATTTAATTTCTTTTTTAATTCTTTGAAAGATGGAATGCCTCTAGCATATGTACTAGGTAATCAATTTTTTTACAAATATAAGTACTATGTTAACCATAATGTATTGATACCCAGACCCGAAACAGAAATAATAATTTCTGAAATAATTAATCGCGGGGATCAGGTATATCAGTCCAAGAAAAATTTTAACATAATAGATGCTGGATCGGGATCAGGCTGTATTGGATTAAGCATTGCTTCTGAAAGAGGCGGGTGGAATATTATCTTATCGGAAAAATCACTTGATGCATCAAAAATATTGAACAAAAATTACCAATCAGAATATAGAGATAATTGTTTTCTGGTAATGAGTGACTGGTTAAGCGCATTCAAGGAAGGTACTGCAGATATAATTGTATCCAATCCACCATATATCAAGACCAATTGTACTGAAATTGCTAGAAGTGTTAGTGATTATGAGCCTGCTGAAGCATTATTTTCTCCTGACGGAGGTCTATCTGACATAAAGCGAATTATCTTTGAGTCTAAAAAAGTATTAAAAAAAGATGGTTTGTTATTTATTGAGAATGGTTTTGACCAATCTGAAAAAGTAGTAGAAATATTGAAAGAAAACTATTATGAAGACATAGATATTATATTAGATTATAATAATATAAAGAGATTTACAGTCTCAAGAAAGCCATAATATGAATAAAGAAACAATAATTAAAATCTCAGATCTGGCAAAGATTGACATAAAAGATGATCAGATAGATGATATTTTGACTAGTTTAGAAAAAATATTGAATTTAGTTGATGAAATGAATTCAGTCAATACTGATAATGTTACTCCAATGTCTCATCCCCTGAACCTTAAGCAAGAATTACGTAAAGATATAGTGGGAGCGTCTGATGAAAGAGAGCTATTCCAAAAAAATAATATACATACAGATAATGGATACTATATAGTTCCAAAAATAATTGATTAATATGCATAATAAAACTGTTTCAGAACTAAAAAAATATTTAGAGGAAAAGAAGATAAGTTCAGTTGAGCTTACTAAACATTTCGTTGATAGAATTAAGGCCATAGACCCTCACCTAAATTCCTTTATCTCGTTAACAGAAGAATATGCTATCACTCAAGCTAAAAAAATAGATTTAGAAATTTCTAAGGGTAAAATTAGGCCGCTAGCAGGAATCCCACTTGCCCAGAAAGATATCTTTTGTACAAAAGGGCTTAAAACAACATGTGGATCAAAAATGTTAGAAAATTTTATTAGTCCATATAATGCAACAGTTGTGGAAAAACTAAATGATGCGGGAATGGTTATTATTGGTAAGACAAATATGGATGAATTTGCTATGGGGTCATCAAATGAAACTAGTTATTTTGGTGATGTTAAAAACCCATGGGACATAGAATATGTTCCTGGTGGATCCTCTGGAGGTTCCGCAGCTAGTGTTGCTGCAAGACTTATACCTTGCTCAACAGGTACTGATACTGGAGGCTCAATAAGACAACCAGCTTCTCTAACAGGTGTTTGTGGTATCAAGCCAACTTATGGGAGAGTTTCAAGATACGGAATGATTGCATTTGCCTCAAGTTTAGATCAAGCAGGGATTTTTACTAGGACAGCTGAAGATTGCGCTATACTTTTAACTCATATCTCTGGATATGACCCTAAGGATTCTACTTCATCAAGAAAAGATGTTCCGGATTATGAAAAAGAATGTAAACAAAAGTTTACTAGTATGACAATTGGTATACCTATTGAGTTTTTAGATGGTTTGGATAACACGGTTAAAGAAGTTTTTGAGGAAAGTATTAAGGTACTTGAAAAGAATGGATGTAAGTTTAAAAAGATTAGTCTCAAGAGTTCAAAGCTTGGAGTGTCTGCTTATCAGGTAGTAGCTCCAGCTGAATGTTCTTCTAATTTATCTAGATTTGATGGAGTTAGATTCGGGCATAGAGCTGACAATACCAAAAATATTGATGACCTATATAAAAAATCAAGATCAGAGGGTTTTGGTCAAGAAGTTAAGAGAAGGATATTGATTGGAACATATGCTCTATCAGCAGGATACTATGACGCCTACTATCTTAAAGCACAAAAAATAAGAAAAGTTATTTCTAATGAATTCGCAGAAGCATTTAAAGAAGTTGATCTAATATTGGGGCCAACTGCCCCTGATTGTGCATTTAAAATTGGAGAAAAATCTAATGATCCTATTGCAATGTATCTTTCAGATGTCTTTACAGTCAGTACGAATCTTGCAGGCCTACCAGCAATGTCTTTACCAATGGGTTTCAAGAATCACCTACCTCTTGGTTTGCAGATAATCGGTAATCATTTCGATGAAGCAAAAATATTATCATTAGCTCATCACTACCAAAAAATAACTGATTGGCATACAAAAAAGCCAAAATTATCTGGAGATTAATATGTGGGAATCAGTTATAGGCTTAGAAATTCATGTGCAGCTCAATACAAAGAGTAAGATTTTTTCTCCCGCATCTACTAATTTTGGTGCTCCTCAAAATACTCAAGCTTGTGCTATTGATCTAGGAATGCCAGGCGTATTGCCAGTTTTGAATGAAGAGGCTGTAATTATGGCTATCAAATTCGGAATAGCTGTTGGGTCTGAAATTTTAGATAATTCTATATTCGCTAGAAAAAATTATTTTTATCCAGACCTACCTAAAGGTTATCAAATTTCACAATATGAAATACCAATCGTATCTGGTGGAGCTATGGAAATTATCATAAATGGTAAGTCTAAAATAATTCATCTCACAAGAGCTCACCTAGAAGAAGATGCTGGGAAATCAATTCATGATTTATATCCAAATGAAAGTGCTATTGATCTTAATAGGGCTGGTACACCATTGATAGAAATTGTTTCAGAACCTGAAATGGAAAATGCAGAGGAAGCTGTTCAATACTTGAAAAATATACATTCATTAGTTCGATATCTTGGGATCAGTGATGGAAATATGCAAGAAGGATCGTTCAGATGTGATGCAAATATTTCACTAAAAAAGAAAGGTTCTACTACGCTAGGGACTAGAGCAGAAATAAAAAATATTAATTCTTTCAAATATGTAGAAAGTGCAATTAATCATGAAATTGAGCGTCAAGCAGCAATTCTTGATAGAGGTGATAGCGTTGTTCAGGAAACTAGGCTATATGATCCATCAAAAGATGAAACAAGGTCAATGAGGTCCAAGGTAGAAGCTAATGATTATCGATACTTCCCTGATCCAGACCTGCTGCCAGTGTCTATTAGTCAGGAGTTGATTGAAGAGATAAAGAGTAATATGCCTGAACTCCCGAGTGCGAAAAAAACAAGATTCATAAATCAATATGGGTTAAGTGAATACGATACAATCATATTGGTCTCGGATAGAGAACTATCGGAATATTTTGAAAACATCTTAAAAGACTCGGATTTAAATCCTAAAATGACAGCAAACTGGATTATCACAGAAGTTCTTGCCCTGGCCAAAAAGACTTATTTATCGGTAAAAGACTATCCTGTTTCATCGGAAGACTTAAAATATTTGCTATCAAATGTAACAAATGAAACTATTTCTAGCAAACAGGCTAAAGATGTTTTTGAAAGGATGTGGGATAATAAAGAGAATCCTAGGGATATCATAGAAAATGAAGGCATGAAACAAATTTCTGATGTAGATGAATTGAATAAAATAGTTGATAATATTATTAAAAACAACTATAAAAGTGTAGAAGAGTATCAAAGCGGCAAAGATAAACTTTTAGGATTCTTTGTAGGACAAGTTATGAAAGAAACTCAAGGCCAAGGAAATCCTAAGATTATAAATCAACTGCTTAAGGAAAAATTAAAAAAATGATTAGCGATATATTTAAAAAAATAAAGGGTACTTTTTCAACAGATTTATCTATTGATTTAGGAACAGCAAATACTCTGATATATGTTAAGGGCCGCGGGATTGTGTTAGATGAACCTTCTGTTGTCGTTGTTAGAGATGAGCGCGGTGCAAATGGAAGGAAGATTGAGGCGGTTGGGTTAGAGGCAAAAAAAATGCTTGGTAGAACGCCAGTTGGATTACAGGCAATAAGACCAATGAAAGATGGTGTGATTTCAGATTTTATGGTTTGTGAAAAAATGCTTCAACATTTTATTAGAAAAGTTCATGATAGTAAGTTATTTAGGCCAAGCCCTAGAGTGCTAGTTTGCGTACCATGTGGTGCAACACAAGTTGAAAGAAGAGCTATAAAAGAATCAGCGTCTGGTGCAGGTGCAAGAATAGTACATTTAATAGATGAACCAATGGCTGCAGCTATAGGGGCTGGAATGCCTATAGATGAAGCTCGAGGATATATGGTCCTTGATATTGGCGGAGGAACATCTGAGGTAGCTACAATTTCACTAAATGGAATAGTTTATGCGTCATCCACTAGGATTGGCGGTGATACATTTGATGATCAGATTATCGCATATGTAAGAAGGAACTATGGATGTGTTATAGGTTATCCGACTGCAGAAAAAATAAAACATACTGTTGGATGCGCGTATCCTAGTAGTGACTTGCTTGAAATAGAAGTAAAAGGGACAAATTTATCTGCTGGGGTACCACAGTCATTTACTGTTAATAGTAATGAAATACTTGAGGCTCTTCAGGATTCACTCCAGGGTATTATTGGTGCAGTTAAAACTGCACTTGAGCAAACACCTCCCGAGTTAGGTGCTGATATACATGAGCGTGGAATGGTTCTAACTGGTGGTGGAGCACTTTTAAGAGACTTAGATAAACTCATTACAGAAGAAACAGGCATGTATGTTATCGTGGCTGAAGACCCAATGAGTTGCGTAGCAAGGGGTGGCGGAAAAGTATTAGAAATTATTGACAAAGAAGGAATTGAATTTCTATCTGTTGACTAATAATGGAGCGATTTTATAAAAAAAGTACTGCAGACTTTTATACGTTAACATTTTTAGTTTTTTTATCGATTGGAACTATAATTTTAGATTATAAATATAATCAAATTACATATATTCGATCTGTGATCAATGATTTAGTTGTTTACCCTATCGACAAATTATCAAGCTTACCTAGATCATTTATAAATAATTTAATTAAAGAAGCAAGTGATATAAAAAGCTTAGAAATTCAATTAGAAAATTTAGAAAAAGAGAATATATATTTAAAAATAAAATTACAGGAGTTAAATTCCTTAAGAGATGAAAATACGAGATTGAGAAAAATTTCTAAAGCATCAAATATAACATCTAAAAAACAAACTATAGTTAAAGTTATTAGTAATACCGCAAGTCCAAATAAAAGAGTCGTCTCCATTGATAAAGGTGAAAAATATGGTGTTTATATAGGTCAAAATGTTATTGGCGTTAATGGTTTAGTTGGCCAAGTAATAGAAACAGCATTTGTTTCATCAAAAGTTATTCTTATAACTGAACCTACTCATAATACTCCAGCAGTTATTGACAGGACTGGTACCAATATTTTAGTTACCGGTCATGCAAATGATGAAAAACTAGTTGTGCCATATGCAGAAATCGGAATAGATATCATGATTGGCGATGTTATCTCTACATCTGGTCTCGCAAATAGGTTTAAAGCTAAAATACCAATCGGAACAGTTACTAAAAAAACTAGCAACCGAGACAAAGATTTTAGTGAAATTGAAATCAAGCCTTTTGAGAAAGTTGGGCGAATGTCAGAATTAATACTAATTTGGGACTATAAACCAAAGGACAAGGATGATGAATAATTTTATAATCATAACACTGTCATTGCTCCTATCGATTGTATTAACCATCACAACATTTCCGCTTGGCTACTTTGCTCCTGACTGGATACATTTATTTCTTATATATTGGATATTAGCCACCCCGGGATCAATTGGGTTATTTACTGCATGGGTAATTGGGCTTCTAGTAGATGTAGTTCTGGGTTCCACATTAGGGGTTAACGCATTAGTATACAGTTTGATTGCCTACCTAATCTTTAAATCTTATATGGCAATACGTTATCTAACTGTTTTACAGCAAGGAATTCTTATTCTCTTACTCTTGCTTGTTAAAGCTACTCTAATTTTGTGGATTGATGGCATGATTGATACCTCTAACTATAATGTTTCATTATATTGGACACCCTTGGTTAGTGCATTAGCCTGGCCTTTAGTTTACTATTTTTTAAGGAACCTTAGAAGAAAGTATAATGTTACTTAATGAATATATTTTCTAATCTACGCAATAAAGAGTTATCTGATTTTTTAGATAAAACTCTCAATAATTATTATGATAAAGTCATAACTAAAAATCTTTCTATAAATCTTAGCAAAGATAGTATTGAACTCATTAATGCGAACTATAAAAAGGCTGTTTCTATTTCAGTAGATTTTCTTGGTAAAGAAATAAATAGTAAAATAAAATCAAGACTTTCTGGAAAAAAAGATATATTTGGCAAATTATTTCCAATAAAAAATTCTACTTTATTAGATTGCACTGCTGGATATGGAAGGGATAGTTATGTTTTAAGGTCAATGGGCTTTAATGTCACAATGATAGAGAATAGTCCTGTCATGTCATTATTGTTAAATGATGCATTGAAGAAGCTAAAGTTATTAAACTTTAATATGTATCATGGAAATTCTTATGACTATCTGAACCACTCTGAAAAATATTATGACTATATTTATATAGATTTCATGTTTAATAAACTTAAAAAAAATTCTCTATCATCTAAAAATGATGAAACTTTAAAGCTAATATCATTTCAGGAGAATGATAAAAATAACCTTATTAGGCTTGCTATAAAAAAATCAAATCACCGGGTAGTAGTCAAAGAACCTAAGAATTCACTAAGCAATATACTAAAACCAGAATATACTATAAAAACAAAACTTTTAAATTTTAATATATATAAAGGTAATAATGGATAAACTTAATAATATAATGCAACGTATATGCTTAGAAAATAAAAATAAACATATTGTTTTATATGAAAAACCTAATAGTTATATATATGAATCTTTGAAATTTTTAAACATAGCTTGCCAATATTTACCTCAATTAGAAGAGCTAGTGAAGCTTGACTCTGGTAATGTATTATTATTATTATCGATTGATGAGAATACGATTAGCTCTAATGATGTCTATAGAAAAGTTGGAAGCATAATATTAAAATATCCAGATAATTTTATTATAATTAATAAAATAAATAAGGTAGAATATTTAGACAATCCATTACATAAATCTCTAATGTCATTGGGTTTCAAATTAAGTCCACAAATTACTCACGGTGATATCTTTTTTCTCTTTTATACTTATAATATAGGTAATTATAAAAATTCACCGGACTGGTTAAATAGCGAAAATTGGGCAAACCCGGAATTATGGGAGAAATAAATATGGAAGATTTAATAAAAAAAATACTTAATGATCAAATCAAGGATTCTTTGGTTACAGTAGAAGGCGGGGAGTCTAAATATACAGTTCAAGTTATTAGCGATATATTTAAAGATAAAACTATAATTGATAGACATAAAATTATATATGCAGCTTTAGATAGTTATATTAAATCAGGTGAGATACATGCATTAACCATCAAATCGTTGACAATTGATGAGAGCAATAAAGTCTAATCAAAAACTTTTTAATAAAGCAAAAATTATTCATATAGATATGGATTGTTTCTATGCCTCAGTTGAAATCAAAGAACGACCTGAGTTAAAATTTAAACCAGTTGCAGTTGCGGGTAGCTCTGAAAATAGAGGTGTTGTCACCACATGCAACTATATAGCTAGAAAATTTGGTATACGCTCCGCAATGCCTTCTGTGACTGCAAAAAAACTATGCCCTCAGATAACTTTTTTACCTATAAATATGGAAAAATATAGAGCTATCTCTAGGGAAACACATAAAATTTATAAATGTTACACAAAAATTATTGAACCAATATCGCTTGATGAGGCCTATTTAGATGTTACTAACTCTGAATATTGTCAAGGTGATCCAGAAGAAATGGCACGCCAAATAAGAAAAAAAATTTTTGAAGACTTAGGAATTACTGCTTCAGCCGGAATTGCTTCTAATAAATTTTTAGCAAAAATTGCTAGTGATTGGAATAAGCCTGATGGACAATTTTCTATCCCCGATAAAGATATTAAAAGCTTTATATTAAAAGTAGCTGTTAGGAAAATATATGGGGTAGGAGAAAAAACTGAAATATTATTAAATAAACATGGAATTCAGACATGTAGTGATTTACAAAAATTAAGCAAAGAAAGACTTATAGAGTTACTAGGAAAATATGGCTGCACATTATATTCATTGTCAAGAGGTATAGATGACAGGTTAGTTGAAGACAACAAAATTAGTAAAAGTTTAAGTATAGAAGATACTTATATAAAAGATTTAACCAGCTATGATCAGGCTGCTAATGAGTTAAATAAATTATATTTAGAGTTTAAAAAAAGATTTGGTAAAGAAAAATATAAAAATAGACTGATTAAATCATGTTTCATCAAGGTAAAATTTAACGATTTTAAATTAATCACTATGCAGATATCAAGTCAAAAAACTGACTATCTTATTTATTTAAATCTTCTGAAAAAAAATCTTTTAACTAATAAGAAGCCAATACGACTTTTAGGTATAGGGGTACAGTTTGATAATCGCCCACTAAATCAACTAAATCTTGATATCTCATAAATTATACTAGTAATGATGTTAATTTTTTCTTATGATGGTTGAATACCGAATTTTGGGGGACATATGAAATTTGAAACGATTGCAATCCACGGAGGGTACTCTCCGGAAGCTACAACAAACGCAGTAGCTGTACCTATATATCAAACAGCATCTTACTCATTTAGAGACTCACAACATGGAGCTGACTTATTTGATCTCAAGGAAGCTGGGAATATTTATACCAGGATAATGAATCCTACCTCTGATGTTCTTGAAAAACGTGTGGCAGCAATGGAAGGTGGAATAGGAGCTCTAGCTCTAGCATCTGGTTCTGCTGCAACAACATATGCAATTATGACAATCTGTGAAGCGGGAGATAATATCGTTAGTACAAGTACTTTATATGGTGGCACATATACTTTATTTGCTCATCAGTTACCTCGTTTTGGAGTAGATGTTAGATTTGGAGCACATGATAAAATTGCTGATATGGAAAAATTAATTGATTCGAAAACAAAAGCTATATTTTGTGAATCAATAGGTAATCCGGCCGCAAATGTTGTAGATGTTCCAAAGATGGCCAAAATGGCTCATAAGCATGGCATACCATTAATTGTAGATAATACTGTTCCTTCTCCATATCTATTTAGACCTATCGAGCATGGTGCAGACATTGTTGTTCATTCTCTTACAAAATATATGGGTGGACATGGTACAACAATAGGTGGAATTATAGTTGATTCAGGAAAGTTTCCTTGGGCTAAACATAAAAAAAGATTCAGCAGATTAAATACACCAGACCCGTCTTATCATGGTGTAGTGTATACAGAAGCACTAGGAGATGCAGCTTTTATAGGAGCCGCCAGAGTAGTTCCATTAAGAAATATGGGGGCATGTATATCACCATTTAATAGTTTTTTAATATTGCAAGGCATTGAAAGCTTAGCAGTAAGAATGGACAGACACTGTGAGAATGCAGTAAAAGTTGCAAATTTTTTAATGAAACATTCTAATGTTACCTGGGTAAATTACCCTGGTATCGCAAGTAGTTCTGACTATCAACTAGTTAAAAAGCTAATGGGTGGAAAAGCATCAAGTGTTTTAAGTTTCGGAATTAAAGGTGGAAAAAGTAATGGATCTAAATTTATAGATAATCTAGATCTTATTGTTAGGTTGGTAAATATTGGTGACGCTAAATCTTTAGCATGTCATCCTGCATCTACTACACATAGACAATTATCACCTAAAGAACTTAAAGAAGCTGGAGTGCCTGAAGACTTAGTGAGATTATCTATCGGTATAGAAAATGCTGAAGATATTATCAATGATATTAGTCAAGCTCTTGATGGTGTGTTTGGAAAAACTAAAAAGAAAAAGTAATTTATTTATTTTTTAATATAAATTTCATTACCTAGCTCCTTGAATTCTTTGGATTTTTCATCCATGCCAAAATCAACAGCTACTTTTATATTTTCTATGCCTTTATTATTAGCATAGTCCCTAATGTCTTGAGTTATTTTCATTGAACAGAAATGCGGTCCACACATTGAGCAAAAGTGAGCAACTTTTGCGCTTTCTTGAGGTAAAGTTTCATCATGAAATTCTTTAGACTTATAAGGATCTAGTCCTAGATTAAATTGATCTTCCCATCTAAATTCAAATCTAGCTTTAGATAGAGCATCATCCCGATACTGAGCAGATGGGTGTTGATTAGCTAAGTCAGCAGCATGTGCGGCAATCTTATATGCAATCAAGCCATCTTTAACGTCATCTTTATTTGGCAGTCCTAAATGTTCTTTCGGAGTTACATAGCATAATAAAGCTGTTCCATATGAACCAATATTAGCTGCACCAATAGCTGATGTAATATGATCATATCCAGGAGCAATATCAGTTACAAGAGGGCCTAATGTGTAAAAAGGTGCTTCATTACATAACTCTTCTTCCAAGACAACATTCTCTTTAATCATATGAAGAGGAATATGTCCAGGTCCCTCTATCATCACTTGCACATCATGAGTCCAAGCTTTTCTGGTTAATTCACCAAGTGTCTTTAATTCAGAGAATTGTGCATCATCATTAGCGTCAGCTATACTTCCAGGTCTCAAGCCATCTCCTAAAGAAAAGGAGACATCATATTTTTTCATAATTTCACAGATATCATCATAATTTGTATATAGAAAATTTTCTTTATGGTGAGTTAAGCACCACTTAGAAATAATTGACCCACCTCTAGAAACAATTCCTGTTAATCTATTCATAGTTTTTGGTATATAACTCAAAAGTACACCAGCATGAATAGTAAAGTAATCAACACCTTGCTCAGCTTGTTGAATCAATATTTCTCTAAAAATATCATAATTTAAATCTTCTGGTTTTCCGTTAACCTTTTCTAAAGCTTCATATATAGGAACAGTTCCTATAGGAACAGGAGAGTTCCTAATAATTTGCTCCCTAGTCTCATATAAATTTTTTCCAGTAGATAAATCCATTACTGTGTCTGCTCCCCATCTAACCGACCATAATAATTTATCAAGTTCTTCGCTGATATCAGACTTTACTGGAGAATTACCAATATTAGCATTCACCTTAGTTAAAAAATTTTTTCCAATAATCATTGGTTCTATTTCTGGATGATTAATATTACACGGTATTATTGCTCTTCCCTCGGCCACCTCTTTTCTAACAAACTCTGGAGTGATTTTATTATTATGATTAGCAATGTTTCTAAAAATATTTTCTCTAATAGATACATATTCCATTTCTGAAGTAATAATTCCTTTTTTTGCATAATGCATTTGAGTAATATTTTTATTTTTAGCTTTTCTAGTAATCTTAGTTATTTCATATTGGGCATTATCAAAACTCTTTTTTAAATTGTCCAGATAACTTCTTTCATACTGAATACTATCGTCTCTATGGTCAATCCATGATGACCTTGTTTTTTTAAGCCCCGAAGATACATCAATTTTATACTCTGGATCAGTATAAGGGCCTGTTGTATCGTAAACATATATTGGACCATTAATTTGAGTAGTATCATTAAGCTTTGTAGGTGTCTGCTTGATCATTCTTGAGGGCACACGAATATCTGGGGTAGAACCCTCTATATAGTATTTTTCTGAAGCAGGAAAATTGTTTGAGTATTCGTTTATATCAATTTTTTTATCATTCATATGATTAACCAACTTATGTTAATTACTTAGCTTTTGACTTATAATGTAACAATACTAAACTTACCAATGAAATGAAAGTAGATAATACCGATACAATAAATATGGTAGAAAATCATATCAGGTCTCTGAATGTTATTGATAATAATGTCTTGAATATTCTTAAATTAATACCTAGAAAGCTATTTACTCCTGAGGCCTATGCAAATTTTTCTCATGTAGACATAAATATTCCTATTGGTAATAGCCAACATATGCTAATGCCATCCATTGAGGCAAAAATGCTGCAAGCGTTAAATATTCAACTGAATGAAAATATTCTTGTAGTAGGTTCTGGTACAGGATATCTATCTTCATGTGTTTCATTGCTGGGAAATAAAGTTCATTCAATTGATATAGATGATAATTTAGTAAAAATATCTAAAAAAAATTCAAATCAAGATTTTTTAAAAGGAAATATTCTATATGAAAATCTAGATTTAATCAGAAATCTTTCGATTATTAAAAAATATAATATAGTCATCCTTACTAGTAGCATTGATGATTTAAGCCTCATAACGGATCATATGAATAACCAGTCTCGTGCGTTTATATTTTTCGGTGAGAAGATAGCCCCAGTAAAAACAGGGTTCTTAATTAAAAAACTAAAAACATCTGGTTTGTCTAAAGAATATATAGCTGAAACTGATGTTAGCCATCTTATTGTAGAAAAAAATGATTGAAAAAAGTGTATTAGAAATTAGTGAAATATTAAATGATAGCAGTATTATTCCTGTCATTCTTGATGTGAGGGAAAAATGGGAATATGATATATGTCATATAGAAAACTCAGTTCATATTCCGATGGGTCAAATTACTGAAAGGAAAGATGATTTGAATAATAATGATATGATTATAGTAGTTTGCCACCACGGTATCAGAAGTCGAATGGTTGCTAAATATTTAGATGCTAATGGGTTTACAAATGTAATTAATTTAAGCGGAGGCGTTGATGCTTGGTCAAATGAAGTTGACCCGTCTATGACCAAATATGTTTAGTTTTAGATTTTTCATAATAATGTTAACAATTACATTATCGCCTATTACGCACTCAGCAGATATCCTTGATATATATAATAGAGCTCTAAAGTTTAATAATGATTTAAAGATTGTTACTAATAATAATGAAATTTCAAAAGAAAAGTATAACCAAACATCAGCATCTTTATTTCCTGATATTGGAATCAGTGCAAGCACACAGGAAATTAATACTAATAAATATGATGGTTCTGGGACAATTGGAGACTATGCGAGCGAAACTGCGACACTGCAAATAACTCAGCCACTTTTACGCATTTATTTTTTTGATGAACTTAACAAAGCTGAAGCGAATATAAACAGATCTCAAATCGAGATATCAAGTTATAAAAAAGATTTGATTATAAAATCTGCTGAGCTATATTTCTCATTAATTAATTCTAATAATAAATATCAGTCTGAGTTAATAAAAAATGAAGTTATGTTGTTAAAATATAATAATGCAAAAAAGTTATTCTCAAATGGATACATCACGGACATTGAACTGAACAAGCATGAGAATAATTTTAATATTGCCAATATAGAACTAGATGTATCTTTGAATGAATTAGAGTTAGTTAAACAAGATATCTATATCTTTACTGGTAGAAAAGCTCTAGATATACATAACCTAAATACTGTAGCTGATATACCATTTACAAATTATGAGGCGGAGTCACTGATATCTAAAGCAGTTACATCATTTGATAGTATAAAACTAGCTCTCCTAGATGTTGATATTTCTAAACATGAGATGAAATCTAATAGATCGCAGCATTATCCAACTGTTGATTTAATAGCAACGTATGATTATTCGGATACAAGCAGTGGATCAAGACTAGGCAGAACGACAAGAGAATCAAACACAATAGGATTAACGGTAAACTTTCCAATCTATCAAGGTGGTTTTCAAAGTTCAAAAGTCGAAGAATCTCGGTATAAATATGAAAATGCTAAAGTAAGTTTAGATCAACTAAGAAGAACTATTAAAAGAGATATAATTGATAAAGTAAACAATCATAATTTACTAAAGAAACTTATAATTGCTAATAAAAATAGATATGAGTCTACTAATCTTGATTTTATAACTACTCGAAATGGCTTGCAATCAGGACTATATACTAATGTTGAATTAAAGGATTCTGAATACAAACTTACTATTGCTAAACATGAACTAATATCAAATACCCTAAAATATCTTTTAATGGATCTTAAATTAAAAAAATATTCATCAGAATTAAGTGTTGAAAGTATTAAAAATATTAACCAGATTCTGATTTGGTAAGTCTATAACTGAATGTATAAATATAATTTATTTTTATATCTACTAACTCCTTACTTAATATTAAAAGTTATATTTAATGCTATTAGAAGGAAAAGTGGTATTACCTTTATTCTGCAAAGGCTTGGTCTTATGAGGCCAAAATTAAATAGGGAGACAATATGGATTCATGCATCGTCTATCGGTGAAACTAAAATTGCATTATCATTACATGCAAAACTTATACTTACTTACCCTGAAGCATTATTTTTCATAACCACCACAACATCCTCTTCGAAATCTTTAATTATAGAATCTGAAAAATTAAAACATTATTACTTACCACTAGATTGGCAGATAACTATTAAAAAGTTTATTACCTTAATTAAACCCAAGATCTGTATAATAGTTGAAACAGAAATATGGCCTAATTTAATCAATATATGCAAAAATAATAAAATTCCAATTACGATTATTAATGGTCGTCTCTCAAATAAGACTCTGCAGACTAATAAGTTAATAAAAAATATATATCAGTTAGCGCTTCCAAAAATTAATCTAATAATGTGCAAATCAGAATTAGAAAAAGAAAATTTTATAAATCTTGGTGGATCTAATCTAAATATAGAAGTTACTGGTAATATAAAATTTTCGCAATATAGTGCTGTTGCTGCTAAAGATAATATAATAAATAAAAAATATGTTTTAGCTGTATCTACTCAGCCAGATGAAGAAAGACAAATTATCGTAGAATGGCTAAAAACTCATGAAAAAAAAGTACTCCTTGTTATAGCCCCTAGACATCCGGAAAGGCTGGGGGATATTTTATCTGACCTACCACTAGATAGAGTAGAGATTGCCATTAGAAGTAAAAATGAAAGAATTAGAAATTCTACACAAATTTATATAGCTGATACAGTTGGCGAGATAGAAAATTTAATGGAACATTGCGAATTTGTTTTTGTAGGAGGATCATTGGTTGAGCATGGAGGGCATAATTTTCTTGAAGCAGCTGCATATGGAAAAAGTATTATTGTCGGACCATATATGAATAATTTCAGAGCTGAAACAGAGGAATTTTGTAAGAAAAAGGCAATGCTTATGGTCAAGAATTCAGATAGCTTAAAATATGTATTTGAAAAGTTACTAAGGTCTAAAAAAACAAGAGAACTGCTTGGCGAAAATGCTAAAAAAATTATGAAATCAAAAAAAGATATAATTGATAATTATTGTAAATCTATTCAGGCATTAATTGTTGAAAAATAACTAGAAAGAAATGTTTCATAATCAAAAGGTAGATATCTTTTATTTTTAATTAATGACCTCTTAAATCTATTTAAATTTGACTTCCTATCCTGCTCCACTAAATCTTTTCTAAATGATTTGTCAAAATCTAATATCCAGATTTTTAAATTGCCGTTATTAAGAGAATCTTTAGAAATCATAATATTATTTATATTCAAATCACCGTGATAAACGCCTAATATATGCATTTCCGCAACCTTTATTCCAATTTGTTTAAAAAGTTCTGGCCTTTCATATTTTAAAAATATTTCTTTATCATAATCCATTGGTTGTTGAATAAGTAACTCATCTAGAGTTATGCCAGGAATTGCTTCTGTAACTAAGTTAGCCTTATATGAAATGTCGCTATATGTAACCCACCCAATTAATGGCTTACAAGTATTAAAACTATACTTATGTAAGTAATTTAATATTTCAAACTCTCTATATGACCGTGTACTCTTAACGTCATTATATAAGTACCAGTCATTCAAGAAAGCCATCATTCCTTTACGAAAATAGTGCTTCTTAACCCATTTTCCATCATTGATCCATTCCACATTCTGGCTTTCATCTGTTAGAAATGCATTATTAGAAAATAATTCTTCTATATTAATTCCTACATCTTTATCATAGAATATTATCTTATTATTAATTTTTTTAGTTACTATACTCAAATTATGCCTAAACCCATTAATTCATTAAAATCAATCTGTATCATAAGGTTATCATCTATTGGCGACATTACGCATATGATTCCAATAATAAAAACTCTACAAATACACTCCCCTATGACAAATATTACATGGGTTATAGGAAAAACAGAATATCATTTGGTTAAAAATATTGAGAATATAGAGTTTATTGTAATTGATAAAAGAAAATTTATTGAGACTATAATGGCACTTTTAAGACTAAGAAAAAAGAAATGTTTTGATGTTTTACTGCATATGCAGGTATCTTTAAGGTCAAATTTAATGACTTTATTTGTAAAAGCTAAACGTAGGATTGGCTTTGACAAGAGTAAATCAAAAAATTTTCATAGTCTGTTTATCAATGAAAGCATAGACTCTTCTGGTAATGTGCATGTGCTTGAAACATTTTTTTATTTTTTATCAAAGATAGGAATAAAATCAAAAGAATATAGTAAAGATATAAATATTAAAGATTCTAAAATCTCTATTTTGCCCTCAAAAGAAAAATATATTATTTTTAATCCATTCACAAGTTCTCGTAAATTTAATTATAGGGAGTGGAATATTAATAATTATAAAGTAATTATAGACTATCTAGCTAATAACTATGGAATTAATTCTGTGATTATTGGCGGATATAGTAAATATGAATTAGAAAAATCAGTTTTATTCAATAAGAGAAATAATGTAAAAAATATGGTAGGGAAAACAAACTTGCAAGATGTTTATAGTTTAATAAAATCATCTGAGTTATATATTGGCCCTGATTCTGGTACTCTCCATATAGCGTCTATGCTTTTAAAACCAGTGATAGGCCTATATGCAACATCCAATCCCCTAAGAACTGGGCCTTATTATGAGATGAAATATACTATCAATAAATATCCTGAAGCCTTAATGATGTTTAATAAAAAAACTGAAAATACTGCTAAATGGGGAGAACGTATACGTAATAAAAATGCAATGTCATTAATTAAAACTCAGGATGTGATTAATAGTATAGATAAGATATTAAAGTTTTGAGACTTTATCTATTATTGATGTTGAGGATTTACCTTCAATCAAATCAATTAAGACTACTTTTTTTCCATTCTTAATTAAGCAGTCTTCACCAGCAACTTTTTTTCCTTTGTAATCACTTCCTTTGATTAAAATTTCTGGCAAAATTTTACATATTATTTCTTCAGGACTTTCATTATCAAACAAGATAATATGGTCTACAGAGCTTAAACATGATAAGACATATGCTCTGTCAAGTTCTGAAACAATTGGTCGGTCTTTGGATTTAATTTTTTTAATAGATAAATCACTATTAAGCGCAACTATCAAGATATCACCAAGCTTCTTAGATTTCTCTAAAATATAAGTGTGCCCTGCATGAAGAATATCAAAACACCCATTAGTCATTACAATTTTTTTATCGCTAGCCTCATAAGACAAGCATAAAGCCTTAAGGTCTTTTAAATCTCTTATTAGTTTATTATTTTTTAGATTCATTAGCTAATTCAGTTTGACTTACACTTGTTGACCCAAGTTTTTGTACAGATAGACCAGCAGCTATATTAGACATTTTTACTGCTGAAGCAATATTACGCCCTGCAATAATATAAGTAGATAGTATTGATATAACCGTGTCTCCAGCTCCCGTAACATCAAACACATCTTGTTGAGATGCAGAATATGATGTAGATTTTTTTGATTCAAACAATGTCATACCTTTTTTACCTTCTGTTACAAGCAAATATTGCAAAGAAAGCTTTTTTCTAAGTTTTTCACCTTTCTCTTTAAATTCTTCTATATTTTTAGATATTCCAGCTACTGCCTCAAACTCACTTAGATTCGGTTTTAGTAAAAATGCCTTTTTATAAAAACTAAAGTCTAACCCTTTAGGGTCTACAAAAGTTTTGATACCAAGCTTAAAAGCCTTGGATAAAATCTTCTTAACAATTGGCTTAACCATTCCTTTATCATAATCAGAAATAACAATACCGTCATAACTGCCCAAATCTGTTTCTATAAGTTTAAGGTTATCTATAACTTTCTTTGATAAATTTTTATCTTCATGATCAATTCTCATAATCTGCTGATTTTTATCAATAACTCGTAATTTAATTGTAGTTCTTATCTTTGGGTCTTCTATGGGCTTATAATTAATTGCTGATGATGAAATAATTTCATATAATTTTATAGAGGCTTCATCTTGACCTGTCAAACCTATCAATTTAACATCCATGCCAAAGTCAGATAAGTTTTTTGCAACATTAGCGGCTCCGCCAGGCTTATCTATTGATGATGAAACATCTAAGATAGGAACAGGAGCTTCAGGCGATATTCTATTAACCTGACCCATCCAATATCTATCTAGCATAATGTCTCCAATAACTAGTATTTTCTTTTTTGGAATCATTTATTTATCTGAGATAACGGTTAACCATTCATTATGTTTGTCATAAGTCCCTTTAATAAGGCTGAAATAATTTTCTTGTAGCATCTTAGTTATAGGGCCAGGTATTCCGTTGTTAATTTTTGTTTTATCTATCTCTATTATAGGCGTTACTTCCGCAGCAGTGCCAGTAAAAAAAGCTTCGTCACAGTCAAAAACTTCTTCTAACTTAATTTTTCTCTCTATAGTTTCTATTCCTAAATCATTAGCCAGCGTAATAATGGTTTTTCTAGTTATTCCATCCAGAACAGTGAGTAATTCTGGTGTGATCAATTGATTATCCTTGACTAAGAAAATATTTTCACCCGAACCTTCATTTACAGAATCATCTGTTCCTAGGATGAGAGCTTCATCATACCCTGATGCCAAAGCATCTCTTAATGCTAAGCTTGAATTTATATAATTCCCGGTTGCCTTTGCCTTATATAGCATTGCTTCTGGGTGTCTTTTAGGGAATGGAGAAACCTTAACCCTAATACCATTAATAATTTTTTCAGCACCAAGATAAGGCCCCCAGTCCCATGCTGCTATAGCACAGTGTACTTTTAAGTTATCCGCTCTGAGCCCCATTCCTTCGCTACCATAAAAACATAGCGGCCTAATATAAGCATTATTCAAATTATTTTTACTAACAGCATCGCATTGCGCGTGCATAAGCGTTTCTTTATCAAAAGGAATTTTCATTCCAACTAAATTAGCTGAATTAAATAGTCTGTCGGTATGATCTTCCAGTCTGAATATTGCTGGTCCTGATTTAGTCTCATAGGCTCTAACGCCTTCAAATACACCGGTTCCATAATGTAAAGTATTAGTGAGAACATGAATTTTTGCATCTTTCCAATCACGGAAAGATCCGTCCATCCATATTTGGCCTTCTAGGTCAGACATTATCATGAGTTATCACTTTTCATTATAAATTAACTGAAAATCATAGCATGACTTAAGTAACTAAAATACATGTATTTTTTGTTTGATTCTTAACTCTAATGCCTTTAAATGTTAATTTAGTAGGTATATAATGAGAATCATTCGCGTTTATAAAAAGTGAATACATATCGATAACTCTGAGAACTATAAATATGAACAAAATAATACGGAATATTTTTTTACTATCCCTGGTAATATTTATTGGTCACTACAATGATGTATCAGCAGAATCACATGGGTCTTATAAAACCAATGAATCTAAGGAAGTAAATGTTTATAGCGCTAGGAAGACATATCTAATGAAACCATTATTCCAGGCTTTCAAAAAAGATACCGGTATAACTGTAAATATAATATCTGGTAAATCAAAAGAATTGCAAAATAGAATAGAAAGGGAAGGCTTGAATACAAGGGCAGATGTATTTCTTACTGTTGATGCTGGTAATTTGCATATAGCTAAATCCAAGGATTTATTAAAAAAAATATATTCAGAAAAGATAAATAAGCTAGTTCCCTCTTATCTGAGAGATGAGGATGGTTACTGGTATGGCTTATCAGTTCGGTCCAGAGTTATTATGTATAATCCAAATACAGTGAAACTTAGTGATCTTTCAACTTATGAAGATATGGCAAATAAAAAATGGAAAGGACGCATATGTGTTAGGTCATCTGGAAATATCTATAACCAATCTTTGCTTGCATCTCTAATTTATCATTTGGGTGAAAAAAAATCTGAAGAATGGGCTAAAAATATTGTGAAGAATTTTTCAAGGAAACCTAAAGGTAATGATAGGACACAAATGACATCTGTTGTCCTTGGACAATGTGATATAACATTAGCTAACACTTACTATCTTGGTAAATGGATGTCTTCAGAAAAAGAGGAAGAAAAAAAATATGCCAAACAAATTGCCGTCTATTTTCCTAATCAAAATGATAGAGGAGCGCATATAAATATAAGTGGTGCTGCAGTTGTCAAACATTCAAAGAATACTGGTAATGCTATTAAATTAATTGAATATCTTGCTAGTGACAAAGCTCAAGAGTTATATGCTAAAACTAATCATGAGTATCCAATTAGGGAAAATATTGATGTTAGTGATATTGTAAAGTCTTGGGGATATCCTTTTAAGCAAGATCGTTTGTCTGCAAACCAACTAGGCAAGAATAATAATAAAGCTGTCAAGATATTTGACAAGGTAAATTGGCAGTAACTTTATGTTTGTAAAACTATTAGGCTATAAAGACCAAATTTTTTTATTCCTTATAACCTCAATAGTAATAATTCCAATTATAACTGTAATCTCATATATATTTTCTCCATCAACTGAACTATGGGGGCATTTAGCCAATAATCTTCTAGCTGAGTATCTTCTTAATACTTTCGTAATATTAATATTTGTTGGGATAATTTCCACTATTCTTGGAGTATCTTGCGCATGGCTGGTCACCATGTATAAATTCCCAGGCAAAGATATATTTAAGTGGTTATTAGTTATGCCCATAGCAATACCAACATATGTAGCAGCATATATATATGCAGGACTAGTGGAGCCCTCAGGATTTTTATTTGACTCTATTGAGAATACATTTGGACTAGGCAAAGAGTTATATAGCTTAGTTAATCTAAGAAATATTTATGGAGTAATATTCATATTAAGTATATGTCTGTATCCTTATATATACTTATTAACATATTCATCATTTAAAGAACAATCAGGTTGCGCGATAGAAGTTGGTAAATCACTAGGTTTAAATAAAAAAGAATTATTCAGCAGAATAAGTATTCCTCTTGCTAGACCAGGTATAATCGCGGGATTAAGTCTTGTGATGATGGAGACATTAGCTGAATTTGGAACTATGGATTACTATGGGATTAGTACATTTACTACTGGTATATATAGGACATGGTTTGCATTCGGGGATGATACTAGCGCCTTACATTTAGCATCTATCCTGCTTACCTTTGTTTTCATACTTATAACATTAGAAAAATATTCAAGAGGTCGAAGTAAGTATACTCATACATCTCAAAAATCAATATTAGTGAAACCAATTAATATGTCTGCTAAAAATGGTACTTATGCATTTTTATGGTGCTCATTAATTTCTTTGCTTGGATTTATTATTCCTATTATTCAATTATTTTTATGGTTGATAGAAACTTACTCACATTTTTTTAAGGATGATTTTTTAAAAATTATAATGAATACTGTAGCGATAGCATCTCTTTCTTCAGTTATAATAGTCTTAATCTCAATATATGCATCATATGTGAATAGATCAACAAATAGTTTATATACTAAATTCTCGCTAAAAGTTTTTTCTATTGGATATTCAATACCAGGTGTTGTAATTGCGGTTGGAATTATTATACCAATTACTTTGATAGACAATTTTCAGGCATTAATATTTGGGTCACCTATATTTTACTTTAGTGGATCTTTTGTGGCGCTCATAATCTCATATTTAGTTAGATTTTCTACAATATCTTTTAATACAACAGAATCAGGTTTGAGTAAAATAAAAAATAATATAGATTTGACTGCAAAGTCTTTTGGTTTTTCTAGCTTTAAGATACTAAAAAATATCCATATACCAATGATGAAAACAACTGTAATCACTTCTTTTATATTAGTATTTGTAGATATCGTAAAGGAGTTACCAGCAACATTAATATTGCGACCATTTAATTTTGACACCTTGGCAATACATATTTATGAGTTGGCATCATCAGAACAATTGTCACTTATAGCCTCACCAGCATTAATCCTAATTATTATTGGGCTGATTCCTGTGATAATATTAATTAAGAAAACAGTTAATAATGGAAATCAAAATGAAATTAGAAATTGAAAATATTTCATTAAATTTAGATAATGATAGAATTTTAGACAGCCTCTCTTTAACCGTAAAAGAAGAAGAAATTATATCCATAATAGGTCCCAGCGCATCTGGAAAAAGTTCTTTGCTGAGAGTAATTGCTGGATTTGAAAATATATCTTCAGGAAAAGTAAAATTAAATGGTCAAACAGTCGATGATACATCCATAATTATTGAGCCTCAAAAAAGAAATATAGGTATAATTTTTCAAGACCTTGCTTTATTTCCCCATTTAAATTGTGCGGAAAATATAACCTTTGGTATATCTGAATTATCCTCTAAAGAAAAAATGGAGCGTTTGGATAGATTAGTAAAGGTTCTAGATATTATAGAAATATCTAAAAAATATCCTCATGAGATATCTGGAGGTCAACAACAGAGAGTTGCTATAGCTAGAGCTCTTGCTCCAAAACCAGAGATTCTCTTATTAGATGAACCATTTAGTGCATTAGATGAAAATTTAAAAGAAAAGCTTTTAGCAGATGTAAAAATATTACTTAAAGAAGAAAAAATAACTACAATCGTAATCACTCATAACATTAAAGAAGCATTTCAAATATCTGATAAGATTGCATTTTTAAGCAATAAAAAAATTATACAATTTGAGAGTGCTTATAATATTTATCATAAACCCTTAACAAGAGAGATAGCAAATTTCTGTGGCATTGGGAGTTTCATTAATGGAGAAATAATTGATAAAAATCATGTAGAGACGAGTCTTGGTAAACATTTTGGTGATACAACATCATATGAAATTGGCTCTAGTATAGATATTTTAATTAGGCCTGATGATATCATTCATGACGATGATTCTGCTAAATCAGCACGGGTGATAGAAAAAATTTTTCATGGTTCAGATTTCTTATATAAATTAAAGCTTAATAGTGGTGAAAATATATTTTGTTATACGCCAAGTCATCATGATCATGGTCTTAATGAAGTAATCGGAATAAAATCTGAAATGGACCATTTAATATTATTCAATAAATAATCAAAACTCTCTTAACTTTCTTCTAAGAATCTTTCCTACATTATTTTTAGGAATTTCATCTATAAATATAACCTTCTTTGGTATCTTATAAACTGCTAAACCTTTTTTGCAAAAATTAATTACTTCAATTTCTCCTAATTTTTTTTCCTCTTTGACAATAAACAATTTTATACTCTCTCCTCTATTAGAATCATTGACTCCAATTACTCCACATTCTCTGACATCTGGGTGTTGCGATACATAATCTTCAATTTCATTTGGATAAACATTAAATCCAGAAGAAATAATCATATCTTTTTTTCTATCAACAATTTTTAAAGAACCATTTTCATTAATAATTGCAATATCTCCTGTTTTAAAAAATCCGTCATCTGTAAAAGAATTTTTAGTTTCTTCTGGGTTATTCCAGTATTCAGACATAACCTG
Source organism: Gammaproteobacteria bacterium (assembly GCA_029246085.1). Classification (GTDB taxonomy): domain Bacteria; phylum Pseudomonadota; class Gammaproteobacteria. The sequence goes on from JAQWOB010000029.1 coordinate 30,614, forward strand.
TGGACCTTTTACACAAAGTTCTCCTTCTTGATTAATGTTAAGTTCATTATTTTTTTCATCCCTTATTGAAATATCTGTTGATGGCATAGGTAGTCCAATCGTACCATTAAATGGTTCAGATATAATGTTAACTGATACAATCGGAGCAGTTTCAGTTAAACCATAACCTTGAGTAATATCAACTCCAGTTATTTTTTTCCACTTCTTAGCAGTACTACTTAATACAGACATTCCTCCTCCAACAGTAAACTTTAAAGCATTAAAATTAATTTTTTTAAATGAAGAACTCGTTAATAATAAATTAAACAATGTATTAACTCCAGTGATAACAGTAAACTTATTTTTCTTTAATGTATTTACAAAACTCTTCAAGTCTCTTGGATTTGTTACCAATATATTATTCGAACCAATGCTATAAAAATACATTAAGTTAACGGTAAATGAAAAAATATGATAAAGCGGTAATGCTGTTATAATACTCTCTTTCCCAGGAACAACTATAGGGCCAACCCATGTATTTAACTGCTCAATATTAGCCAGTATATTTCCATGAGTAAGGACTGCAGCTTTAGACTTTCCTGTGGTACCACCAGTATATTGTAATAGTGCAATATTCTTATTTTCTAAAAATATATTCTTTCTAAGATATGAATTCTTTAATGTATCAGAAAATAATAAATAATCATTATTGAGGGAAATCTTCGGTCCTTTGAAAAAAAATACTGTTTTAATAAGTGCTGACATGACAGGAGAAAGTAGATCTGTTACCCGACAAACAATAATATTTTTAATTAATGTATTTTTTACGACAGGTTCTAGCTCAGACACAAACCTATCTAGAACAATTATTGTTTCTGCTCCAGAATCATTTAATGCACTTTCTATCTCCCTACCTTTAAATAACGGATTTATATTTATAACTATAGCTCCAGCTAAATATGACCCAAATAATGCAACTGGATAAGTTAAAAGATTTGGCAACATTATTGCAACTTTAGATCTCTTGGTAATGGATAATTGATTTTGAAGATAAGCTCCAAATTTTTCCGAATATCTATCTATTTTTTTATAGCTTAATCGAGTATTCAAATTTGTAAAAGCAGTATGATCTGGAAAAAGAGAAGATGAGTTTTTCATCAAATCTATAATTGAGTTAAATTTTAAACTATTAATTGTTGGCGATATATTTTTTGGATAATGTTTAAGCCAAATTTTTTTCATAAATATATCTTAACATTAAAAATAACAAAGCCTCTATAGAAAGAGGCTTTGAAATAAATTTGTAATAATACAAATATGGATTACATTCCCATGCCACCCATGCCCATACCACCCATGCCGCCCATATCAGGCATTGCAGGTGCGCCGCCGCCAGCAGCAGGTTCGTCGGATGCTAATTCAGTAACCATACATTCAGTAGTTATCATTAGTCCTGCGATAGAAGAAGCATTTTGAAGTGCTGTTCTAGTTACTTTAGTTGGGTCTAAAATACCCATTTTAAGCATATCTCCAAATTCAGAAGTTGCTGCATTGTACCCAAATGAGTCCTTACCATCTTGAACTTTAGCTAAGACTACAGAACCTTCTTCGCCTGCATTAGTAACAATTTGTCTAAGTGGCTCTAGCATTGCTTGTCTAAGAATTTGAATCCCTTGGTCTTGATCAGGATTATCGCCTTTGACTTTTTCTAACGCTGCTCTAGCTCTAATCATAGCTACGCCACCGCCAGGAACAACTCCTTCCTCAACAGCTGCTCTAGTTGCATGAAGAGCATCTTCAACTCTTGCTTTTTTTTCTTTCATTTCTACTTCTGTTGCAGCTCCAACTTTTATTACAGCTACACCACCGGCAAGCTTAGCCACTCTCTCTTGCATTTTTTCTTTATCATAATCTGATGTTGCTTCTTCTATCTGAGCTCGAATCTGATTTACTCTAGACTCTATCGAAGCCTTTTTACCACCACCATCAATAATAATAGTATTCTCTTTTGTCACATTAATTTTTTTAGCTGTACCTAATAAAGTAAGATCAGCTTTTTCTAAACTGAGCCCAACTTCTTCAGCAATTACCGTACCACCAGTCAGAATTGCTATGTCTTCTAACATAGATTTTCTACGGTCACCAAAACCTGGAGCCTTAACAGCCGCAACTTTCACAATACCTCTTATACTATTAACTACTAATGTAGCAAGCGCTTCACCTTCTACGTCTTCAGCAATAATTAAAAGTGGTTTACCTGATTTAGCAACTCCCTCTAATACTGGAAGCATGTCTTTTATGTTAGTAATTTTTTTATCATATAAAAGAATAAATGGGTCTTCTAATTCTGTAGACATGTTTTGTTGGTTCGTTGCAAAATATGGCGACAAATATCCTCTATCAAACTGCATACCTTCAACTACATCTAATTCATTATCTAAAGACTGTCCTTCTTCCACAGTGATAACACCTTCTTTGCCTACCTTGCTCATAGCTTCAGCAATAATAGAGCCAATATTTTTATCAGAGTTTGCAGAAATAGTACCTACCTGCTCAATTGCACCTTGATCAGCACAAGGTTTAGACATTTTTTTTAAACTTTCAACTGCTACTGATACTGCTTTTTCAATTCCTCTTTTCAAATCCATAGGATTCATTCCAGCAGCTACACACTTTAAACCTTCTTTCAAGATTGACTGAGCTAATACAGTTGCGGTAGTCGTTCCATCTCCTGCTATATCAGAAGTTTGAGATGCAACTTCTTTAACCATTTGCGCGCCCATATTTTCAAACTTATCTTTTAATTCAATTTCTTTAGCAACTGATACACCGTCTTTGGTTACAGTTGGAGCACCAAAAGACTTATCTAGAACAACGTTCCTGCCTTTAGGTCCTAATGTTGTCTTGACTGCATTAGCTAGAATATTTACTCCTGCTACCAGTCTTTTTCTTGCGTCATCACCAAATTTTACTTCTTTTGCTGTCATTTTTAGTTCCTCTATAAAATACTATTAATTTAACCAACGATTGCTGTTATATCATCTTCTC
>JAQWOB010000037.1 GCA_029246085.1 Gammaproteobacteria bacterium
AAAGTCTCCTCTAATCCATAATGCTAAGGATTCTCCAACATATGGAATGGCACCAAATAAAGATATAATTACTTGAGCTCCCCAATATGACATTTGACCCCATGGCAATAAATAGCCCATAAAAGCTTCTGCCATTAAAAGCACAAAAATAAGCATTCCAAAGAGCCATAAAAGCTCTCTAGGATTTTTATAAGAACCGTATAGCATAGCTCTAAACATGTGCAAGTAAATGACAACAAAAAAGAAAGATGCACCAGTTGAATGCATATATCTAATTAACCAGCCCCACTCCACATCTCTCATTATATATTCAACAGATGCAAAAGCTTGAGCTGCATCTGGTTTATAATTTATTGTTAAGAAAATCCCAGTTACAATTTGTAATACAAATATAAATATAGCTAAAGCACCAAAATAATAAAAGAAATTAAAGTTTTTTGGAGCATAATATTGTGATAAATGATTTTTAACAAAATTACTTACAGGCAGCCTTTCATCAATCCATGCCATCAACTTATTACTCATTAGCTTTTTTCTCCATCTTCGCCAACAATTATTTTATTATCTGATGCAAAATAATATGGAGGTACTTCTAAATTCGAAGGTGCTGGCATAGATTTATGAACTCTACCAGATAAATCAAATTTCGAACCATGACAAGGACAAAAGAAACCTCCGTTCCAATCCAAACCTAACTCTGCAGATTTAGCATTTGGTTTATATAAAGGGGAGCAACCTAGATGAGTGCATACACCTACCAAAACCAAAAATTCTGGATTGATAGATCTATACTTATTTTTCGTGTAAATTGGCTGATGTTCTTCAAGAGATTTCGGATCACTTAAAACTTTATCATCTTCAAGGGTATTTTTAATCATTTCTTCAGTTCTTCTTACAACCCATACTGGCTTACCTCTCCATTCAACAACTTTATAAGATCCAGGTCTTAATACTGATACATCTATTTCGATCGGAGCACCTGCAGCCTTTGCTTTTTCGCTTGGCGACATTGAAGATAAGAATGGGATGACAGCGAATATTCCACCTACCCCACCCATTACCTGGGTTAAGTTAGTCAGAAATTTTCTTCTGTTTGATGGTTTATTTGAGTCGCTCATCTATATCACAAAAAAGTTGGTATTTCTTAATCGCGTATATCGTATCATATATTTTATGAAGTGTCTTATAGTAATATATAATATACTTATTAATTATTTAATATATTGTTTTTTTAGGGGTAAATTAGCAGATGAAAGAAATGCTTAGATATATGATTGTAGGAATAATAACTGCAGTAATAATATATGTGCTTGCCCCCTATATATTTGGGAATCATATTGAAATAATAGAATCAAATAGCTATCCAATACAAAATAAAAATAATGGTTATGCTGGAGTATTTCAAAAAGTTAATAAGTCTGTAGTCTCTATTTATACAAGGAAGTCTACAGTCAGAAATAATATATATTTTATAGATCCTAGAGAAAAGGCACTTATTAAAAAAGATTATTCTCCTTCCGGCCAAGGTTCTGGAGTTATTATTAGTAGCCAAGGCCATATAATTACTAACTTTCACGTAATTGCAGGCTCAAATGAAATCTTAATCAAAGACTATAATGGAGATGAATATGGTGCTGCTGTAATAGGGGTAGACCCACTGACAGACTTAGCAATATTAAAAATTGATAAAAATACTTCTCCAATCATGCTAGGTCAAATTAAAAATATTAATATTGGAGATATTGCTTTAGCAATAGGAAATCCATTAGGTGTTGGGCAAACTATAACCCTAGGTATTATATCTGCAACTGATAAAGAAGTTTCTCCTAATGCATATTCCTATCAAAGGTATGTTCAAACTGATGCTGCTATTAATCCCGGTAATTCTGGTGGGGCACTAGTAAACTCAAGTGGTGAATTAATTGGAATAAATACTGCAATAATTTCTATTTCTGGTGGTGCCGATGGTATTGGTTTTGCTATCCCAATTGACATTGTAAAATATGTTTTGAAAGAAATAATTGAAAATGGAGAAGTTATTCGAGGTTATGTCGGTATATCAGCTGAAATAAATTATAAAGGTATAGGCGTATTAGTTAAGGGTGTTCAACGAAATAGCCCAGCCTACCAAGGTGGCGTCAAAGAATATGATATTATTAAAAAAATAAATGGTAAAATTATTACTGAGATTAAAGAGGTTCAAAAAATAATTGGGATGCTTAAACCTGGGCAAAATTTATCAATGGAAGTCAAAAGAAACAAAAGTATAGTGAAAATAAATATTTTAGTTTCAAAAATGAATTATAAAATAAGATAGTCTACTTATCTCTATATTTAGCAGAAAGCGCGTGTCCCTGTAAACCCTCGGATAAAGCCATAGATACAGATATTTTACTTAACTCTATTGCTGTTTTTTTAGAAAGACTAATTAAGCTAGATCTCTTTTGAAAATCATAGACACCTAAAGGAGATGCAAATCTTGCTGAGCCAGAAGTTGGCAAAACATGATTAGGTCCTGCACAGTAATCTCCGAACACCTCAGGAGTATATTCCCCTAAAAATATTGCTCCTGCATTAGTAATTAATTTTAATAAATCTTTATAATTTTTAGACATTATTTCTAAATGTTCTGGTGCAATATTATTTACAATAATCCCAATTTCTTTAATACTTTTAGTTTTAATATACATCCCTCTAGCATTGAAGGATTTTGTAATAATATTTTTTCTAAGCATCGAGGGTAGAAGCTTTTCTACAGAATTATGAACATCATTAATTAATTTCATACTTGAGCTGATTAGAATGGGTTGAGCTAATTCATCATGTTCGGCTTGTGAGAATAAATCCATAGCAATCCAGTCTGGGTTATTTGATGAGTCGGCAATTATTACCACTTCCGAAGGGCCTGCAATATTATCAATGCCTACATCACCAAAAACGGCTTTCTTAGCTAAAGTTACATATATATTTCCTGGTCCAACAATTTTATCAACTTTGCCGATAGATTTTGTTCCATATGCTAATGCTGCAATAGCATGGGCTCCTCCCATTCTCAGTATTGTATCAACACCACATAAATCAGCCGCAACAATTGCAAGAGCATGATCATCAATATTAGATATGGGACAAGCCATTATTATATTCTTAACACCTGCTATTTTAGCAGGGATTGTATTCATTAAAACAGTTGACGGGTACGAGGCTTTTCCGGCAGGAACATAGATTCCAACAGTTTCAATCGGAGTAACCTTTTCTCCTAAAATAGAGCCATCTTTTTTACTCATCCAGCTTGAAGATTTTTGTTTTTTAGAAAAATCACGAATTCTTTTTATAGATTTCTTTAAGCTAGTAAGTTGTAATTTGTCTATGCACTTATACGCTTTCTTAATCTCATTAGGAGTGATTACAATTTTTTTAATATTTTTAATGTTATAATCATCAAATTTTCTGATGAAACGAACTAGTGAATTATCACCATTTTCTCTTATATCGGATATTATTTCGTCAACATTATTCTGAACTTTTTTGTTTATATTATTATTAATCCTAATTCTTTTTAAAATTTTTTTTTCAAAATATTTATCGGATGTATCGACTCTTAGTGGATTAATTTTCATGATAAATTTCTTTTACTAATAGCGCTATCTAGCACTTCAATTAACTCTTCAGTTTCACCCCATCCTATGCATGCATCCGTGATACTTTGACCATACACCAAGTTATCTTTCTTCCCAATATCCTGTCTACCTTCAACTAAATTACTCTCAAGCATAATTCCACATATTGAATCATTGCCTTGTGAAATTTGACCAGCTATATCTTTAATAACTATTTTCTGCTTAGTATGGTCTTTTTGACTATTAGCATGACTTGCATCAATCATAATATTATTTGGGAGTTCATTCTTTACTAATAAACTAGAAACATCTGAAACATCTTCCTGTTGATAATTAATTTTTTTACCGCCACGCAATATTATATGACAATCCTTGTTTCCTGTTGTTGAGAAAATTGCTGACTTGCCCTCTTTGGTAACAGATAAGAAATTATGTGCTTTACTAGCAGCTTTAATTGCATCAATTGCTATTTGAATACTACCATTAGTACCATTTTTAAAACCCACAGGACAAGATAAGCCTGATGCTAATTCTCGATGACTCTGACTTTCTGTTGTTCTTGCACCTATTGCACCCCAACAGATGACATCAGAAATATATTGCGGGCTAACAAGATCTAGGTATTCATGCCCAGCAGGTATTCCTGATTCTGCTAAATCAATTAATAATTTTCTGGCAATTTGAATACCTTTATTTATATCAAAGCTATTATCAAGATCTGGATCATTAATCAAACCCTTCCATCCGATAACTGTTCTAGGTTTTTCAAAATATACTCTCATGATAATAAGAATATTTTTTTCTACCTTTTTTTTAATATCTAATAATTTTTTAGCATATTCATGGGCAGAGTTAACATCATGAATTGAACATGGTCCGACAATTAAAAGCAATCTTTTATCTTTCCCATTAAGTATATTTATGATGTCCGACCTCGTCTTCACAACTGTGCTAATAGCACCTTCTGTCATTGGCAGTTGTTCTATTAATTTACTAGGTGATATCAATTCCTTCATCGAAGAAATCTTTAAATCATCTGTTAACTTACTTATAGTCATTCTTGGCCCAGGTTTAGTGTTTTAAAAAACTGATTAATTTGTTCCCTATTAACTTTATATGAAGTTTTGTTTACAATTAATACAGATGAAATATTCTCAATAGTCTCTATCTCAACAAGACCATTTTGCTTTAATGTTTGCCCTGATTCAACAAGATCAACTATTACATCAGACATACCAAGCACAGAAGCTAATTCTATTGACCCATAAAGCTTTAGTACAGAACATGGAAAACCTTTGCTTTGGAAATATTTTTTTGTGATTGATGGGTACTTTGTTGCAACCTTCATGTTATTCATTATCTTGGCACCTTTTTTCCCAGCAACTACAAGCCTGCAGGCAGCAATATTCAAATCCTTAACTCTCAAATGATTACTTAAATCAGTTTCTAATAGCGTATCTTTCCCAACAACCCCAAAATCAACCTTCCCTGATTCAATATAAATAGGAACATCACTTGCTCTAACAATTATAATACTTAAGTTCTTATAATTAGTTTCAAAAATAAGTTTTCTAGACTTGAATGGAGACTCTTTGCACTCTATTCCTGATAACTTTAAAATTTTTAGAGCTTCCTCTAGAATCCTTCCCTTTGATATTGCTAATAATAATTTCTTCATTTTAATATCCACTCATCATTTACATAGGGACTCTATGTATATCAGCCCCAAGTTGTCGTAATTTCTCTTCTATACAGTCATATCCTCTATCTATATGATATATTCTTTCAATCTCTGTCGTACCTGTAGCTGCTAATCCAGCCAATATTAAACTTGCAGAAGCTCTGAGGTCGGTAGCCATTACTGAAGCACCAACAAGTTCTTCTTTACCTGATATTATTGCACAATTTTGCTCTAATCTAATATCTGCACCCATTCTAGTCATTTCTTGTACATGCATAAAGCGATTTTCAAAGATATTTTCTTTAATAATACTGATGCCTTTTGCAACTGTGTTTAAAGCTGTCAACTGAGCTTGCATATCGGTAGGGAAAAGTGGGTAAGCTCCAGTTTCAATATCTACTGATACTGGTCTTTTCCCTTTCATGTCTAAGGTTACAGAAGTTTCCGTTGTAGTGACATGCGCACCAGAATCTCTAAGCTTTTCTATAATTGTGTTTACATGAGCAGAGATTGTATTTTTGACAGTAACATGCCCTCCGGTTATAGCAGCTGCAACTAGAAACGTTCCTGTTTCGATTCTGTCTGGTAATGCTGTATAAGATACTCCTCTCAACTCTTCAACTCCATTAATCTCAATTACATCTGTGCCTTGGCCAGTAATTGATGCTCCCATCTTATTTAAAAAATTCGCGAGATCAACAACTTCAGGCTCTCTTGCTGCATTGGAAATAATTGTTTTGCCTTCAGCGAGCGTTGATGCCATTAATATATTTTCTGTTCCGGTTACGGTTATTTTTGGGAACCTTATGTCTGTTCCAATTAATTTTTTGCTCGATGCAGATATATATCCATTATCTATATTTATAGAAGCTCCCATTTGACTTAAAGCATCAAGATGCATCTCTACTGGTCTTGTGCCAATTGCGCAACCTCCAGGTAATGAAACTTTTGCAGACCCAAATTTTGATAATAATGGACCCAGAACTAAAATTGATGACCGCATAGTTTTCACTAAATTATATGGCGCATAAAAGTTATCAATTGTAGAAGGATCTAATTGAATATCCATATTATCATCTAAGGTGACACTTACACCCATTTGACGTAATAATCTTACAGTTGTGGTGACATCATGAAGATGGGGGATATTTTTTAGAGTCACACTGCTATTTGAAGCCATAACAGATGCGCATAACATTGGTAGCACAGCATTTTTGGCTCCTGAAACAGATACTTCACCATTTAATACTACTCTGCCCTTTATAATTAATTTATCCATAATTTATCTTTTAAAAAGTTCTATGATTCGATATTCTAAAATCATATAAAGAATAATGCCATGATTAAGAATATTTCACACATATATTTACATTTGATCTTAACAAATCCTAAAAGAGTGCTTCTCGTAATGCTTCTAGTGTTAATGAGTATGTTGTCATTTTCTGCAAATTTTAAACTTGATGCCTCTGCTGACTCGTTAATACTTGAAAATGATAAAGATCTTCTAACCTATAAGGATATAGTTGAAAGATATTCAACTCAAGAATTTATCATAATGACATATACGCCGAAGCAAGGAAAAATCTTTGATGTAAATAACTTATTGTTAATTAAAAATTTGAAAGAAAAACTTTTATCTATAAAAAACATATCATCAGTTATATCAATAATTGATATTCCTCTCGTAAAAAGCTCTGAGATGCCTTTAATAGAAATGGCTAATAATGTTCCAACTATATTTTCTGATGGAATTGATATCATTAAAGCAGAAGATGAAATACTTAATAGTCCGATATATAAAGATCTAATTATTAGTGATGACGGGGAAACAACCGCTATACAGATAAACTTAAATAAAAATGATGCTCTAGTATCCTTGAATAATCAAAAAAGAGAATTAACTGAAAAAAGAAAATATCATGACATATCATCGAAAGAATTAATCAAGCTTGAGGAAATAACTAAGAGTTATATAGAAATAAAAGAAACTCATGGGCAAGAAATACATAACTTGCTTAAGTCAGTACGATTAATTCAAAATCAATTTTCAGAAAAGCATAATGTTGAGTTAAGAATCGGAGGAATACCAATGATTGCTGATGATATGATTATATATGTTAAAAATGATTTAATTAATTTTGGTATTGGTGTCTTCTTTTTTATAGTAGTAACTTTAATAATTATTTTTAGAGAATTTAGATGGGTTATGTTACCAATAGCAAGTTGTATCTATGCTGTTTTATTTATGATTGGTTTGCTTGGTTTATTAAACTGGCAAGTAACTGTAATTTCTTCAAATTTTATTTCTCTCATGTTAATTCTAACTTTATCAATGAATATTCATTTAATAGTTAGATATAAACAACTGAGTTCATCTTGTATAAATCAATATGATGCTATTAGCATGACAACATGTCAGATGGTAAGACCATGCTTATATACAGCTTTAACTACGATAGTAGCATTTGCTTCCCTGATCTTTAGTGATATCAAGCCTGTAATTGATTTTGGTTATATGATGACATTTGGTTTAGTAGTCACATTCATAACATCATTTATTCTGCTACCATCGATATTGCTACTATTAAAAAAAGTTGAAATGCATCAACATAATAATAGTCAGTTTTGGTTTACAAAATTCCTCGCTAATTTAACACTCAATAAAGGGAAATATATTCTATTTATTACGTTTACTATTTTACTATCAACAATCTATGGTGTTTCTCAATTACGCGTTGAAAACAGCTTTATTAATTATTTTAAATCTAATACAGAGATTTACAAAGGAATGAAGCAGATAGATGAAAAATTAGGTGGAACTACTCCGCTTGATATAATTATTAAATTTGAGGATTCAGTGCAAGCTTCCAGCGATGATGAATTTGGAGATGGTTTGCTAGATGATGATTCGGATCCAGAGTCCCAATGGTTCACAGTTAAAAAAATAAATAAAATAAAGAAGGTTCATGATTATTTAGATTCACTTCCAGAAATAGGGAAGGTATTATCACTTGCATCAACCATTAGAGTAGCTGAACAATTAAATAGAAATGAAGAATTAAATAGCATGGAGATGGCATTACTCTATAAAAGAGTTCCCGCAGAAGTTAAAAGCATGGCTATCAGTCCATACATCTCAATAGAAGACAATGAAGCTAGGATCAGCGCAAGAATATTGGACTCGCAAGATGATCTTAGACGAAATGATTTAATTAATAAAATTAAATATGACATGGAAGAGAAATTAAATTTTAAAAAAGAATCTTATTTCTTAACTGGTATACTCATATTATATAATAATATGCTGCAAAGCTTATTCGATTCACAAATATTGTCCTTAGGGTTTGTCATGGCAGGTATTTTTCTTATGTTTATGGTTTTATTCAAGTCTGTGATGCTATCTATTATAGGTATAATACCAAATCTATTAGCGGCAACCTTTGTATTGGGTTTAATGGGATTAATTAATCTTCCATTGGACATGATGACCATCACTATAGCGGCTATCGCAATTGGTATTGCAGTAGATAATAGCATTCACTATATATATAGATTTAGAGAAGAATACGAGTCTACAAAAGATTATAAATTATCGCTATATAAATCACATAACAGCATAGGTAGGGCAATTTTTTTCACAAGCATTACAATAATATTTGGCTTTTCTATACTAGTTCTATCTAATTTTGTTCCCACAATAATATTTGGATTATTAACAGGGTTGGCAATGCTAGTTGCCTTATTGGCTGTTTTAACACTTTTGCCAAAATTGATTATATCGTTTAAACCATTTAAGTAAAAAAACAAGAAACTCAACCTTTCTCTTCAAGGCTATCTATTAATGAGGTGATTCCGTGAACATCTACATGATTTTGGAAATCAGACCGATAGTTTCTCAACAAACTTATACCATCTATTGAAATATCAAAAACTTTCCATTCATTGGATTTATTCAGTTTAAGCCTATAATTTACTGCAATCTGCCCTTCTGATAATAAGTAAATTGATTTAACTTTAGCTATATCAGGCCTTTCCCCTTCAATATAAGGTATGAATTTAATCTTCTCCCCATCAAATGCTGTAAATGACTTCATATAGGTTTTAACCATTAGTCCTCTAAAAGCAAGGATGAATTTATTCTTCTGATAGCTATTTATTGAAAGCCAGATTTTCTTACCTAGTACTATTTTTGACATTAACTGTATATCAAGTTTTGGGACAATTAGCTCATCTACTTTAGCCTGCAGAAAATTCTCGTCATTTTCCAAAGTTTCTTTATTTTCTGAAATAAATAATGCTACCTCTCTAACACTTTTCTTTAAAAAAAAATCTGGAGTATCTCCAGCATAAGCTGCAATAGAAAAAAACAAGGAAATTGTAATTATGTATTTAATAATTTTCATAGATATATGTATACTGTACATATTATATAAAATTATTAAATACATGACAAAGCAAATATTATGAAATACCAAAGCTTCTCACCTAGTAAACTAAGTATGACATTGCCATTAGTCATATTTTTCCTAATATTTATATCCGGGTGTAGTACTACGAATACTTCAAAAAATGATCCTTTAGAGCCTATGAATCGAGCTATATTTGGTTTTAATGAAATTGTAGATGATAATATACTAAAGCCTGTAGCAAAAACCTATAAATACATCACGCCTGATCCCATTGAAACAGGTGTATCTAATTTTTTTAGTAATGTTGGTGAAGTTAGCACAATAACTAACGATGTATTGCAACTAAAATTTAGTCAAGCTGCTTATGATCTTGCAAGGTTTTCAATAAATACCACTATTGGTATCCTGGGAATATTTGATGTGGCAAGCTCTATGGGATTCAAAAAAAATAAGGAAGATTTTGGGCAAACTCTAGGATATTGGGGTCTACCTCAAGGACCATATCTGGTAATTCCATTCTTTGGACCAAGCAGCATTAGAGATGCCCCAGGGCTATATGCAGATATGCAGATTTCACCTGCTGAACAACTACATAATAAGGAAGAGCTGGCTTTCACTACACTTAAAATTGTTGATATCCGAGCAAGACTTTTAAGAGCTACCAAAATTCTTGATACAGCTGCGAAGGATAAGTATATATTTATTAGAGAATCATACTTACAGCAGAGAGAAATGCTAGTTAATGATGGAAAAAATACAGAAGAATTTGAAATTGATGTTGATGGGGTTGACTACTAAACTTAAAACAAGTTTTCCCTATGTCTAACTTAGTTTATCTCTACTTAATCATCGGCTTAGCATTAGTAAGCTATGGCGCAAACCTACTAGTATCATCCACAGATAGTATTTCTAAAAAATATAATATATCTGGGTTTATATCGAGTTTCATCTTTATTGGAATAGCAACCTCATCTCCAGAAATATTAATTTCTATACTATCCAGCCTGGAAGGCAGAAGTAATATAGCAATTGGTAATGCTCTTGGATCTAACATAGCCAACATAGCTCTTGTTTTCGCATTAACTATTTTACTATTTAGCTCTGTCAATTCTGAAAAAAATAAAATTTTATCCAAAGAAGAGACTGGTTTTTTTAGTATCTTGATAGTATTATTTTTACTAATATATTTTTTCCTTATCGATGGAATTGTCACAATCAAAGAATCATTTATGCTTCTATCTGTTTTTGGGATATCACTTTATATTTATAAAAAATACTTTTACTCGGATAAGGGTATAGTTATGAACCAAACATATATAAGTGGTCTTCGTATTTTTAGTCTCTTAACCTTTGGACTTGTCTTCCTTTTACTTGGAACTAAAATATTTCTAGATAGCAGTATAAATATTGCAAAATCATTTGGGATACCTGATTATGTTATTGGATTATCAATAACAGCAATTGGCTCTAGTTTGCCTGAATTAGCATCAAGCATAGAATCGGCTAGAAAAAAACATTTTGATTTCATCATCGGAAATATCTTAGGGTCCAATATATTTAATATTGCGATTGTGATTAGTATTGCAGGAATACTGGATAATAACCTTTCTGAAGCCTTATCCATAGCATATATTAATAGAGATATGATTATGATGTTAATTACAATGCTTGGGTTTTATATTATAATTAAAAACTACAATCAATATATAACCAAAATTTTATGCTTGGTACTACTACTTTCTTTTACGTTCTACCAGCTTGATTTATATGGAATAAGCATATGAAAATAATTAATAAAATATCTGTAGCTAAAAAAGTAATTCTTTCTGAGGCAGTGGCTCTGAAAAATGTAGCTAATAAACTTGATCATAATTTTGATCTAGCATGCGGAGCTATATTAGCTTGTAAAGGTAAAGTTGTAACAATTGGGCTTGGTAAGTCAGGTCATATTGCAGCTAAATCTGCAGCAACATTATCAAGCACCGGAACTCCGTCAGTATTTTTACATGCAGCTGAGGCATTGCATGGGGATATAGGTTTAATTGGTAAACTAGATTTAGTAGTCTGTTATTCAAATTCCGGTGAAACTAAAGAGTTACTACTTTTGCTTCCCTTGCTGAAAATATTAAAAATCACATTGATTACAGTAACTGGAAATAAGAAATCAATGCTAGCAAAGTCATCGAATATAGTTTTAGACTCAAGTGTTCAATCTGAAGCCTGTCCTTTAAATTTAACTCCTACATCGAGCGTAATAAGTGCCATTGGTTTATCAGATGCATTAGCTATAACACTGCTTAAATGCAGGGGCTTTACGTCCAAAGATTTTGCAAAATCACATCCTCAGGGTGAACTAGGGAAAAGATTATTAAAGAAAACAGAAGATATCATGATAATAAAACGTCTTCCTTATACCTATACAGATATGAAGTTAATAAAAGCCATAGATATTATTACAAAATTTAATTATGGTATTATCATCTCATTATCAAAAGAGAAAAAGTTATTAGGTGTATTCACAGATGGAGACTTAAGAAGAACTCTGAGAAACCATAACGACATATCATCTCTCCAGTTATATAAAGCTATGACAAAAAAACCTATTGTAGTGTCAAAAAATATAATGGCAGCTGAAGCATTAAATATTATGGAACATAAGCAAATCACTTCCCTGGTTGTGATTAATGATGATAAAACAGTTGTAGGTTTATTAACTCTCAATCAATTACTTAAGTCAGGTATTGAATAATGGATTATAAAAAATATTCTGACTATATGAATAACATTGATCAAACCATAATTAATAAGGCTAAAAATATTGAATTATTAATCTTAGATGTAGATGGTGTAATGACTGATGGGGGTATAATTATCTCTGAGACTAATTCTGAGTCAAAGAAATTTTTTGCACAAGATGGTCATGGCATTATGATTATCAGAGAATTGGGTATTGAGGTCGCAATTATTAGCGGCCGTTATTCAAAAGCTGTAGAGCACAGAGGCAAAGAGCTTGGGTTTACCGCAATAATACAAAGCTCAAGAAATAAGCTTTTAGATTATGAAAAAAATTTTTCTGAAAAGCATGCTTTAAAAAACGTCTGTTTTGTCGGGGATGATGTTGTGGATATTAGTTTACTAAAAAGCGTAGGCCTATCCATTACAGTTCCAAACGCAAACTATAATGGTTTATCGAAGTATTCTGATTGGATGACACCTAGAAAGGGTGGTAATGGTGCTGTCAGAGATGTATGTGATTTAATATATTTGGCGCAAAATAAAAATGAAACAAGCCAATAATATTCTTAAAAATATTTCTCAAGAAAATATAATTATTTTTTTTAAAAAATTTTCAAAAAAGAATATTATTATTCTCTCTATATTATTGATATCTATCTTATGGATCAACTATACATTGTCTAATGCATTAAATTCCAACGGCTTAGAATTAGATTCAAAAATTACCAATCATTTTCTGAATAAATTTAAAATGGTTAAGACTAGTTCGGGTGGGAATATTGACTGGACAATGTGGGGAGATAGATTAGAAAAATTTCCGAATAGTCCTAGATCAGAAGTAATTAATCCAGTAATGCACATTAATTCTACAGAAATTGAAACATGGGTCATAAAGGCTAAGCATGCTCTTGACCCTGATTCTCTTTTTAACTCAATCTATCTTACTGAAGATGTGGAATTCAATAAATACGATAATGATAATAATAATGAAATTAATGTAACAACAACAGAGGCAGTGGTTTATCCTGATACTGAGATCATTGAGACAACAGAATTTGCTACTATTACGACTCCAGACTCAACGACTACAGGGAATGGAATTATAGCTAATATGAAAAGCGGCCAAATAAAGATATTATCTAATGCCAAACGATTATCTTATACAGATAAACAGTCTCAAGAACTAGAAGGCGGAAGAATGTTATATGATTTGACCAAAAAAACATGGGTTTTACTCAAAAAAGAAAATCAAGATGATAAGATGAAAATTCAGGAAAGAACTAAAACAATCCTAAAAACAAGAAAAAATAGAGAAGTAAAATAATATGGCCAAGCTAGACTGCATAAATCTTAGTAAAAATTATGATAGCAAAACTGTAGTCCATGATATTAGTATTAGTTTACAAGAAAATAGTGTGATAGGGCTTCTAGGTCCTAATGGAGCTGGTAAAACAACAACCTTTTATATGATTGTTGGGTTGATAAAATCTAATAGTGGAATAATAAAAATTGATGATCATGATATAACATCTCTACCTATGCATATGAGGTCAGACTTAGGTATCAGTTATTTGCCACAAGAAGCATCAATATTTAGAAATTTATCCGTCAAAGATAATATATTAGCAATTCTGGAAACAAGAAAAAATCTTACGCCTAAAAAACTTAATGATAAATTTGAATTCTTGGTAAATACTCTAAAAATAGAACATATTCTACCCAATAAAGGGCTGAGTCTTTCTGGTGGAGAAAGAAGAAGAGTTGAAATTGCTAGATCACTGGCAATAGATCCAAAATTTCTTTTATTAGACGAACCATTTGCAGGCATAGATCCTCTTTCAGTCATAGAAATTCAGACAATTATCAAAGATCTGATAAAATCAAATATAGGAGTTCTTATAACAGACCACAATGTTAGAGAAACTCTAAAAATATGTAATCAAGCATATATTATTAGTGATGGGAAAGTTATTGCTAATGGAAAACCCTCAAAAATTATAAAAGATAAAATTGTCCAAGATGTTTATCTTGGTGATAACTTTAAATTATGAATACCAAGGGAAAGCAAAGTTTATCCTTAAATAATAAGCTTACAATGACTCTACAGATTCAATTAGCTATTAAATTATTACAGCTAAACTCATTAGACTTACAGAAAGAGATAGATGAAAAAATATTAGAGAATCCTTTCTTGGAAAATGAAAATTCTTCAGAATCAATTGAAGTTACATCAGAAATACCTATAATCTCATCAAATTATTCTGAGAGTAATCATGATGGTATAGGTTATGACGCATATGAACAATTATCAAACTCTCATCAATCTTTACGAGAATATTTAATGTGGCAAATAGGATTATCCCCAATAAGTGAGAATGATCAATTTATAGCATATAATATAATTGACTATATTAATGATGATGGTTTTTTAACAGAGAGCGTAGAAGATTTATATGTACTATTAAAAAAAAATATTGAAATCACTTTCCAAGAAATATTTGCAGTACTCCATAAAATTCAATATTTAGACCCAATTGGAATTGGGGCTACTTCACTTAAAAATTGTTTATCTATCCAGCTCCATCATTATCATAAAGATCATGCTCATTATGATTTAGCAAATATCATAATTAACAAGCTTGAGGATGATATTAATCCATCGACCATAAGCTTTGATGCTTTTACTTCTGAGTTTGAAAAAGATGATGATAGATATATAGCAGCAACAGAACTTGTGAAATCCTTAAATCCAAGGCCTGGTAATATAATTTCTAGAGCATTACAGCAAGAGCATATTACACCAGATATCATTATATCGAAGAAAAATGGTAAATGGCTTACAGAGCTAAACCCTGCTATTAACCCTAAAATTAGAATTAATAAGGCATATGAAAGTTTGATGAAAGATATATCTAAAAAAGAAGATAAAGAATATGTAAAAACTAACTTACAGAGTGCTAAATTTTTTCTTAAAGCATTACAAAACCGTAATCTCACTATACTTAAAGTTGCTAAAATTATATTTCAAAAACAAATAAATTTTTTAAATCAAGGTGATATTGGAATGAAGCCTCTTGGTCTAAAAGATATTGCTATGGAAGTCGACATGCATGAATCTACTATATCTAGATGTACAAATAATAAATATGCCCAAACACCCCGTGGCGTCTATGAAATGAAATATTTTTTTTCATCAGAAATAAATACAGATTATGGTAAAATGATTTCATCAACAGCTATTAAATCAATGTTGGAAAAAATAATATCCAAGGAAGATAAAAGTTCTCCTTTAAGTGACTCTGAAATAGCTGATAATTTTAATAAGAATGGGATAAGGGTAGCAAGGCGAACGGTTGCTAAATATCGAGAGACATTAGCGATACCACCATCAAAGAATAGGAAGAAAAGAGGTGTGTAAATGGATTTGAATAATTTTTTTTCAGAAGAAAGTATAATTATGAATTGCCAATCTAAAAGCAAAAAGAATGTTTTAGAACTAATCAGCAAGATAGCCTCTAGTGTGAGCGCGACTAATCAAGATATTATTTTTGAAAAACTGTATGAAAGAGAAAAACTAGGAACTACTGCTTTCGGAAATGGAATTGCTATCCCTCATGCCAGAATAGATAATTTATCAGAAGCTAAAATTATAATACTTAAATTAGAAACAGCGATTGATTTTAATTCTAGCGATGGTGAAAAAGTTGATTTGATAGTCTCATTATTAGCTCCAAATAATGAAAATGAGATACATATAAAGATACTATCTAAAATTGCAGAAATGTTGGATGACAAATCTTTTAGAGAAAAAATAAGAAGTTGCTCAAATAAGCTAGAGATTAAATCGATAATAAATAGTTACCAATAATCAAGAGGTTAGATTTTGAAATCCTTAAAACCAAGATTAGTAATCATAACTGGATTATCAGGATCTGGTAAATCCATTGCTTTGCAAGCTCTAGAAGATCTAGATTATTTTTGCATTGACAACCTTTCACCGAAAATGATAATTCAAATGCTTGGAGTCATCCAGGGTTCACATCAAAAAATATATGAAAAAGTAGCTATAAGTATTGATATAAGATCGATTAAAATGGATGATGACTATCAAAAATCTATTTCTACCTTATATTCAAAGTTATTAAAATTAGGTTTTAAAAATACTACTATATTTCTACATTCATCTGATGAAATATTATTATCAAGATTCAATGCCACGAGAAGACTCCACCCTTTAACAAATAATCAGGTAGATCTAAGAACCGCTATATCAAAAGAAGCAGAAATAATGCAAAAATTAAAAGAAAATTCAAATTTAATTATTGATACAGATAAATTACTACCTATAGATCTAAAAAAAGAAATTTCATCAAAAATTTCAATTATAAAAGATAATAAAGATATGCTTATTCAGCTTCAATCATTTGGATATAAAAACAGTATTCCTAATGAGAGTGATTTTGTCTTTGACGTAAGATGTTTAAAAAATCCATTTTGGGATAAGTCACTCAGAAAACTATCTGGAAAAGATAAAAAAGTAGTATCTTTTATAGAATCAGATAAAACTTCAAAAGAGATGCTAGCTAGTATTATTAGATTTTTAAATAAATGGATACCTAGTTTTGGCAAGAGTGACCGAAATTATCTCACCATCTCAATAGGATGTACCGGTGGTCAACATAGATCAGTGTATGTAACAGAAATGGTTTCTAGACATTTTGCTAGCAAATATAATATCCTAGTCAAACATAGAGATATAAAATGACAATTGGTATACTACTTTTGACACATAATGATATTGGAGCTCAGTTACTATTAGCTGCAAAGTCTACTTATGGGTCTATACCAATAAGAACTGAAGTTCTATCTATTGATCATTATGATAAGCCATCAGATTTAATTAATCTTACAAAACAATATGTAAAATTATTAGATAAAGACACTGGCGTTTTAATATTAACTGATATGTTTGGCTCTACACCAAGTAATATTGCTAAAGAATTTTCGCATTTAAAAATGATTAATATTGTATCAGGAGTTAATCTGTCAATGTTACTTCATATATTTAATTACCCAAATCTTACCTTGAAGGATTTAACAGTGAAAGCTATTGAGGGGGGTAAAGACGGCGTCATACAAATTAAAAATGAAAGAAAAAAAAATAATAATACCTAATAAATTAGGCTTGCATGCCAGAGCTGCTGCAAAAATAGTAACACTCACTAATAAGTTTAAATCTATTATAGAGATAACTAATGGTGATAAAAAAGCAGATGCGAAAAGCATTATGAAAATATTGATGCTAGCGGCTCCTCAAGGCACAGAGATAAAGATAACTGCATCAGGAAAAGATGAGTCTGCAGCAATAAAAAGCTTAGAAAATCTAATTAAGGCTAAATTTAATGAAGAATCCTAATCCAATTATTTTAAAAGGCCTCCCAGTATCAAAAGGGATAGCGATAGGAGTTGCCCATGTAATAGAACATGGAAATAACATTATAAAAGAAAAATATATTGAAAAAAAATTAGTACTTAAAGAAGTCAAGCGTCTAAAAACAACTTTTAAAAAAACACTAACTGAACTAGATATAATTAAAAGCAAAATAAGTCCTTCTATTAAAAAAAATATAGGTTTATTCTTAGACACACATATACTTCTTGTCAGTGATAAAACATTTTTAGATAGTATAAAGTCACGAATAATAAAAAATCTTAATTCATCTGAATGGGCTATTCATACTGAATATTTAAATATTAAAGAATCATTTGAGAACATAGAAGATTTATATATCAAACAAAGAATAGATGATGTCAGTCATGTTGTCAAAATGTTGTTAAGCAATCTTATTATAAAAAAAAATAAAATAAATATTATCTCTAAAAGTTTTAATAACGTTATAGTAGTTACAGATGACTTAAGTCCAGCAGATGTGATAATCACTCATGAATCTAAAGGGTTAGGTTTAATATCTGAATATGGAGGAAGGTCATCACATAGCTCAATTTTAACTAGAAGTTTGGAACTGCCCTCTATAGTTGGAGTTAAAAATGCTCTCAAGATTATTAAAAATGATGACTACTTAATTATAGATGGTAATGAAGGCTTAATTTTTATTAACCCTGAAAAAGATTTAGTAAAGCATTATCAAAATTTAAAAAAGAGCTCACTTAAAAAGAAAAGAGTTCTATCTACTGTTCTATCTAAAAAGAATATCTCTCTTGATAAAGAGAAGCTAGAGATCATGGCTAACTTAGAACTTCCTCAAGAATTAAAAATTATAAGTGAAAAGAATATTGATGGTATTGGGCTCTTTAGAACAGAATATCTATATGCAGACAGAAATGATTTTCCTACTGAAAATGAACAATTTCTCGCATATAAACAGATAGTTAAAAAAATGAAAAATAATCCAGTAATTTTTAGAACGCTAGATACAGGGGCAGATAAAGAGATACCCGATAATGTTAAAACAGGATCTATAGCTCGTAATCCAGCATTAGGCCTACGTGGCATCAGGTATAGTTTAAGCAATCAATCAGTTTTTATTAATCAAATCAAAGCTATCCTCAGAGCAGGATATTATGGAACTGTAAAAATAATGCTTCCAATGATTACTAACTTTTCAGAAATATCAGATGCTAAAAAATTAATTAATATTGCCAAAAATGATCTTAAAAATGAAAAAAAGAGGTTCGGTAATAATGTTAAGGTGGGAATAATGGTTGAGGTTCCATCATGTGCAGTCCTTGCAAATAGATTTGCAAAGCAAGTTGATTTCTTTTCAATTGGTACAAATGATTTAGTGCAGTATACCTTAGCTATAGATAGAGTTGATGATGAAGTTAATTATCTATATGATCCAATTAATTCAGCAGTCTTAAGCCTTATTAAAATAGTTATTGATGCTGGCGCTAAAAATAAAATACCAGTTTCTTTATGCGGTGAAATGGCTGGTGATTCTAATTATACCAGACTATTGCTAGGGTTGGGCTTAAAATCATTCAGTATGCATCCAAGCGCAATACCAGAAATAAAAAATATTATAATAAGCTCAGATATAAGTAAGCTTAAAAGGCTTTCTAAAGAGATTATTAATTGCGACTGTCTTGTTAAAAAAAATGAATTGCTCGCTAAAATAAATAATATCTAATTACTTAGATTCATTTAATAAAAATTCAATTAATGCTTTGCTGGTAAATAGCCTATTATGCGCTTGTTGCCATACTCTACTTCTTGGGCCATCAATTACATCTGCATCTACCTCTTCACCTCTATGAGCAGGCAAGCAATGCAAGAAAATTGCATCTGCCTTAGCTTTATCAAATAAATTTTGATTTATCTGGTAACCTTTAAACAATTGTTTTCTTTTCTCAGATTCACTTTCATCGCCCATACTAGTCCAAACATCAGTTGTAACTAAATCAGAATCTTCAACGGCCTGTCCTGGAAGATCACATAGTTCAACATTGTCCTTTGCCAACATTAATGTTTTGTTATCAGGTTCAAATCCTGATGGTGTTGCAATTTTAAGTTTAAAATTTAGAATCTTTGCTGCATTAATGTATGAATTACACATATTACATCCGTCACCTATCCAAGCTACTGTTTTACCTTCAATTGAACCTCTTTCCTCATAATAAGTTTGCATATCAGCTAATAATTGACAAGGGTGATATTTTTCAGTTAACCCATTAATTATGGGCACTGAAGAGTTACTAGCTAATTCCTCTACCTCGCTATGGTTGTGCGTCCTAATCATAACTATATCAACCATTCCAGATAAAACTTTTGCCGTATCAGCTAAATCTTCACCTCTAGTCATTTGTGTTGTATCAGACGATAAAAATATAGCATGTCCGCCTAGTGTCGCCATTGCTGTTTCAAAAGCAACTCTAGTTCTAGTTGAGTTTTTTTTAAAAATCATGGCCATTGTTTTATTTTGAAGAGAATTATTAAGGATATTTTTTTGAGACTCCTTTTTAAATTCAATAGACCTTTCTATTATTCTAATAAATTCACTTTTATTTATATCTAATAGAGATTTAAAATGCCTTACTTTATTCATATTTAATACTGCCTATAATTTTCTGTAAGGTAGCTGTAATTACATCTACCTGAGATCTGTTAATAATTAATGGTGGTAACATTCTAATAGTATTCTCTTTTGTTACGTTAATTACCAGTTTCCTTTTCAATGCATCCTGGACTAAATGCATGCAATTTATTCTTAACTCTATACCTATCATTAAACCCTTGCACCTTATCTCTTTGATAATCTTAAAATGCGATAGCTTTTTCTTTAGTTCTGATTCTAAATATAATCCAATATCTCTAGCATTTTTACATAGATTTTTTTTCCTCATTATATCTAATACTGCTAAACCAACTGATGTGGATAAAAAATTACCACCAAATGTTGACCCATGGCTTCCTGGAACAAGAACTTCTGCTGCTGCGTTACTAGCAAGACAAGCTCCAATAGGTACGCCATTACCTAAAGCTTTTGCGACAGATATTACATCTGGAATTATTTTGCTATGCTGAAACCCAAACCATTTTCCAGTCCTACAAAATCCTGACTGAACTTCATCTATCATAAGTAGCCATTTAAATTTATCACAAATATTTCTTAGTTCACTTAAATAATTTTTATCAGGTATAACAATACCTCCTTCACCTTGAATAGGTTCAAGTAGTATAGCTACAATATCATTATGTTTTTCTGAAAGCTTCTTTATAGCTTCCATATCATTGTAGGGAACTCTAAGTAAGCCATCTAATAAAGGATAAAACCCTGCATGTGCTTTTTCACCTCCAGTTGCTGACAACGCAGCCATTGTTCTTCCATGAAAACTATTTTCCATAACTATAATTTTTGGATTATTTATTTTTTTATCATTTCCATACTTCCTGGCAATCTTAATTGATGCTTCTACTGCCTCTGCGCCAGAATTACAAAAAAAAGCTGACTTCATTCCAGATAATTTGCATAATCTTTCGCCTAACTGCTCTTGCTGCTTAATCATAAAAGCATTAGATGTATGAATTAACATTTTAGATTGCTTGGCTATTGTATCTGCAATATCAGGATCTGAATGCCCTAAGCTTGTAACGGCTAAGCCGCAAAGTGCATCTAGATATTTATTATTATCTGTATCCCATAAATACACTCCTTTGCCTTTAACAAAGGATATATTCTTACGGTTATAGGTGTTCATTAAGTAATTCTTCATAAATATCATTCAATAAAAAAATAAAGACGTATTCTAATACAATAACAGTATAAAACACAACAGCCTTTAAGTTTATTATGCTATGCACTATTTTAATACATTACTATATAAGATAAACATGATATACATTACTAAATTAAGCAAAAATCCTTGTGTTAACCGAATTTTCTGTCAAAATACTTGGTAATAGACAATAAAATAAACCGGGGAGATTATGAATAAGTTATTTACCGCAGTCATTTTCATGGCCGCTTCCTCTACTCTAGCATTTGCTGGTGGACACAGTGGGTCTAACAACTCATCAAGTGCTTCTGCTGCACATTCTGGACATGGAGTACAATTTTTTGGCCGTTTATACGTGGGGTATGAAAACAAATCTTCTGCTTCAGCAAACTCTGTTGACAGCATTAGAGATAATGGTGGAAAAAGTAGATTAGGAATTAAATTTAAAGAAAACTTAGGCTCAATGAGCTTAATTGGACATGCTGAATGGAAATTTGACATTGCCGATGGTACTTCAAGTCGGGATTCTGGTACTGCATGTACTGGTGCTAGAGATTGTCGTACAATTGACTTACATATTGGAAACCTTGGTTTCTTAACAGGATTGGGTTATATCGGAATAGGTTCATTTGAATCTCCATACAAAACAATGGGTATGTATGACTCAAATATGGATACTGGCCTTGCTCTTAATGCGCATGGTGGTACAAGTAATGGTTCGTTTGGTCAAGCTGGTACATGGGAATCATCTCTTTCTTATCATGCTGCAATGGGTCCAATTGAAATTGCTTATATGCGTGGTATGGCTGAAGCAGATACTGAAGCTAATGTTTCAAAAAGTGATTATGCGTTTGGTCTAAAAGTTAAACATATCATGCCAGGCCTAGAGTTTGGTTATGCTAGAACACATGATAAAAGTTTGGATAGTAATCGTGGTCTGAGTAATGATAAAATCTTTGGTTCGTATAAAGTAATGCCTAACCTAGGTGTTTTCTATACTAATGAAGAAGTAGAAATTGCTACAACAGTTGCGAATGCTGGAACAGTTCAAGCTGCTGGTGATATTGTAACTATGGGTATTCACTACACTATGGGCAATAACATGATTCAACTTGTTACAGCAAGTGGAAACATGGATGCTGCAACTACAGATTATGATGTTATTAGTATTTCTAATCAGATGAGCTTAAGTAAGTCTACTGATCTGACATTTGGTGTCACTAGAAAAGGTAACGAAGGTACTGACGCATCAGTTCGTACATATGGCCTCGGTTTAACACATAAATTCTAAAGTTTAGTAACTAAAGATATTAAAACCCATTTCATGTGAGATGGGTTTTTTTATGCATCTATGTTTAACTGAAACCATCTTTCAAGTAAAGCTAAATGCCAGAGTTTATTACCGTTTAATTTAGTAAAATGTGAATTAGGATTAAGCAATAAAGCATTAATATTATCTTGATTATAAAGCGCTCTATTAGAACAATTCTTCGAAAGCAAAATTGATCTTACATAATCTAGAAATTTACCCTCGAGTACCTTTAGTGGAGGTACTGGAAAATAAAATTTATCTCTATAAATTAGGTCTTTACTTAAATACTTCTCTGCTAATTTTTTTAAATAATATTTTCCATCATTTTTAATTTTTTGAGTAGATGGAATTGAGGATAAAAACTCTACCAAATTAATATCTAAAAAAGGAACTCTAGTCTCTAAACCATGAGACATAGTCATGCTATCAATTCTCTTAACTGGATCATCGATTACCATTGTTGACAAATCTATTCTTAAAACTTTATCAAGATAACCAATATCATCTCTTTGTTTTCTAAAGAGTGACTCAATCAGTTCTTCACTATAATTATTTGATACATATTTTTCTTTTATAGTTTTAGAATAATCTTCATGACCTCTATCAAAGTAATGTTCGATAAATCTTTCTGAATCACTACCCTTCATTTCATTCATTTTTTTATACCAAAAATATCCGCCAAATAACTCATCAGCACCTTGTCCGCTCAAAACTACCTTTTGGTTTTTTGATACTTCTTGAGCTAAAAGATAGAAAGCCGAAGAATCTTGGCTAAACATTGGCTCAGGCATCTCTCGGATAACATCATCAAGGGACTCCATCAGATGATCTTGATTAATATTATACTTATAATGATTGGTATTAAATTGTTTAGAAACCATATCTGAATAATAAAATTCATCTCCAACCTCATCCTTAATTGTTGGAAAGCCAATAGAAAAAGTATTAATTTTAGATAATTTACTTTTGGCAGCCATTGCAACTATCAAACTAGAATCTAACCCTCCTGAAAGTAAAACACCTACATCTACATCAGCAGTATAAAATCTTTTTTCAATTGCATTCATTAGTAGTCTTTCAGATTCTTCTATAATTTCATTTTCCTCTATATTGTGATTAATCTTAATGTCATCAAGAGCATAATATTTATTTTTTAAAATCTTGCCATCAGATGTAACTGTTGCAGAATGTCCTGGCTCTAACTTATATATATTTTTAAGAATTGTATTTGGCGCAGGAATAACTGAATGAAGAGTAAATTGATGATGAAGACTTTTATGATTAATTTCGTTATCATTTCTACCAATAAGTGCTTTGGTATTAGATGCAAAAGCAAAGTATTTACTTTCTAACTTGTAATATAAAGGTTTTATTCCAAGTCTGTCTCGTGCTAAAAAAATTTTATTTGCATCTGGGTCATAAATGCAAAATGAAAATACACCATCAAGATATTTAACGCAATCTTCGCCATAGTGGTCATAACTTTTTAAAATTACCTCTGTATCTCCATCTGATGAAAAACTATAGCCTTTATTTATAAGTAATTCTCTTATCTCTTTATAGTTATAAATCACTCCATTAAAAACAATAACTTTGTTTGACTTCTCATCTATCATCGGTTGATGTGACTTACTGGATATATCTATTACTGATAATCTACGATGTCCTAGATATACATTGTTATGCTGATATTCATCACTATGATCTGGACCTCTTTTTATAATACTCTGCATCATATGACGCATTTTTGACTCATCTACACGAGTATTATTAAACCTTATTTCACCACAAATTCCACACATATATTGTTGTTCCTTCAAAAGATCTAAATTTATTAAACTTACTGATAGATAAAATAGCTTACATCATTTATTATATCATCCATATTATAATTATTTTTGAGGCGTGTATGAACCCACTATTATCAATAAAAGGAACAATTATTTCAGGATTTATATTATCAGCAGTGCTGGTGCTAGCTATTGGTGGAAAATTAGTTGAAATTGAGCATTACATCAGATGGCTACATTACCTGTCAGGTATAACTTGGATTGGTTTACTCTACTATTTTAATTTTGTACAAGTCCCGGCTATGGCTACTGCAATTGCAGATAAAGAGCCTGGTCCAGCAGCTATTGGCAAATATGTTGCTCCTTTAGCACTAGTTTGGTTTAGGTGGGGAGCGGTTGTAACATGGGTTACAGGTGCTTGGTACTTACAAGACCATGGCATGTTACATGCTGCATTTACCCTCTCTGATGGAGCTGCAGGAATAGGAATAGGCGCTTGGTTAGGAACTATAATGTTATTTAACGTATGGGTTTTAATTTGGCCAAATCAAAAGAAAATCCTTGGTATGGTGTCTGCGACTCCAGAAGAAATAGCTAAAGCTAAAAAAGTTGCATTACTAGCATCAAGAACTAACACATTGCTTAGTATCCCAATGTTATTGTTTATGGGTTATAGCCATAATGGATTAGGAATGTAATTAGCTCTGTTTAGATACATATCTGGCTTATTGACCAGGCATAATTAAATAATCTATATAATAAATTATAAGGAGAGAAAAATGTCAGCATTAGAAAGAATTAAAAAACAAGTTACTGAAAATCCAGTCATGTTATATATGAAAGGAACACCGGAAATGCCAATGTGTGGTTTTTCATCTAGAACAGTAGAAGCTTTGAAACAATGTGGTAAAGAATTTGGGTATTGCAATGTAATTCTTGATCAAGAGGTTATGCGAGATCTACCGAGCTTTAAAGATTGGCCTACTTTCCCTCAACTTTACATTAAAGGTGAATTAGTTGGTGGGTGCGATATAACTTTAGAACTTTTCGAATCAGGTGAATTAAAAAAAATGATTGATGGGGCTTAATAGGCTAGATAACGCTATTTATTGTTAGTTGCGTGGATTATATTCCAGTAATCAAATATATTCACTTTAGACATCTCTTGCACGTTTAGATTTGCATATTTATTGAACTCGGCAAACGGAAAATATGGTTTCCACCCTAATAATTTACTAAGAGGCATTAAACCTTTTTCAAAAATCTTGACTAAGCCGTTATCTGACTCATTACTAAAATGATTAACTATATAAATATCACCATCATTTTTACAAACTCTTTTCATTTCCTCTATTAATTTTTTAGGGTCTTGGGTCACAGAAACAACATACATTCCAACTACTTTATCAAAAGTATTATCAGCAAAAGTTAGCTCCTCACCATTCATTAATAAAATATGCTTATTTTGAGCTTGATCTTCAATAATTCTTTTTTTCGCTACATCTAACATATCAGGAGATATGTCAATACCAACTACTTTAGTCTCCTCGGGATAATATTGTAATGACGAACCTGTGCCAATGCCTATTTCTAATACACTGTCAGTGCTATTACAATCCATTTTTTTAATTATGGCTTTTTGACCAGGTCTAAAAACTTGGCCGAAAGTAGCATCATAAAATCCAGAGACTCTCTTGTAAGATTTGATTATAGAGTTTTCGTCCAATATGTTATCCTAGTTACTAGTTATGAAGGTATTAATTATAGCATTAATATGATATTAAATTTAAAGATTTTTCTAGATATTCTGATGTTTTCGCGTGGTCCCCAGGACCTCCCTTCTAGCTCTAACTTATTAAAAGCAATCATATTAATTAATATTATTATTGGCTTAATATCAGTTGATCCTAATACTGGTTATGCTTTAAGTATTTTCTTCGCAGCCATTTATATACTCGTAACACTTATATTTATAAAACTATGTCTCGGGATCAAAGATAATAATAATGGGACCTCAAACTTATATGCCTCTAGGTACACTCAGGTTTCCTCGGGAACGCTAGGCGTTCATGCTCTTGTAGCTTTATTTGCAAGCATAGTTACCATGTATATTTTTACAGATGAAAATTCTATAGTATTTATTTTTCTAGCAATTTCATTATATGCTTGGTTTGTAAATGGTCATATATTTAAAAATGCTTTAGATACTACAATGTCGATTGGATTAGGAATTTCACTACTTCATAATATTGCATATATATTTATTATAATGGTTTTACTTCAAGTGCTACTCATATGAAAATACACATTTTAGGAATAGGAGGAACATTTATGGCTGGTATAGCAATAATTGCTAAGCAGCTTGGGCATGAAGTTACGGGCTCAGATAAAAATTTATATGATCCAATGAAGTCTGTTCTGGAAAAAGAAAATATTATTTTTACAGAGGGATATAATCCTAAAATCTTGGATAAAAAATTTGATCTAGTAATTGTTGGGAATGTAATGTCTCGTGGCATGGGCATTATAGAGAAATTACTTGAAAAAAATATTAAATATATTTCTGGACCTCAATGGCTCTATGAAAACGTTTTATACAAAAAGAAAGTTATAGCAATATCAGGTACTCATGGTAAAACTACAACATCTTCACTTGTCACATGGATATTAAAGTATGCAAAACTAAATCCATCATATCTTATTGGTGGTCAGCCAATTAATTTAAATTCACCAGCAAAACTTACTAGTTCAAATTTTTTTATAATAGAAGCGGATGAGTATGATACCTCATTTTTTGATAAAAGATCAAAATATATACATTACCATCCAAATATATTGGTAATAAATAATATTGAGTTTGATCATGCAGATATATTTGAAAATATAGATTCCGTGGTTAAAAACTTCCATCACCTAGTAAGGATAGTTCCAAAAACTGGGAAAATTATTTATAACTATGATGATAAGAATATTAGAAAGTTAATTAAAAAAGGCATTTGGTCAAAAGAAATTTCTATGACATCAAAAAATTATAAAAGTGCTAACTGGTCCCTTTCAAAAAAAGGAAATAGCTTCTTTCTTTCAAAGATAAAAGCAAAAACTTCGAGTTCAAAAATGATTGAGTCTAGTCTGCTAGGGATACATAATTATAAAAATATTTCATTAGCAATTTTAGCTTCTATGCAGGCTGGAGTTTCATTCTCCATGTGTATTAATGCTATAAAAAAGTTTAAAGGTGTTAAAAGAAGAATGGAGAAAGTTGAGAATAAAGGCACGCTTCAAATATATGATGACTTTGCTCATCATCCAACAGAAATTGAGAGCTCTATTAAATCATTAAAAGAAAATTTTAGAGGGGAAAAAATATTATCAATATGTGAAATAAAATCTCATTCAATGATTTCTGGGACTCATAAAAAAGACCTTCCTATAGCATTGGGTCACTCACACTATAGTATAATAATTAAACCCCCATTACTGAAATGGACTCTTAGTAGTAAAGATAAAAATTTGTATGTTGTTGATTCATATGATAAAGCGATTGAGTTTATAAGCAAGATTAGAAATAAAATTGATATTATATTAATAATGAGCAATAAAAGCACAGTTAATCTTCGGAGTTATATTAAGAATGAAAAAAATTAATAAATCAGAATCAGAATGGAAAGAACTTCTTTCTACTAGAGCTTATAATATTACAAGAAAAAAGGGTACAGAAGCTCCATTTAGTGGCGACCTCTATCTAAATAAAGACAATGGATCTTATCATTGTATTTGTTGTGATAATATTTTATTCCAGTCTAATGAAAAATTTGATTCCGGAACAGGCTGGCCAAGCTTCTATGATGTGGCCTCTAATATGTCTGTTCATACCAAAACGGATAAATCACTAGGGATGTCTAGGATTGAGGCGCTATGTATGAATTGTGATGCGCATCTTGGACATGTTTTTGAAGATGGCCCCAAGCCTACTGGAAAAAGATATTGCATTAACTCAGCTTCTCTAAAATTTAATAATGAAAAATAACTTAACACCATTCTTCCCGCTTCAAAGCATAGTTTTGCCAGGTGGTTTATTTCCTTTAAGAATATTTGAAAGAAGATATTTGGATATGGTTAGAGATTGTATAAAAAATGATACCGGATTTTGTATTACACTAATTAGAAATAATTCTCAAAAGGATTATGTAACAGATATATATAATTATGGGTGTTATGTAAAAATTGCAGATTGGAATCAGCTAGATGATGGCTTACTAGGTATAACGGTCGAAGGACTAAATAAGATTAAAGTACTAAGTTGTGACTTAGATAGAACTAATTTACTTGCTGGGAAAATAGAGAGTCTAGAGCTTGAGAAAGAATATATGATTCCTCAAAAACACTTATTATTATCTAGGTTTTATAAAAAAATATATCCGGGAATTAAACATGTTATTAGTTTTAAAAAAGAAAGATATGCCGATGCATCTTGGGTAGGTTTTAGACTAATAGAGTGTTTACCGCTCGACTCTTCTACTAAAAATAAATTAATATCTATGGATCATGCTATTGAGAGATTAGATATGCTAAATATGATAATTCAAAAGATATATAAGGCTGAAGTAAAGGAACTAATGTCTAGTCAACAGTAATGGCTCCCTTATCCGCCTGACTTACTAGCTTCGCATATTTAGATAAAACTCCTGGTATAGTTTTATTACGAGGCTTCTTCCAATTACCTGTTCTTTTTTTAATTTCAGCATTAGTAATTTTAATAGATAATTTTTGAGTAATTGAATTAATTTCAATCATATCTCCATTTTTAACAATTGCTAAAGGGCCTCCAATATATGCTTCTGGGGAAATATGGCCAACTACAAAACCATGGCTTCCTCCAGAAAATCTTCCATCTGTTATTAGCGCAACATCTTTGCCTAGACCTTTGCCCATTACTGCTGATGTAGGTGATAACATTTCCCTCATTCCAGGACCTCCAACAGGACCTTCATATCTTATGACAATAACAGTACCTTTTTTAACTTTATCGTTAAGAATATCTTTTAGAGCTTGTTCTTCTGAATTATATACTTTTGCTTTTCCAACGAAGCTGGTTCCCTCTTTCCCAGATATTTTTGCAACAGAACCTAATGGCGATAAATTACCTTTAAGAATAATCAGGTGTCCATTATCTTTGACTGGAGAATCAAATGGCATTATAATTTTTTGGTTTTTATTATAGTGTTTTATATTCTTTAAATTTTGTTTTAGTGTCTTGCCTGTAACAGTTAAGCAGTCACCATGAAGAAGTCCTTTCTCAAGAAGCATTTTCATTAATGGAGCAACACCACCAATTTCAACCAATTCAGACATTGAATATTTTCCACTTGGCTTAAGATCAGCTAGAACAGGTGTTCTCTTTCCAACAACGTCAAAGTCACTTAAATTAATATTAACTCCTGCAGAATTTGCTATAGCTAATAAATGTAGAACAGCATTAGTTGACCCACCTAAAGCCATAACAATGGTTATAGCATTCTCAAGTGATTTTTTGTTTATAATATCCCTTGGTTTAATATCTTTCTCAACACAAACCATTAAAGCTTTAGCTGAATCTTTGCAATCAGTTTTTTTAGCATTAGATATTGCGACCTGCGCAGAACTATTTGTTAAACTCATTCCCAGGGCCTCAATTGCACATGCCATAGTATTCGCAGTATACATGCCTCCACATGATCCTGGTCCTGGTATTGCTTTTTTTTCGATTGCATTTAATTCTGAATTAGACATCTCCTTATTCGCATTTTTTCCTACAGCTTCAAATACGGAAACAATATCAATATTTTTAGATTTATGACTTCCCGGCAAGATTGTTCCTCCGTATACAAAAATAGACGGCCTATTTAATCGGGCCATAGCCATTACACATGCCGGCATGTTTTTATCACATCCTCCAATTGCTACAAAACCATCAAAACCTTCGCAACCAACGACTGTTTCAATAGAGTCAGCTATAACTTCTCTAGAAACTAATGAGTATTTCATTCCTTCGGTTCCCATGGATATGCCATCAGATATAGTTATTGTGTTGAAAATAACAGATTTGCCTCCGTTAGAATCAATTGACTTAGCAGTTACCGCCGCTAGATCATTTATGTGCATATTACAGGGTGTAACCATGCTCCAGGTTGAAGCAACACCTATCTGTGGTAGCTTAAAATCTTTATCCTTAAAACCCACAGCTCTCAACATTGATCTACTTGGAGACCTATCTTTC
Organism: Gammaproteobacteria bacterium; assembly: GCA_029246085.1. Classification (GTDB taxonomy): domain Bacteria; phylum Pseudomonadota; class Gammaproteobacteria. Next base: position 31,039 of record JAQWOB010000037.1, read on the forward strand.
CCATCTACTACTTTTGAAGAATATTTTCGCATTATCTATTGTACCAACTTACCAAATATTTTAAATCTCCAACCTTGTAAAAACCTAATATCTTTCTTTCCTCTTGCAAATAAATCAATATCACGCTTATTTGCAATCAGTGTTGAGGATACCTTGTATTCATCACATACAATTTCTAATGTTTGATGACATATATTAACTCTCTTATTATATGTTGATGGGTCAAAATTCTTAAACTCAACTGGAGCTTCATTATACTTTAATTCTAAAATAGAAATAATATAATTGATATCTTCATTGCTAGGCTGGTGTTTTAGATTATTCAATATAGCAGTTAATTTATTTGGGCGGGACAAGATTATCTTAATTAATTCGCTATCACTGAAAATCCACCTTTTCGGCATGTTATTTTTAATAGCCTTCTCTTCTCTCCATTTGGATAAAATTTTCAAATGATTTAATTGTGTCTCAGTTATCTTTGAGGGTAAATTAATTTTTTTCCATGCCATATCTGGATCAGTAACTATATTTTTCTTTTCAAGCTCAAGTCCTTGTTCTTCAATAAACCAATCATATCTTTTTAAATTGATTAATTCATTTTTCAATATTTTATATAAATCTATCAAATACTTTACATCATTTCCGGCATATTCAAGCTTGTCATCTGAAATAGGTCTTTTCAACCAGTCAGTTCTCCATGACCCTTCTTTAAGTAAAACTGAAAAGTGTCTTTTAACAAGATTTGAATAACTAATACTTATTGCTGGGTTTAGGAAATTATCAGCTAATTGTGTATCAAATATGTTTTCTGGATAACAATTAAAATAATGATTTAAAACTTCAAGGTCCTGCTTAGAGGAATGAATTATTTTTATGATATCTTTATCTCTTAACAAGTCTATAATTGGCTCTTTATCATTTAGCGCAAGAATATCTATACAATAAGTATGATTATTATCGCTTAATTGCAATAAAGCCAATACAGGATAATAAGTAGATTCTCTAATAAACTCAGTATCCAGGCCTATTGAACTTGAAGACTTCAGCTCTTTGATGATATTTTGTAGTTTTATATCTGTATTAATTAAAAAATTTGGCATAATTAGGAATAGTTAACATGATATCAGCGAATGATGGGTTCTTGTATAAAAAATGCTTAAAATTAATATAAATTCACACTTAATCGAAGGTATAATCCATCTTCCCTCTGATAATTATGACCTTAGGCCAAATAATATAGATATTGACACGATAGTCATACATTGTATAAGTTTACCAGAAGGCTCTTATGACAATGATAATGTTAGTGATCTATTTACAAACAAGTTAGATGCTACTAAAAACAAATCATTTTCTTCATTAGAGGGGCTTAGAGTATCATCACATATATTTATCAAGAGGAATGGAGAGATAATCCAGTTTGTTCCGTTTAATATGAGGGCTTGGCATGCAGGAGCATCAAAACATAAAGGCAGGGAAAATTGTAATGATTTTTCTATTGGGATTGAATTAGAAGGGACATCAAACTCAGTATTTGAAGATGAACAGTACAATAAATTAAAAGAAATACTTAAATTAATAAAGACTTGTTATCCTAAAATTGTAGAGGAGAATATAATAGGTCATAATAAGGTTGCACCAGGTAGAAAAGAAGATCCAGGGGTTTTCTTTGACTGGGATAAAATAAAAGGTTAGAAAAATGATTACAACTCTACTGATATTCTTTGCTTTGGTTCTTGAATATATTTATGACCCAGTATCAAATATGAAAAATACTGCTGTCATTGATGCTGCCTTTGGTAGGTTTAGAAATCTTGTAAAAAATCATATCAATAGTAAATATTATATTTACTTATTATTTCCAATTTCCATAATCATAGTATATTCAATAATAATATATATTGTAGATAATTATTTACATGAGTTCTTTTCGTTTATTATAAATTTAATAGTGCTCGTCTATTGTCTTAAACCAAGTGAATTCAATAGTAAAATAGAGGATCTCAAAATTTTACAAGACAGTAAAGAGGGAGATCAGAGGTTTGACTATGTTTTGCCAAGTTATAACAATAAAGACTTAGTTGACAATATATTTTATAATTCTACAAGAAGCATATTTACTGTATTTTTCTGCTTTCTTATTCTGGGCCCCTCAGGTTCTCTAGCTTTTATTATTCTCGATAACTATATTTATAGTAAAGAAATTAAAATTGACCAGAAGTCTAAAAAAGGGTTGAGAAATATTATATCTATCATTGAGTATATTCCTATAAGACTATGCTCTTTTGCGTTCGCAGTAGTAGCAAATTTTGAACTATGTAGCAGAGCATGGAAGTCTTCAAAAAAACAAAGAAGCTTATATGACTTAAATATTACCTTAATAAATACTGTTGGAATATCATCTTATGAGGAACCAGAAAATAACAGTGAAGGAATCCGGGAAGACAAAATAATATTTATCCAATCTATTATATATAGGACTTTCTTATCATGGTTGAGTTTGACAGGTTTTTTAATTATCAGTGGTGTCTTTCTCTGAGTGTGAGTAGAATTTTTTCCCAATCTCTATCGTTGGTCTTAAGTTTTTCTCTCTCCAAGTATTAGTATCCCTTAATGAATATACGCAACCACAATATTCTTGCATATAAAAACTTTCATCTTTTGAAACTTCAATCATGCGTTGCGAACCATTCTCTTTTCTCCAGTTATAAGTCCAGTATTCCATACCTTGGAACTTAGAAGCTGCATAAATACCTGATTGATTAATTTGATTCATATCTTTCCATCTTGAAATCCCAAGCGTACTTGAGATTATATCAAAACCATTTTGAAACGCATACTCAGCGGTTTTAATAAATCTCATATCAAAACATGTAGAGCACCTTTTCCCTCTCTCTGGCTCCATTTCCATCCCTTTTGTCATTTTAAACCAAGTTCTTGGGTTATAATCTGCATCAATAAATGAAATATTATGTTTAATAGAAAAAGACATGTTCTCCTCTTTACGAAGAAGGTATTCTTCATGCGGGTGAATATTTGGATTATAAAAATAAACAGTATAGTTTATATTTGAATCCAGCAATCTTTTCATGATATCACCAGAGCATGGCGCGCAACATGAATGTAATAGTAATTTTTTTTTACCAACTGGTAATGACAAATTTTTTAAAATATTTTTACTCATATTGAAAAAAATCTTTTAGTGTTATTAATAGTAATCTCTTTTATATAATTTATATCTTTATTTAAACATTCAGAAATACTTTGGGCAACATAATTTAAAAAAGAAGGCTCATTTATGCCATTATTTTTAAATGGAATATTCTTAGGTGTTAAATATGGCGCATCCGTCTCAATCATTAATCTATCTTCAGGGATATACTTAATTAAGTCATGTAAGTGTTTCCCTCTATTAAGGTCAGAAATCCAACCTGTTATACCTATATAGCAACCCATATCCAAGTAAACCTTTAGTTCATTTTTTGTTCCTGTAAAACAATGTACAACGCTTTTTTCAATCTCAAAAATATATTTTTTAAGCATGGCCACAAAGTCATCATGGGCTTTTCTTTCATGTAAAAAAATAGGTAAACCTGCACTCTTTGCAATTTTCAATTGCTCTTCAAAGCAAAATAATTGCTCTTCTCGCGTCGAGTACTCTCTATAATAATCAAGACCGCACTCTCCTATCGCTAATACTTTTTTATTCTTACTATATTCTATAATAGAGTTTATATTTTCATGAATAAAGTCTTTTGCATTATGTGGGTGAAAACCAACTGTAGTATAAAATATTTCTGGATATGTATTGATTATATCTAATGCTACCTTTGTATCTTTGAGATTAGAAGAAGTAATGATTGCTCTATGTATATTCTGAACTTTCATATTCTCAACTACTTTATCTATTTGATTATGTAGTTGAGGATGAGTTATGTTAGCTCCTATATCAATAAGGCCTAACGTATCCATATAGTTACAGAGTTTTAAGAACCGCTGCCACTGTATCACCTATAACAGATGGATTCTTGGCAATAGTTATGCCTGCAGCTTCTAAAATTTCAACTTTATCTGCAGCAGATTCCCCTTTAGAACTAACGATTGCGCCAGCATGCCCCATTCTTTTCCCTTCAGGTGCTGTTAAACCAGCTATATAAGCTATAACAGGTTTAGACACATGCTTTTTAGCATACTCAGCTGCCTCAGCTTCTTGTGGTCCACCAATTTCACCAATCATTAAAATAACCTTAGTATCATCATCTTGTTCAAATTTTGCCAAATGATCTTTGAAGGAACTTCCATTTATTGGATCTCCACCTATTCCAACACTGGTTGATATTCCTATACCAAGATTTTTCATTTGCTCAGCTGCCTCATAACCTAAAGTGCCTGATCTTCCGATAACCCCGATATTACCTTCTTTATAAATATGACCTGGCATAATGCCTAACATGCATTGTCCCGGACTTATTACGCCTGCACAATTTGGTCCAACCATAGTCATTCTTTCTTCATTTTTATAACGTCTCATATAACGTTTTACTTTGATCATGTCGTGGGCAGGTATTCCATCAGTAATTGCCACAAGTGTTTTAATTCCTGCATCAGCTGCTTCCATTGCTGAATCAGCAGCAAAAGCTGGAGGTACAAATAATATACTACAATCTGCACCAGTCGCCTTAACAGCTTCTTTAACAGTATTAAAGACAGGTCTCTCAAGATGAGTTTGTCCACCTTTACCAGGTGTTACACCACCTACAACATTAGTTCCATATGCAATCATTTCTTCTGCATGAAAACTTCCTATCTTACCTGTAAATCCTTGTATGATTATTTTTGATTTTTTATTAATTAATATAGCCATTATTATTTATTCTCCAAATCTTTGAGTGCTTCCACAGCTTTATTAGCAGCTTCCTCTAGTGTTGATGCTTCGATATAATTAATTTTACTATCCTTTAGAATTTTCATACCTTCGTCAACATTTGTTCCTGCAAGTCTAATAACTAATGGTTGTTCAATAGTAATTTGACCCAGCGCATCAACGATACCTTGGGCAACCCAGTCACATCTATTGATTCCAGCGAAAATATTAATCAAGATGACTTTAACTTTGGGATCTCCAGATATAAGTTTAAATGCTTTGACAAATTTTTCTGGTGTTGCACCACCACCTACATCTAAGAAGTTTGCAGGCTTACCTCCAGCTAATTGAATCATGTCCATTGATGCCATTGCAAGTCCAGCACCGTTAATAATATTACCGATATCACCATCTAGAGCTATGTAATTTAAACCTCTGTCATGAGCATAAGTTTCTTTAGAGTCCTCTTGTGTTTTATCTCTCAGTTCTGCAATATGCGGAATTCTATATAAAGCATTATCATCAAATGACATCTTACAATCTACTGCGAGAATATGATCATCTCCAGTAAGAACTAGTGGATTAATTTCTACCATTGTTGCATCTGAATTAGTGAATGCTTTATAGCATCCTAATATCGCTGCTGCACACCTCGATATTGCTTTAGCTTCTAGGCCTAGCGCAAATGCGATTTCTCTTGCCTGGAAACTCTGCATTCCAACTGCAGCTTCAATTTTTACTCTTATAATTGATTCTGGTTTGTCTTTCGCAATTTCTTCTATGCTCATTCCACCTTCTGATGAAGCCACAACCATAATGCTTTCTGTGCTTCTATCAAAAACTAGTCCGAGATAATATTCTTTTTTTATATCAGACGCTTCTTCGATATAAATTCTCTGAACTGTTAAACCTTCTGGTCCAGTTTGATTAGTAACTAAAGTTTTACCGAGTAATGTATTTGCAGCATCAGAAACTTCTTTATGGCTCTTGCAAACAATAATTCCTCCGGCTTTGCCTCTAGCTCCAGAATGAATCTGGGCTTTTACTACCCACATATCACCACCAAGCTCTGTTGCTCTATCTTTAGCATTTTCTGGGCTATATGCTATTCCACCTTTTGGAGTTGCTACTCCAAATTTTGCCAATATTTCTTTTGCTTGATATTCATGTATATTCATTATTTCTTCGACTGTATTAGATTATTTATATTTATGATATTTTCAGCCATTTTTTCTGATGCTGCATCTATCATCCTTCCGTCTAGTTGAGCAGCGCCCTTGCCTTCAGCGGCAGCTTTCGCTAACTCTTCTATAATTCTATGAGCTTTTTCAACTTCCTTTACAGGAGGAGAAAATACTGTATTGGCATGCTCAATTTGAGAAGGGTGTATTGCCCATTTACCTTCTATACCAATAGCAGCCCCTCTTTTTGCTGCATCAATATAACCCTCGGGATCATTAAAATCACCAAATGGTCCATCAATTGGTCTTAAACCATATGCACGACATGTAGCTACAAGTTTAGCTAATCCATGATGCCACTGATCTCCAGGATAATCTGGATTTAATCCACCAATTACTACAGTTCTAGCTCTTAAGCTAGCAGCATAATCAGCTACTCCAAAATGAAGTGCTTCTAATCTTTTAGATGATTGGGCTATTTCTTCAATATTCACCATTCCTAGAGCGGTTTCGATTAAACATTCCAGTCCAACTTTATTTTTTAATCCTCTTTCTTGTTCAATCTGGTTTACCATGCAGTCCACCATATAAACATCACCTTGAACGCCAACTTTGGGTATTAGTAAAGTATCAACAAATTCACCTGCCTGACACATTATCTCCACAACATCTCTATACATATAATGTGTGTCTAAGCCATTAATTCTGACAGATATAGTTTTGCCATTTCCTCTCCAATCCATTTCTTTAAGGGCCTTTATGACGTTCTCACGCGCTGTTACCTTGTCGTTAGGAGACACTGCGTCTTCTAAATCCAAGAAAATAAAATCAGCTGTAGAATTTAATGCTTTTTCAAACATTTTTGGCGAAGATCCAGGTACGGCTAGTTCGCTTCGTTGGACTCTTGCTCTTGCATTTTCATAAGATGTATGGCTCATATTTTTATCTCCATATGTGATTTATCATTATAGACTTGATAAGTATGTTGTTTATCTGTTATAACTCGATAAGTTTACGGAAGTATAGAATATTGTCAATGGATTTAGGGAAAAAACCAGTATTTTTGGGTTATTAATATGGAAAAAGCATTAGAAATTATAGGGCTCAATAAAGTTTACAGAAATAATATACGAGCTCTTGAAAATATAAATTTAACTGTAGAGAAAGGCGATCTATTTGCTTTTCTAGGGCCTAATGGAGCTGGAAAATCAACAGTCATAGGAATCATCTCATCATTGGTTAGAATTACATCCGGTGATGTTTATGTTTTAGGTGAGAATATTAAAAAAAATCCAGATTTTGCAAAGAGAAATATTGGACTAGTTCCTCAAGAATATAATTTATGTCAGTTTATCCCGATTGAAGAAACGATGATAAGCGTCGCTGGCTATTTTGGGATTAATAGGAAAGATGCCGAAAAAAAAACATATACCCTTTTCAACCAATTGGGAATTTGGCATAAAAGAAAAAATACACCTAGAGAATTATCTGGTGGAATGAAAAGAAGACTTATGATTGCAAGAGCTCTTATACATAGTCCTAAAATATTAATTTTAGATGAGCCAACTGCTGGAGTAGATACAGAATTACGTCTTACTATGTGGGATTTTTTTCAAGAACTTAATAGACAAGGAGTTACAATCATATTAACAACCCATTACCTGGAAGAAGCCGAAAGATTGTGTAAGAACCTTGCAATTATTCATAAAGGAAAAATTATACAAAGGTCAACAATGAGCGAAGTCTTTAGTATGAAAAAAAATCATACATATATAATTAAAACATCAGAGTTAATTATAGATAGCATTCAGCTCAAAGGATTATTGTTTAAAAAGATTGATCAAAATACTTGTGAAGTAATGGCAGATGAAAGCGTATCTGTTACATATATTATTAATGAACTAAAAAACTTTAATCTTAATGTTATAAATATAATAAGTAAAAGAAATAGACTTGAGGAATTATTTATGGATCTTACTAAAGAGGAAGTATCAGTATGAATAATGCAATCCTTATCGCATACCAAACAATTGTTAGAAAAGAATTTGTAAGATTTGCTCGCATTTGGATTCAAACAATCCTTCCGTCAGTTATAACTATTTTCTTATATATAACTATATTTGGTAATTTTATCGGAGATAGAATAGGTAACGTGGATAGTTTTCACTATATAGATTATATTATACCCGGTTTGATAATAATGCCTATCATCTCAAACTCCTACATGAACGTAGTTGGTTCATTTTATAGTTCCAGGTTTCAAAAGAGTCATGAGGAACTCTTTGTTTCTCCTGTACCAAATTGGATCATCCTACTAGGCTATGTTACAGGCGGGGTCATGAGAGCTTTCGTAGTAGGCTTTGCGGTATACATAGTTACTACCCTATTCACCAGCATACCGATAGCAAATGTTGCCTTAGTTATACTGCTAACTTTCCTGACAGCATTCTTATTTTCTATCGCCGGATTTATTAATGCAGTTTATGCTAAAAGTTTTGATGATATAAATATTGTTACTACTTTTGTGTTAACACCTCTTACTTATCTTGGTGGAACTTTTTACTCCATTGCTTCCCTACCGCAAGTGTGGCAAGACATATCTGTTTTTAATCCTATTGTATATATAATTAGTTCATATAGATTAGCTTTTTTAGGCGTTGAGGAAACTAGTTTAGTATTATCTTTATCAGTAATCATTTCTTTAATAATAATTTTATTTGTTACTGCGCTAATGTTATTATCTCGTGGAACAGGAATAAAAAATTAACTAACTCATGAAGTTGGGAAAGTCAGTAAATCAATTCTGACGCTGCCCCCGCAACGGTATAATAGCCCGAATGCCAACAAGATGAGATTAAAAACCCAAAAAGCGGCGGATGCTTTTACAGTGGGTATAATCACTATAATTTAGTGGTTTGCTTTGTATGTGTCCCCTTTTTATACAAGGAGTGATATGTTTACAATCAAGAAAATATTTATAATAATCATTCTATTATTTAGTAATATAATTTATGCGGAATCAAATCTTAATGAAATCTTAGTAAGTCCAGAGCAAAGAAGTGCAACAATTTTTGACTCTCTTAATTCTGTAGAAGTTATAACTTCAGAGGATATACAAGCATTAGGTTATTCAACTATTGATGAAATCTTAAGTCACTCAAGTTCTATAAGTATTGGAAGCAATGGTGGGCATGGTCAGACTAAATCAATATTTATGAGAGGAACTGAAAGTAATCATACTAAAGTTTTAATCAATGGAGTTGAATTAAATCCTGGAACACTTGGTGTGCCTTCAATTCAACACATTTCTGTAGAAATGTTAGATAGAATAGAAATATCAAAAGGCAGTATGTCTACACTCTATGGGAAAAGTACCATTGGTGGCGTAATAAATATCATTACAAAAAAAGATATCGGTTCAAATGAAGGAAAAATATATATTGGAACTGGGCGAGATGAGACTAATAAGGTTGGATTTCAAAAGAGCTTTAGTCTTAATAATCATAATTTATCAATTAATTTCATGAATACTGAAACTGATGGATATAAAGCCCAAGTCGCCTCAACCAAGAATCATGGTTATGAAAATAAAAATATAGATATTTCTTATAACTTTAGTACTGGAAAGAATATTTTTGATTTTAATTTCTACCAAAGCGATGGTAATGTTGAATATGATAGCTTTGGAAGTAACTTAAACCAAGATTATAAAGATGCTCATTTAAGGCTGGCATGGAATAGAAAATATGATACGTCAGGATCTAAACTAGTTTTTATTCAAAAACAAAATAAAATTAATCAAAATTCATCTGGTGCAACAGATTATACTCATACAGAAAATTATCAAATTAATTTTGAAAAAAATTATTATGATCTAAATGGAACCAATACGATATTAGGTGCAATGTACACGGGCGAAGCTTTATATGAATTATCATATGGGACAAAATTTAATAAAAGCAATACAATTATAGAATATTATGCTCAGTCAGAATACTACACAGGTAATACATTGCTCAACATTGGATCAAGATATATAAATCATAGTCTATATGGTGGTTTTTTAACCGGTAACCTCAATGCTGGATACAATCTAAGTAATAAGTCTAAAATAATTGCTGGTATAGGCAAATCCTTTAGGTCGCCAGATGGTACGGACTTATATGGTTATGGTGGAAACCCCAATTTAGAGCCTGAAGAATCTATTTCGAGAGAAATTTCTTTTAAATATAAAATAAATAATGCTTCTGGTCTTATCTTTACTCTATTTAATAATAATATAACAAATCTTATTGAATCTGATGGATCAATAATGCAAAACATTAATAGAGCAAAAATTGAGGGATTAGAGTTTAGTATATATAACTCTTATAATAAATTTAATTACTCATTTGATTATAGTTATATTAAATCTAAAGATTTAACGAATAATGTCGATTTATCCAGAAGACCTAGTAATAAGTTAGTTAGCAGGATTAATTATAATCATGACCTAAACAATACATTTAGCTTATCAACAATATCTGAGACAAGTAGTGATAACTCTATTTATGATACACATCAATTGGGTGGTTATACGAGATTTAATGCGACATTTTTAAGAAAAGTGAGTAACTATAGCTTTCAATTTAAATTGAATAATATTTTTGACAAAAAATATAGGAAAGCTCACAATTACAATAGCGAAGGAAGATCCTATAGCGCAAGTATATCTAGGAGTTTTTAATAATGAAGGTTAATTTAATAATACCAATAATTCTTTTTGTTTTACTTGTACTATCAAGGATGATTACTGATATTCCCAATTTCACAGCTACAATAGCCCTAGTAATGTTTACCGGATATTTAATTCAGAATAGACTTTTAAGTATTTTGGTTATATTAATTTCCCAAATTGCCAGTGATTTATATCTAGGAATTTATTCATCTATGATATTTGTATATGCTGCATATATTTCTATAGCACTACTGAGCCCTATCATGATGAAGAAAATGAATACTAAATCTATAGTCTTATCGTCTATTATTTCGCCATCGATATTTTTCATTATAAGTAATTTTGGCGTATGGTTGATGGGTTCAACGTATACCTTTAACCTATCGGGTCTAATAGCATGTTATATAGCAGGTATTCCATTCTTTGACGAATCATTAATATCAACTATTTTATTTGCACTTACAATATTCTCGATAATGAAGTTCATACCGAAAGAAACAAAAGAGATTATTTTAATTAAAAAATAATCTCTTTTTTTGATATTAAAATTTTAGCTGCCCACCAACTTTGTATTCTGTCACACGTGTCTCAAAAAAGTTTTTCTCTTTTTTAAGGTCCATTATTTCAGACATCCATTCAAATGGATTTTTAGCACCAGGATACTGTTCTGGTAAACCGACTTGTACAAACCTTCTGTTGGCAATAAACTTTATATATTCCTCGCAAAGAACTGCATTCATACCCAGGATAGGTTTTGGCATTGTATCGTAGGCATATCTTGTTTCAAGTTCTACTCCAGTCTTGATTAACTCTATCATTTCAGCTTGAAATTTTTCTGTCCATAACTCAGGATTTTCTAATTTTATTTGATTAATAACATCTATTCCAAAATTCATATGCATGGACTCATCTCTGAGAATATACTGGAATTGTTGTGCCACACCAGTAAGTTTATTCCTTCTGCCCATCGATAATATTTGAGTAAAACCTACATAGAAAAATATACCTTCAAAAACTACATAAAATGCGATTAAATCACGAAGTAGTCTTTGGTTATTTTCCAGTGTTCCAGTTTTAAAAAATGGATCACCAAGACTTTGGGTAAATGGTAATGCCCACTCTGCTTTTGTTGCAACAGCTGGCACCTCTCTATACATATTAAAAATTTTACTTTCATCTAAGCCAAGAGATTGCACACAATACGTATACGCATGAGTATGTATAGCTTCCTCAAAAGCTTGTCTCAGCAAGTACTGTCTGCACTCAGGATTAGTGATATGTTTGTATACAGCTAACACAAGATTATTTGCCACTAATGAGTCGGCAGTTGAAAAAAATCCTAAATTAACTTCAACTATCTTTCTTTCATCTTCAGTAAGCCCTTTTGGATCTTGCCATAATTTAATGTCATCGTGCATCGGGACCTCTTCAGGCATCCAATGATTTGCTGAGCCATCTAAATATTTCTGCCATGCCCAGTCATATTTGAATGGTACTAACTGATTTAGATCAGCTCTACAATTAATAATAGCTTTATCATCAACTTCTATTCTTCCTGCGCCTATCTCGAGATCTTCTATGCCTGTGGCTCCCTCTTGGACTATTTCATTATTCAGACTAGTATCTTCTTTTACTACAGGAGCTGCTTTAGCTACCTCTGGTTTGTTTAAAGCTTCATTTATTGGATCATCCCAGTTATACATTTTTATTACCTCTAGTTTTCATTGAATATTCCCATATGCTCATGGGTCTTATATTTTTTTTAAATTCTAATTCTTCGATGTTACGTCTTCTGTTTGAAAAACTGTATACAGCAAGAAGTATTATGATTATCAGTGTTGAAGCAAGGTATATCATTGGCATGCCTCGCAATCTGGCTCATCAATCAAACATTGCTTAACTTCAGCTGAATTACTTACAGCATTTAATTTTGACCCAACATTATCAGACGTACTTTTCTCAACATGTGTTGCGCCCAAAGATCTTAAATAATAAGTTGTTTTCAAACCTCTAATCCATGCAAGTTTATAAGCACTATCAAGTTTTTTACCATCTGTATCAGGAATATATAAGTTTAGAGACTGCGATTGATCTATCCATTTTTGTCTTCTAGCTGCGGCTTCCACCAACCATCGTGTATCTATTTCAAAACATGTTTGGTAAATTGATTTTAAATCATCTGGTACTCTACTAATTGAAGCAAGTTGCCCATCAAAGTATTTTAAATCTTTAATCATAACTTCATCCCAAATCTTTGCTTCTTTAAAATCTTTAATTAAATAAGGATTGATTACAGTAAACTCTCCCGAAAGATTCGATTTAACATATAAATTTTGATAGGTTGGCTCAATTGATTGTGCTACCCCACATATGTTTGAAATTGTTGCAGTAGGAGCAATGGCCAAACTATTAGAATTTCTCATTCCATTAACTTTAATTTCTTCTCTTAAAGTATCCCAATCAAGCGTTTGATCCATATTAACATCTAGATATTTTCCACGCACTTCTTTAAAATTTCTCAAACTATCTATGGGTAAGATTCCTTGACTCCATAGTGAGCCATCGAACGTTTGGTATGGTCCTCTTTCTTTTGCAAGCTCCATAGATGAGCGAAGTGCAAAGTAACTAATTTGTTCCATACTTTTATCGGCAAAATCTACAGCTTCTTCTGATGCATATGGGATTCTTAATTTATACAACGCATCTTGGAAACCCATTAATCCTAAACCAACGGGCCTATGTTTCGCATTTGATGTTTTTGCTTTTTCTACACTATAATAATTATAATCAATTACGTTATCTAGCATTCTCATTGCAGTCCGAATTGTTTTTTCAAGCTTCGTAACATTAAGCTTCTTATTTTCATCAATATGAGTTGCTAAATTAACAGAACCTAAATTACACACAGCAATTTCATCCTTAGATGTATTTAAAGTAATCTCTGTGCAAAGATTAGATGAATGAACAACTCCGACATGTTGTTGGGGTGAACGCAAATTACATGGGTCTTTAAATGTGATCCATGGATGGCCTGTTTCAAATAACATACTTAATATTTTACGCCATAAATCAACAGCTTTAAGTCTCTTAAAATTAGCTATCTTTCCTTCATCTGCATGTCTTTCATATTCTTCATATTTCTTTTCAAACTCTAAACCAGTCAAGTCATGGAGTTCTGGACAGTCATGTGGAGAAAATAGGGTCCACTCTAAATCATTATGAAGCCTCTTCATAAATAAATCTGGTATCCAGTTTGCAGTATTCATGTCATGAGTTCTTCGTCTATCATCACCCGTATTTTTTCTTAATTCCATGAATTGCTCGATATCTAAATGCCATGTTTCAAGATAGGCACACATGGCTCCTTTTCTTTTCCCGCCTTGATTAACGGCAACAGCAGTATCATTTGCTACTTTTAAAAAAGGTATGACGCCTTGGCTCTGGCCATTCGTTCCTTTAATGTGTGATCCTAGTGCTCTAACTTGCGACCAATCATTACCTAAGCCGCCAGCAAATTTTGATAACATTGCATCGTCACTTATTCCTTCAAAAATTCCCTTAAGGTCATCTGGCAATGTTGATAGGTAACAAGACGATAACTGAGGTCTTAAAGTTCCAGAGTTAAATAGTGTTGGCGTACTACACATAAAGTCAAAAGATGAAATTAAATTATAAAATTCAATAGTTCTCTCTTCTCTTTTTTCTTCATTAATAGCCAAGCCCATTGCTACTCTCATAAAGAAAGCCTGGGGTAATTCAAATCTCTTTTCTCTATGATGAATAAAGTATCTATCATATAAAGTTTGAAGCCCTAAATAAGTAAAAGCTAAATCTCTAGATGGGTTAATATGTTTGGTAATATACTCTAAGTCATAGTTTAATAATTCTTTATCAACCAATTCAAGCTCAACAGCTCTTCCTAAATATGATTTAAAGTATTCAGGATAAGACTTGGACATTTCCTTAATAGTTGGAGTATTCTCATCAACATTTAAAAATGATAAAGCTTCTTCATACAAATTACTTAAAAGTAATCTTGCGACCACATAAGAATAATTAGGATCTTTCTCTATTAGAGGTCGTATAGAAATTAATATTGAACTTGATAAATCTTCTTTCTTGATTCCGTCATAAATATTTTTATCTATAAGATCGAATACGGTTTGAGCTGAAACATCTTTAACATCAGAACATGCTTCTTCAATAATTAATTTAAGTCTGTCAAGATCCAAGGTTTGAGTAGAGCCATCTTCATTTAACACACCTTTAGTTATGGGTAAGTCTTCTGCTTTTTCAACCTTATTTTGACTTCTAGCCTGACTTCTCTCTTCTCTATATAGCACATAAGCTCTTGCAACATCCTGATAACCTGCTCGCATGATAGCAAGCTCAACTTGATCTTGAATATCCTCTATATGTATGACGCCACCTTCAGGAAATCTTCTTTTTATTGCAGAATTAACTCTTTGCGCTAAAGACTCTACCTCATTATGTATCCTTGTTGATGCTGCTGCACTACTTCCTTCTACACTTAAAAAAGCTTTGGTCATCGCTATAGAAATTTTATCTAAATCAAAGGATGTTACCTTTCCATTTCTTCTCATCACTCTATACTTTCCAGGTATGGGAGATAAGCTCGATGCGTTTGTTATTGCTTCTTTTTCTGTAAGTCCGGAGAGGCTAGTATTCTGTAATTCTTCTTTCATTTTTATTATTTTCCTTAAATTCATCCTGTGTGGAGATTAAATTGTAACACTAATTATTGTGGTTGTAATTATATTGAAACACAATATGTTGTGTTTTTTTTGTTTACAAGCTGTGGATAAGGTGTTAATTAAAACACATAAGATTTTAGCGATATACTAATATATGAGCTACATTATAAGCGTTGCAATGCCTAGCAAAGAAATGAACCCAACGATGTCGGTTATGGTTGTTAAAATGACACCGCCAGCTAAAGCAGGATCTATTTTAAGTTTAGATAAAATCAGTGGAAGACTAACTCCGCTTATAGCCCCTATAATTAAATTTATCATCAGGGCAGAAGCAATCACAATACCTAGAAAAATACTGTTAAACCAAAGATAAACTGCAAACGCAACCACGGTTGACCATAAGATTCCATTTAATACACCTATCGAGGCCTCTTTAATAATTAATAACCGTGAATTTGAACTACCTATCTGATCAAGAGCTTGGGATCGGATTACCAATGCCAGGCTCTGCATACCTGCAATGCCTCCCATGCTTGCAACAATTGGCATTAGTATGGCTAATGCTACTACTTTCTCAATAGTTGCCTCAAAAATTCCTATTGCAGCGGCAGCTAGAATTGCAGTTAATAAGTTTGCTCCTAACCATAAAGATCTTCTTTTTGTGCTTTGAAATATTGGTGCAAAAATATCATCGTCTTTGTTTAAACCAGCCATATTTAAAACAGAATCATCAGCTTCTTCTCTGATGACATCAACTACATCATCAATTGTTATCCTTCCAAGCAATATTCCATCACGGTCTACTACCGCTGCAGAAACTAAATCTGCAGTTTCAAATATTCTTGCAACCTCATGCTGATTTAGGTCAGGGTCAATAACGTTAACATCTTTAACCATAATATCAGATATGAGTGTTCCAGTGCTTGCAA
The DNA here is from genome assembly GCA_029246085.1 of Gammaproteobacteria bacterium. Classification (GTDB taxonomy): domain Bacteria; phylum Pseudomonadota; class Gammaproteobacteria. The sequence continues at coordinate 47,445 of JAQWOB010000037.1, forward strand.
CCAATAAGTCTTGAATTGATACAAAACCAAAATACTTATTCATCATATCTGTAACAAAAACAATATCTGTTTGATCTGGTAATTTTTTAAGCGTTCTTAAATACTTAAGTAATACTTCTACCGTTACACTTGGTCTAATATTGATAGTATCGGTATTCATAAGGCCACCCGCACTATCGTCAGGAAATGATAATACCTTTGATAATCTATCTTGATTTTGCTTATCTAAGCTTTTAATAGTTTTCTTGATTAAGTTTTTTGGAAGTGACTGTATAATATCGGCCAAATCATCAGTATCTAAATTCTGAGCAATCAATGCTAAAGCTTCTGGGCCATCTTGATCGATTAATTCATCTAAAAGATAGGTTCTAATTTCTTCAGTGAGCTCTGCTAACGTCTCGCCTTTATTCTCATTAGAAACAAGCTTCCAAATTAACTCACGTCGATTTCGAGGAGCACTTTCTATAACATCAGCAATCTCAGATGGATATAATGAATTTAAAAGATTTCGGGCTTTAGTAATTGCTCCACTGTCTAATACCTCGGTAAGCTCATCGAGTGTTATATGTTTATCAATTTTTTTATTCTCTGCATCCATTCATACATTATCTACCGATTGATATGACATTCCAAATTTTATTTAGGTGATAAAGATCAATAGTCTAAAAAAATGTATGTTGGTGATTGATATGAGGTGGTTTTAAGTAAGAGGAAAATATTAAATAGATAATTAACTTTTACTTAAACCCCACCTTGCAGAGAGGTAATTTTTAGAAATCGTGTCTTAGTCCAATCATAGTTGAACTAATGTCACCATTGCTCCCATCACCAGATCCCGCATCACTTGATGAGTATCCTATATAAACCCTAGATGATTTTGATAACTTATACTGCATGCCAATATTATAACCATCTCTATCATACGTTGAACCTTCAGATGCATTACTTTCACCATAAGAATATTGAAGCGTCATTGGGCCTGATTTGTACTGAATACCATACCAGTCAATTTCACCATCAGCATTACCACCGGTAAATAATTTACTATCTAGGCCAACATCTTCATTCATATACCAAACTTTTACTTTGCGTTTACCTTCGAGTTTGAAAGTTTTAGTTAAAGTAAATTTCTCATTATAGTTTTGATTACCAGCACCAGTAACACTGTTATCTTTATTTCTTGCATAGACAACATCAAAGCCTGGGATAAAGAAGTTTTTATACTCTATGCCAAT
>JAQWOB010000041.1 GCA_029246085.1 Gammaproteobacteria bacterium
TTTTTATGCAATTCTACGCGCTATTCCTGATAAAGTTGGAGGAGTTCTTGCAATGGGTGCCGCAATTTTTGTTTTATTTATTTTGCCTTGGATTGATAGGTGTTCAGTAAAATCTATAAGATATAGAGGTATGTCATACAAAGTACTTTTAACGCTTTTCGTAATTAGTTTTTTTGGTTTAGGATATATTGGAATGAATCCTGCCACACCAGTATTAACTTGGATTGGGCGACTATTCACATTGATTTATTTTGGGTTTTTTGTAGCTCTATATTTTACAAGCGCTAATGAAAAAACTAAAGAAGTCCCTGATAGGGTTACAATGCATGATTAGATTATTTACCGGCATAGCTTTTATTCTTATATCAAGCTTATCATTTGCTGCATCTGGATCTATTCCGCTAAAACCCGTATTAATAGACTTAAACAATAAGTCATCTCTTCAACGAGGAGCTCAAATCTATGTCAATAACTGTCTTGGCTGTCATACTTTAAAGTATCAACGCTATGTAAAATTTATTGATCATCTTTCGCTTTCCAAAGAAACTATTGAGAATAATCTAATATTCACTACAGGTAAGAATGGCGAACCCACAAAAATTGGTTCATTAATTTTAAATTCCGTAAATCCTGATTCAGCTAAAGAAGCATTTGGCGTAATGCCGCCAGACTTAACATTGATCGCTCGTTCTAGAGGATCAGAATGGCTTTATACTTTCTTAACTTCTTTCTATAAAGATGAAACAAGACCGTTAGGTGTTAATAATGCATTATATGCAAATGTTGGTATGCCTCATGTCTTGGCTTGGATGGAAGGTTTGAAAACGCCAGTTAATTTAGAAAAAGGCCAATATGAATATGTTGTTGAAGGTGCTATGACAGACAAGGAATATAAAAAATCAATCACTGATTTAGTCAATTTTCTTGTTTATGTATCTGAACCAGCTCAATTAGACCGATATAGAATTGGTTTTTGGGTTATACTCTTCCTATCAATTTTTTCATTCATAGCATTTTTGCTAAAGATTGAATACTGGAAGGATGTAAAATAATTTATGACATCATTAGCAAACAGAAGATCCGCGATACTTTTATTTTCTTTACCTGACTGTTTACATAGTCATAGAACTAGACTTGTTATCAAAGAAAAGGAAATATCTGCTGAATTACATGAAGTTGATCTGAATGATATACCCGAAGAAATAAAATTTATCAGCCCATATGATGATTTCCCTACACTTGTAGATAGAGATCTTATATTGCAAAATTCTAGAGTAATTATAGAGTATTTAGATGAAAGATTTCCTCATCCTCCATTATTACCTGTAGATCCTGTAGCTAGAGCAAAATTTAGATTAGCATTAGATCGAATAGAGCATACTTGGTATCCAGAATTTAACAAAGCATATAAAAATGGAGGCCTAGAAGACTCTTTCAAAGAAAAAATAAAGTCATATTTTCTAGAAATTATTCCTTTGATTACGGATAGTTTCTTTATGAGTGATGATTTTGGCTTAGTTGACTGTAGCCTGGCGCCTTTATTATGGAGAATTAAATCATTAGGTGTTGAGATTACCGAGAATAAGAAGATTATTGATGACTATTCAGATCGTATATTTAGTCGCGAATCATTTCAGGAAAGCTTAACTGAAACTGAAAAAGATATGTAATTATTTGTCTTGATAGTGTTTGTCAATGCATTCACAAATAGAATGAATAACTATTAATGTCATCTCTTGAATTCTACTTGTTCTATCACTAGGAATTATAATAGATATATCATCAGGGCCGATTAAATTTTGAGCTTTGCCGCCATTACTGCCGGCAACTAATAAAACTTTTATATTTTTTTCTTTTGCTATACTAATGGCCTCTAATATATTTTGAGAATTACCACTAGTAGTAAAGGCCATAAGAATATCTTTTTCATGACCTATTGCGCTTACTTGTTTAGAAAATATATATTGATAACCATAATCATTTCCTATAGACGTTATAGTTGCAGTGTCTGAATTTAAGGAAATTGCAGGCATTTCTTTTCTCTCAATTTCAAATCTATTAACAAACTCCGAAGCAATATGTTGTGCATCACCCGAAGAACCACCATTACCACATGACATTAATTTACCTGAATTTTTAATCATATCAATAAGACAGTTTGTAGCAGACTCTATGGAGGGTAAAATTTCACTAATAGATGCTAAGTTAATTTTTTGGTTTTCAATGAAATTACTTTTAATTATTTCTATATTTTTCATAATTTTACTATTGGACTTTGATTATACTACAATATAACCTAGCAAGGATAAACACAATAAATATTCCAAATTATGCTAGGTACCTTATATATAGTAGCAACACCCATCGGTAATCTCCAGGATATGACATTCCGTGCCATTGAAGTTTTAAAGAATTCTGATTATATATTAGCAGAGAGTTCCGCTAGAACCTCTAAGTTATTAAGTGAGTTTAATATTAAAAAGAGAATAATCACCTTCAATAAAGATAATGAGAAGAGAAAAAAGAATTCAGTAATACAAGATTTATCAGAAGGAATGAACATATGTCTTGTATCGGATGCTGGAACTCCTTCGGTATCTGATCCTGGGTTTGAGCTAATGAAATATATAGATTTGTCATTCAGGGTTGTTCCTATACCGGGAGCCAGTTCTTTGACGGCAGCTCTTTCAGTATCTAAAATACCTATTAATGATTTTATTTTTCTAGGATTTTTATCAAAAAAATCTTCAGAGAGAAAAATGCAGTTATTAAAAATTAAAAAAGTATCTATGCCTGGGGTAATATTTGAGAGCAAACATAGAGTTGTTTCAGTATTAGCTGATGTTACTGATGTTCTGGGTGGTGATACAAATATTGGAATAATGAGAGAACTAACAAAGATTCATGAGGAAATATTTTTTGGTACAGCAAATGAGTTAATACTAAAGTTTGCAAATCAGCAGTTAACTGGTGAAATAACTATGATAATTGGGACAAGCTCCGTAGAGCAGTTAAATATAGAAACAATGGAAAAAGAAATATTAGAATTATCAAAAAAATACTCTACAAGCGAGGTTGTGAATATAATTCGTCTATTTAATGATGTAAATAAAAAAGAATTGTATAAATATGTATTAAATATTAGACAGGAAGGTTAGTCTCACGTATCATCTAGTTTTAGATGCAAACTAAAAAAAGACAATCAAAGATGACTCAAAAAGAGCCATCTTTTTTTTTAACATACGAAAATAATCTTGAGTAATTCTGAATCAATACTTTTATTAGAAGACGGTAGCACCTTTCGCGGCCAGTCCATTGGAATTGAGGGTTTTTCTGTTGGAGAAGTAGTTTTTAATACATCAATGACTGGATATCAAGAAATTATTACTGATCCTTCATATGATAGCCAAATCATCACTTTTACAAATCCGCATATAGGAAATACCGGCATTAATTATGAAGATATGGAATCATTAAAAGTCCATGCCTCGGGAGTGATTTTGAGAGATATAGGGATTTCGTCTAATAGTTGGCGTAAAAATGATACACTTCAAAACTTTTTAAAAAATGAAAATATTGTTGCAATAGGCGGCCTTGATACAAGAAAATTGACAAAAATTCTGAGAACTACGGGATCACAAAATGGTTGTGTAATGTCTGGCAAAATAGATTTAAATATCGCAAAAGAGAGTATAAGAAAATTTAATGGTTTGGATGGGTCTGATCTTGCAAAGAAGGTAACCACGAAATCTATTTATGAATGGAATGAAGGATTAACAGATATATATAATATAAATAAACTACAAGAAAAGAAAACTGCTTTCAAGGTCATTGCTTATGATTTTGGGATTAAGCATAATATCCTTCGAATTTTAAAAGAGCATGGGTGCGATTTAACCATAGTGCCCGCAGACTATAGCGCCGATAAAGTTTTAGATATGAAGCCTGATGGAGTATTTTTGTCGAATGGTCCAGGTGACCCCAAAGCTTGTGGTTATGCTATTGATAACATCAGGATTTTACTGGATAAAAAAATTCCATTATTTGGTATTTGCCTAGGATTTCAGTTATTGGCATTAGCATCTGGAGCCAAAACAACTAAGATGAAATTTGGACATCATGGAGCTAACCATCCAGTAATGGATCTTACAACTAAAAGAGTATTCATTACTAGTCAGAATCATGGATTTATAGTTGATGATAAAGCACTCCCAAAAAATATAGTTTCTACACATATTTCTTTATTTGATAATTCTCTTCAAGGTTTTGAAATTAGAGAAAAATATGCTTTTGGTTTCCAGGGTCATCCTGAGGCCAGTCCGGGGCCACAAGATATTAATTCAATTTTTAATAAGTTCATTTCATTTATGTCTGAGAAAAAAAATGCCAATAAATAAAAAGATTAAAAGTGTTTTAATTATAGGAGCAGGACCAATCGTGATTGGGCAGGCTTGTGAGTTTGATTACTCAGGTGTACAAGCATGTAAAGCCTTGAGAGAAGAAGGAATAAGAGTGATTCTCGTTAATTCTAATCCAGCTACAATAATGACTGACCCAGATATGGCAGATAAAGTTTATATCGAACCGATACACTGGAGAAATATAGAAAAAATTATCATCAAGGAGAGACCTGATGCAATTTTACCAACAATGGGAGGCCAAACTGCTCTTAATACAACTCTAGATTTAAACAGACATAAAATTTTAGATAAATATAATGTAGAGATAATTGGCGCTAGCATTGATTCAATAGATATGGCGGAAGACAGGGAACTATTTAAGATTGCCATGGCTGAAATTGGATTAGAAACTGCTACAGCTTATATTGCACATGATTATGAGGAAGCCTTAATCCATCAAAAGAAAATAGGCTTTCCTGTATTAATCAGGCCTTCTTTTACCCTGGGAGGTTCCGGTGGAGGAATCGCTTATAATATACAAGATTTTGAAACAATCGCGAGAAGAGGTATAGATCTATCACCTACAAGCGAAGTATTAATCGAAGAGTCTGTTATAGGGTGGAAAGAGTTTGAAATGGAAGTTGTTAGGGATAAAAATGATAATTGTATAATTATTTGTTCTATTGAAAATATTGACCCTATGGGGGTTCACACTGGAGACTCTATAACAGTTGCTCCAGCACAAACATTAACTGATAAAGAATATCAAACACTTAGAAATGCTTCTATACAAGTGCTTAGAAAAATAGGAGTTGATACTGGTGGGTCAAATGTACAGTTTGCTATTTCTCCTAAAGATGGAAGAGTGCTTGTTATAGAAATGAATCCTAGGGTATCTAGGTCATCAGCATTAGCATCAAAAGCAACTGGGTTTCCAATTGCTAAAATTGCAGCAAAACTTGCTATTGGATATACACTGGATGAACTAAAGAATGAGATTACAGGAAATGTTATTCCTGCATCATTTGAACCTAGCATTGATTATGTTGTGACAAAAATTCCAAGGTTTGCATTTGAAAAATTTAAGGAAGCAGATAATAAATTAACTACGCAAATGAAATCAGTTGGAGAAGTAATGGCTATAGGTAGAAATTTTCAAGAATCTTTCCAAAAAGCTCTCCGTGGTCTTGAAGTTGATATTGATGGACTAAAAGAAATGAGCTTGCTTGACAAAGAGAATGATGATTTATTGAGAAATGAATTAAGATCTCCAACTCCAGACAGAATATTATATACGGCTGAAGCATTCAGGCAAAATTACTCTCTCTTAGAAGTTCAAAATTTAACAAACATTGACCCATGGTTTTTATTTCAAATAGAAGATTTAATCAGGGAAGAAATAAATCTAAAAGATAAAAAAATAAGTGATCTTAATAAAACCTCTCTCATGAAACTTAAAAAGAAAGGGTTTTCCGATTCATTTATCTCTAGATGTATAAGTTGTGATGAAAAAGATATAAGAGGTTTGCGACTACAATTTGATATCGCCCCTGTGTTTAAAAGAGTAGATGCATGTGCTGCAGAATTTGAAGCAACTACCGCATATATGTACTCTTCTTATGATGAGGAATGTGAATCTAATCCAACTAATAATAAGAAAATAATGATTCTAGGCGGCGGACCAAATAGGATTGGCCAAGGGATAGAGTTTGATTATTGTTGTGTTCATGCATCTCTTGCTTTAAGAGAAGAAGGATATGAAACTATTATGGTTAATTGTAATCCTGAGACTGTATCTACTGACTTTGATATCTCAGACAGGTTGTACTTTGAGCCTCTTACCTTTGAGGATGTAATGTCTATTATAGAAATAGAAAAGCCACATGGAGTTATCGTTCAGTATGGAGGGCAAACTCCTTTGAAATTAGCAAAAGAATTAAAAGCTAATAAGGTAAATATCATTGGAACTTCACCGGAAGCCATTGATGTAGCTGAAGATCGTGAAAAATTTAAAGATTTAGTTGAAAAATTAGGCCTAAAACAACCAACAAATGCTATTGCATCCAATGCTGGTCAAGCAATGCAGGCTGCCAATGAAATAGGTTACCCATTAGTTGTGAGACCATCTTATGTATTAGGCGGAAGAGCTATGGAAATAGTAACAACAGATGAAGATTTAAGAAGGTATATGGATGAAGCAGTTTCAGTTTCAAATGATTCCCCTGTGCTTTTAGATAGATTTTTAAATGATGCAATCGAAGTGGATATAGATTTAATTTGTGATGGTAAAGACGTATTCATAGGAGCAATCATGGAACATATAGAAGAGGCGGGAATTCATTCTGGTGATTCTGGATGCTCCATACCTCCATACACATTATCTGATAGTATTTTGATGCGATTGAGAGAACAAGTTACACAGTTAGCATTAGAATTGAATGTTATTGGTTTAATGAATACGCAATTTGCAATCAAAGAGAATGAAATATTTCTTTTAGAGGTAAACCCACGTGCATCTCGAACAGCCCCTTTTGTATCTAAAGCAATCGGAGTACAGCTTGCAAAAATTGGAGCAATTGTAATGGCTGGAAAGAGTTTAAAAGATCTCAAGTTAACCAAAGAAGTTATACCAAGCTATTTTTCTGTTAAAGAGGCGGTATTACCATTTTCTAAATTTCCTGAAGTAGACGTACTACTAGGTCCTGAAATGAAATCAACTGGTGAAGTAATGGGGATTGGAAAAAGTTTTGGAGAAGCTTATTTTAAAGCTCAGAGAGCCGCAGGTGTAATTTTACCTAAGGCAGGAAATGTTTTCCTTAGTGTAAGAGATAAAGATAAGTCTGCTATATGTGGCATTTCAAAAGACTTAATTGATATAGGTTTTAATCTTTATGCGACTCGTGGAACTCAAGAATATCTAGAAGAAAAGAATATTAAATGTAATAGAGTCAATAAGGTTAAAGAAGGGCAGCCGCATATAGTTGATATGATTAAGAATGGAGAAGTTCATTTAATTATTAATACGACGGAAGGTGCTAGATCAATCAAAGATTCTTTTTCGATAAGAAAAGAAGCTAATAATAATAATGTTTGTTTGACAACCACGATATCTGGAGCGAAAGCTTTCTGTAAAGCTATTTTGTTTATTGATAATTTTGATGCAACTGATATACAGTCCAGACATGATACAATTAATTAGTTATCTAGTTTATTAAAAGCTTTAATATCAATTAAGTCTTCACTCTCAGCAACAACACAAGTAATGCATGCATCACCGCTAACATTTACGCTAGTCCTCATCATATCAAGAAGTCTATCAACTCCTAATAATAGCGTAATACCTTCAAGAGGAATCCCTAACTCAGTTAGTATGAGAGATAACATAATTATACCTGCGCTTGGAATTCCAGCGGTCCCAATTGACGCAATTGTTGCAGTTAATATTATGGTTACCATATCACCAAATGCTAAATCTATACCATAGTATGATGCTAAAAAATATGCAGCGCACCCTTGCATAATTGCCGTTCCATCCATATTGATTGTTGCGCCAAGAGGTATGGAGAAAGAGGCAAAAGATTTGTTCACTCCATATTTTTGTACAACAGTGTTCAATGTATAAGGTATAGATGCATTACTGCTGGAGGTACTAAATGTAAAAATTATCAGGGCTTTTAGTTTTGCATAGAACATATATATGTTTAAGTTTGAAAAAAGTCTCAGCAATATTGAATATGTTAAAAAGAAATGTGTAATTAAGACAAAAACTACAACTAAGAAATATTTAATCAAAGGAATAAAAGCTTCGACTCCTTCAGTTGCAAATGTTTTAGCTAATAATGCAAATACTGCTATTGGGGTTAATTGTATTATTATCATAACCATTTTATTAAAGACTTTATTTAAGCTATCAATCAATTCAATAAATATGGGAATATCTTTTTTTACATAGGATGCAGAAATCCCAATAAAAACTGCAAATGCCAAAACTTGAATTACATTACCATTAGCTAAAGCTGAAAAAAAGTTGCTTGGAAAAATGCTTAGAATTATATTCTTTTGATCCATATTCCCAGCTATATTACTTTGTATATCATTTGTAATTTGCCCCACAGAATCATAGCTAACAAAACTAGATATAAACAATGCAAAAGTAATAGCAACCAATGTAGTTAAAATATATAACGAAAATGTTTTTATCCCGAGTCTACCGAGGGTTGAAACATCATTAATGGAGACAATTCCTGAGATAATTGATACAAAGATCAGAGGCAACACAATCATCTTAAGTAATATTAAAAATAGGGACGATATAGTGAAGAATATTTGGTTGATTAAATAATATTCTATAAAATCATTTGGAAGTAAAAAGTTATTAATTAAAATGCCCGCGATAATACCAGACAACATAGAAATTAGAACTTTTTTTGTGAAACTCATTTAATTATGATATGCAATTTAAAGCATCATCATAATTAGGTTCATTAGCAATTTCATTCACTAATTCTGAATGAATGACTTTATTATTTTTGTCAATTACAATTACTGCTCTCGCAGTTATCCCAGATAATGGCCCATCAACTAGCAAGACTCCATAATCTTTGGCAAAATTTCTAGATCTCATCATAGACAAAGGTATTACTGAATTTATATTTTCACTGGTACAAAATCTTTTCATAGCAAACGGTAAATCTGCTGAAACAGCCAAAACAACAACATCAGACATTGCCGCTATTCGCTCATTAAATATTTTAGTTGATTTTTGACATACTGGAGTATCAAGACTAGGAATTATGTTAAGAACAATATACTTGTCTTTATATACAGATAAAGTCACATTATTCAGTTCAGAGTCTACTAATAAAAAATCAGGAGCTTCTTCACCAACTTTTGGTGTTTCACCATTAGTATTAATTTTATTTCCTTGTAAGGTAATTTCAGTCATACAGCATCATATCAACCAAAATAATCTATTTCAATGATATAATTTAAATCATGACAAAGGTTAATAAAACATTTAACTGGGTTAGGCGGCATGCAGAAGACCCTTTTGTAAAAAAATCTAAACAAGATAAATATAGATCCCGCGCTGCTTATAAGCTAAAAGCTATAGATGAGAAATATAATTTCTTAAGAAAAGTAAGTTCAGTTGCTGATCTTGGTTGTGCTCCTGGCTCCTGGCTACAAGTTTTGAGAGAATTTAAAAATATTAATTTTATAGTTGGAATAGACTTATTAAATGTAGAACCAGTTGATGGAGTATATATTGCTAAACAAGATATCGGAGACTATGACTCATATATGGAGCTATTTGACAAGAAAGATTCTAAGTTAGACCTTGTATTATCTGATATTGCCCCTAATATTACTGGTATAAGCGATGTAGATCAAAGTAATTTCTCTGATATTGCATTAAATATATTAGGGTTTTGTAGATTTAAATTAAAACCTAAAGGGATATTGATAATGAAATATTTTTTAGGGAGTAGTTTTGAAATGACATTAAAAACATTGAATAATAACTTTAGTAAAATCAATGTTTTTAAGCCGCCCTCTTCTAAAAAAAAGAGTAATGAGGTATACCTAATTTGTATTGAGTTCAAAGACTGATATAGTATGTAAGAGAGTTAATTGATTGACAAATATATGTCTTAAAAATAGAATGATTCTAAGGAAATAATAAATGAGTGATTTAATTAAAAATTTACTAATATGGACTGTAATCGCAGTAGTGATATTGTCTTTGTTTAGCGGGATGAATGGGCGTAATAATGCATCTGATGAATATAACTATTCTGAATTCATGCAACAAGTTCAAACTGGTCAGGTTGAAGAAGTTACTATAGCAGGTAGAGAAATATCGGGTACTTTAAAGTCTGGACAATCATTTATGACCTTTAGCCCTGAAACAGATAATTCGGCATTAGTTGGAGAGCTGTTAAATAGTAAAGTTAAGATATCTGGTAAAGCACCTGAAAAACAATCATTTCTTGCTAAAATATTTATTCATTGGTTCCCATTTCTATTATTAATTGGAGTTTGGATATTCTTCATGAGACAGATGCAAGGCGGCGGCGGTGGTGGTCGTGGAGCAATGTCGTTTGGGAAAAGCAAAGCAAAATTACAAACAGAAGACCAGGTAAAGGTAACGTTTAAAGATGTTGCTGGAGTAGAAGAAGCTAAAGAAGAGGTCTCTGAACTCGTTGACTTTCTTAGAGACCCTGGTAAGTTCCAAAATTTAGGCGGGCAAATACCACGCGGTGTTCTCATGGTTGGTTCTCCAGGAACTGGAAAAACTTTACTTGCAAGAGCTATAGCAGGAGAAGCAAAGGTGCCGTTCTTTACAATTTCTGGTTCAGATTTTGTAGAAATGTTCGTAGGCGTTGGCGCATCAAGAGTGCGCGACATGTTTGAGCAAGGAAAGAAAGCTGCTCCGTGTATAATTTTTATTGATGAGATAGATGCTGTCGGAAGACATAGAGGCGCTGGTGTAGGCGGCGGTCATGATGAAAGAGAGCAAACATTAAATCAACTACTTGTAGAGATGGATGGTTTTGAAGGTAACGAGGGAGTTATAGTAATAGCTGCTACAAATAGACCAGATGTTTTAGATCCAGCGTTATTAAGACCTGGGAGATTTGATAGACAAGTAACTGTTCCATTGCCTGACATTAGAGGGAGAGAGCAGATTTTGCAAGTTCATATGAGAAAAACTCCGATTGCCAATGATGTGAAACCAAAGTTATTAGCTAGAGGTACTCCAGGTTTCTCTGGAGCTGATCTAGCAAATTTAGTTAATGAAGCTGCATTATTTGCTGCAAGAGCAAGCAAGAAAATTGTTGAAATGGATGACTTCGAGAAAGCCAAAGATAAGATTTTAATGGGTGGAGAAAGAAGATCCATGGTGATGAATGATGATGAAAGAAAGTTAACAGCATATCATGAAGCTGGCCATGCAGTAGTTGGTAGGCTTGTCCCTGATCATGACCCAGTTTACAAGGTAAGTATCATCCCTAGAGGAAGAGCTCTGGGTGTAACAATGTTTTTACCTGAAGAAGATAGATATAGTAACAGTAAAGAAAGAATTAACAGTATGATAGCAGCGCTTTTTGGTGGCAGAGTTGCTGAAGAAGAAATCTTTGGAGAAGATGCTGTAACTACTGGTGCTTCAAATGATATCGAGAGAGCAACAGGACTCGCTAGAAGCATGGTCACTAAATGGGGTTTATCAACAAAACTAGGACCACTTGCATATGCTGAGGAAGAAAATGAAGTTTTCTTAGGAAAGTCCGTGTCTCAGCAAAAAACAGTTTCAGATAAAACTGCTGATACAATTGATTCAGAAATTAGAAGCATAATTGATATGCAATATTCTCGTGCAACTAAACTTATCAGAGATAATCTCGATAAGATGCATGTCATGGCTGATGCGTTAATGAAATATGAAACAATTGATTCAAAACAAATTGATGAGATTATGGAAGGTAAAATTCCATCCGCTCCTGAGAGCTGGACTGATGATGATTCAGATACTAAGAATGGTGATTCAGCAGCTGCAAAAGAAAGCCCTGCTACAACAACTCCAGCATCATAATACGTATTATTCTTCTAGTTCATGACAATGTCATGAACTTATGCTTTCATTTTTTTCAATAACATCTAAAATATTAAATTAATATGTTTTGGAACAAAAAATTCAATTATCCACCTAGTACACGTACTTCAATCAATGGTGCTAGGTATTATGAAATTAATAATACTAAACTCCCATCTGTTACTGAAATACTTAAAGCAACAGAATCTGAACATAAAAAAAACTCTCTTTTAAAGTGGAGGCAAAAGATTGGTGATAAAGAAGCTAATAGAGTCATGCAAGTCTCTTCAGCAAGAGGAACCTCTATGCATAAACATATTGAGGATTATTTAACTGGTCAAGTTAAGCTAGACCTTTTGGCTAGCGAGAATGAAGAGTCTTTGATAATGTCAGAACAAATAATTCAAAAGGGTATATCTAATCTAGATGAATTATGGGGAGCTGAGGTAACCTTGTCTTATCCTCATTCATATGCAGGTACGGCTGATGCATCTGGTATCTATGGAGGAAAAGAAAGTATACTTGATTTTAAGCAATCAAATAAACCAAAAAAAAGAGAGTGGATAGAAGATTATTTTTTACAAATATCCGCATATGCTTTGGCACATAATAAAACTTATGATACTCAAATATCTCAAGGAGTTATATTGGTTTGCACTCCGCCACCTGAAACCTTATTTCAAGAATTTATCGTTGATGGAGATGAGTTCATCGAATATCAAAAAAAATTTTTAAAAAAAGTTGAACAGTTTAATTCACTGATGCAAAACTCATAGATGAGCTTAAATTTAAGTAATAAAAAATCTAATATAATGGGCATATTAAATATAACCCCTGATTCTTTTTATGATGGGGGAAAATATACTAGACTTGATAATGTCATGTTTAGAGTTGAGCAAATGATAGCTGAAGGCATGGATATTATTGATATAGGTGGCGAATCATCAAGGCCGGGATCAGAAAGAATATCCATACAAGAAGAAATTGATAGGTTGCTTCCAGTTGTAAGTAAAATTAGAGATAATTATGACATACCAATTTCAATAGATTCTATGAAACCTGATGTCATCCTTAAACTTTTACCTTATAAAATTAATATTATAAATGATATATCTTCTATTTCTGATGTGAGATTTATAAATATTATTAAAGAAAATAATATTTATATATGTTTAATGCATATGCTAGATGACCCTAGTACTATGCAAAATAATCCCGACTATTCTTGTGTTGTTAGTGAAGTGAAATCTTATTTAAAAGAAAGGGTTGAATTTTGTATATCACATGGAATTTCTAAAGATAAAATAATCATAGATCCTGGTTTTGGTTTTGGTAAAACGCTAGACCATAATTATGAAATCTTACAAAAATTAAAAGAATTTAGCATGGTTAACTCAAATATTTTAGTTGGTATATCAAGAAAAAGTATGATCGGTAGTCTTCTCAATAAAGATATAGAAAATAGGTTAAATGGATCAATTGCAGCCGCTATTATTGCATTATCAAATAATGCTAAAATCATAAGAACACATGATGTGAGGCAAACGAAAATAGCAATTCATGTAGCACAAAATATTATCGGAAATGAATTATGAAATTATTTGGTACAGATGGCATAAGGGGCAAATTTAATGAATCACCAATTAATCATATTCAGCTAGTTAAGATTGGATATGCTTTTGCTAAATCTTTATTTAATAATCAAAAAGGAAAAATTTATATTAGCCATGATGGAAGGGAGTCTGCCTCAGATATTGAGTCGGCATTATCCACTGGAATTATATATCAAGGATCAGAGGTTATCTCTGTAGGGCTTCTTCCAACTCCAGCATTAAGCATTTGTTTAAATGCACAAAAGCTAGAAACAGAGCTATGTGCAGGAATTCAGATAACAGCATCGCATAATCCTTATCATGATAATGGAGTTAAGTTTTTTGATAAAAATGGTTTCAAAATTGATTCTATGCTGGAGCAAGTGATAGAAAATAATTATTTTAATCAAACAGAAGAGATACATGTTAAAGATAAAAAAAACTCTAAGTCTAATTTTGCGGAAATTTTTAATAAGCGTTATATTAGTTATATTAATGATTATTTTTTATTAAAAGTAAAAGGTGTTAAAAGTCCTGAGAGAAAATTTAATATTTTAGTAGACTGTGCTAATGGAGCAACATCTAAGATTATAAGCGAAGTATTAAAAGATAGTTTTATTAATATAATTCCTATTTATAATGAACCTTCAGGTAAAAATATAAATAATAATTGTGGTGCAACGCATACTGATACACTCAAAAAATTCATATTTGATTTCAATAGTATAAATGCAAATAGTTCAGATTATGATAAAGCCCGTAAACCTAAAGAGTTGAAAATTGATTTAGGGGTTGCATTTGATGGTGATGGTGATCGCGCAATCTTTGTGTCTCCATCTGGCAAAGAAATTAATGGTGATGATACCTTATATATACTTGCTCTCTTCCATAAAAAATTTAATAAGACTAATAATCCAATAGTTGGAACTCAAATGACTAATTATGGAATACAGAATTTATACAAAGAAAATAAGATTGAATTTATTGAAACAGAAGTGGGTGATAAGTATGTTCTAAAAGAGATGGTTAAATCAGGTTCTAGTCTTGGAGGTGAGTCATCTGGACATATATTAATTCCGATTGCCAATGATTTTTATATAGGAGATGGAATTATTACATTAATAAGTTTGTTAGAAGTTATTTTTAAACAAGATAAAACTATAGATGAGTTAAAAGAAGAGATAATCTCTGTCCCTAGTAAATTATTTAATACCAAGGTTATTGATAAGAAAATATTTTTAGAAGATAAAGTAAATACTAAAGTATTTTTAGATTTAGAAAAAATGGTAGGACCTAATGGAAGATTATTATTAAGACCGTCTGGAACTGAAAATTTAATTAGATTATTAATAGAACATGAAGATGCGGAACAAATAGAAATACTTTCCAGGTATTTTTATGATAATATTAATAAAAATACTATAGTATGAATAAGCAAAAATATCTTATAGCTGCAAATTGGAAACAGAATGGCGATCTAAAATCATCTGCCAAACTAATTAATGACCTTATTAAATTATATCAAAAAACTAAACCTAAGTCTGATATTTTAATAATGCCTCCTTCTATATATTTAAATATGATTTTAAATAGACTAAATCATTA
>JAQWOB010000023.1 GCA_029246085.1 Gammaproteobacteria bacterium
GACAGAGTTATTAGTTTAATTCCATATCAAAATAATAGTACCTACACATACACTCACTTGCTATAATACATTCGAATCAAGGAGCTAAATATGGATAGTCTAAGCGAATTTATATATAACTGGGGCCCACTAGTAACATTCTTCATATTCATAGGGGCAATGGTATACATTTACTTTACAGGTGAATTTGATTAATTGAGAGAACCTAGGTTATTGAGGGTATAGGGATACTTTAACATTTGAAAGCATTGGTATCACTGGAAATGAGAGGAGGTGCAAGACTCATCCTTGATCATTCAAACATATTTTGTGTAGTTTTTGTTTTAGGGTTTATAGGCTAACATTCTGTTATGAACAATTATTTTATTTATATTTTTTCATCATATGCAATAGTTATTACTTTTATGGTTATAAATTTATTACTACTTTATAAGCAATTTAGTGATACGAAGACTATGATCAAGAAAAGAGGCTAAGTATATGAAAAAAAGAACCCTGAGAATTTATTATGTTGCTTTCATTCTAATCTCATTAAGTATTATTTTTTTCTTATTTATAAAAACTTTTAATGAAAATCTTTTATTTTATAGAAGCCCATCTCAAATAACTGCCGGAGAATTTCCGAAAGATTATATATTTAGAGTTGGAGGGGTCGTACTAGATGGAACTCTGATTAAAAGTAAAACCTCAACTAATGTAAAGTTTTCCATAACTGATTATGAAAAAACAATTGGTATTAGTTATAATGGAATTCTTCCAGATTTATTTAGAGAAGGACAGGGTGTAGTGATCAGAGGAAAGCTAGGTACTGATGGCATTTTTTATGCAGAAGAAGTATTGGCTAAGCATGATGAGACATATATGCCGCCAGAAGTATTAGACAGCTTAAAAATGAAAGAAAAAACAATAGAAGATACTACAAAATCTATGAATATTTATTAACAATATGATTTCTTATATAGGATCTTTTATAATATTAATAGCTCTTCTAAACGCAAGTTTATTAGTTCTATCTAAACCTATACTGTCCAAAATAACTTCTGACTATGATTCTTTAATTTTATCTACATCAAAACTTCAATTTCCATTAGTTCTAATAGCTTTTATTTGTTTGATTGTTGCTTTTGTAAACGATGATTTCTCTTTAAAATATATTTCTTCTAATTCAAATTCTGCATTACCGTTCTTCTATAAAATATCAGCCACTTGGGCCGGACATGAGGGGTCTATGCTTTTATGGTGTTTAATATTAAGTTTTTGGACATTTATGGCAAGCATGTATAGCAAATCTTTGGATACACAATTCAGGCTTAAATTTTTATCAATTATGGGTTTTCTAAATCTAGGATTTTTACTTTTTCTAGTATTCACCTCAAACCCTTTTGAAAAGAATATTTCGATACCTATTGATGGAAAAGACTTGAATCCTTTGTTACAAGACTTTGGTTTAATCATACACCCGCCTATGCTTTATATGGGATATGTGGGATTATCTGTTGTTTTTAGTTTTGCCGTTACTTGTCTCTTGCAACATGATTTTAAAAAGGAATGGGCAAAATGGATACGACCTTGGGCTCTAATGTCATGGAGTTTCTTAACACTAGGAATAGCTCTAGGCAGCTGGTGGGCATACTATGAGTTAGGTTGGGGAGGTTGGTGGTTCTGGGACCCTGTAGAAAATGCATCATTTATGCCATGGCTTATAACTACAGCTTTAATACACTCATTGATAACATGTGAACAGAAATCAATGTTTAAAAACTGGACTATTTTGCTTTCAATTATGGCTTTTTCATTAAGTTTGTTAGGAACCTTTTTAGTAAGGTCAGGAATTCTTATTTCAGTACACTCATTTGCAAATGATCCAGCAAGAGGGGCTTTTATCTTATTATTCTTAACTATAGTTGTCGGAGGATCACTTTTAATTTATTTTAAAAATTCACCTAAAATTAAAGATAATATTTCATTTGATTTCTTTTCAAGAGAAAGCTTCTTTTTAATTAATAATATTCTTCTTGTAACAGCAACTTTTACAATATTATTAGGAACAATGTATCCTTTACTGTTAGATTTGCTTGGACTTGAAAAAATATCTGTCGGTGTTCCATACTATAATGCAGTTTTTCTTCCAATCATGACACCATTAGCACTTCTTGCGGGGTATATACCTATATTGTTTCTTTCAAAGCGTAAGGATAAAAAATACATACTCAACCACTTACTCGCAAGTTTATTGGTTGTAATATTTTTGTCTTTATTAAGTATAGCTTTTTTTGATAACTTCAATTTAAATGTATTGTTGGGAATTTTCATATTCATCTGGATATCATTCAACATAATATATGATTTGATCAACAGATATTATCTTTCTAAGACAAAGAATATATTTTTCAAAAATATAGGAATGACTTTAGCTCATCTTGGATTAGCAGTTTTTATTTTAGGAGCAACAATTGTTGAAAATAATAAGGTTGAAAAAGAAATTGTAGTAAAAATTGGGGAAACAATAGAAATTAAAAATTATGCTTTTAAATTTAAAAGTATAAGCGAATATGATGGACCTAATTACTTAGGAGTTAAGGCTAAATTTCTTGTATATGAAAACAATAATCTTATAACAGAGCTTTATCCTGAAAAAAGAATATATGCTTCTAATAATAATATGCCAATGACAGAAGCTGGCATAGATCCAGGGCTCAGTAGAGATTTATACATCACCCTGGGCAGTCTTATAAATGATGATGTGTGGTCTGTTAGAATATATCATAAGCCTTTTATTAGACTGATATGGTTGGGAGCCTTGATGATGGTTTTCGGCGGAGTTCTCAGTGTTCTCTCTAAAAGAAAGAGTAAATCTATAGCTCTTTCAGGGTAAAATAAGATGAAGATTAAAATACCTCTGATTATTTTTATTTTTTTTATAGCAGTTCTTTTTTTTGGTTTATTTATAGAAACCAGAACTATACAGTCGCCGTTGATTGGTAAAAAATTGCCGAATTATGAATTAGTAGAATTAAATACTGGTTATAAATCAGATATATACATGTTGCCTAATGAGCCATTCCTATTAAATGTATGGGCTAGCTGGTGTTTAGAATGCATCAGAGAACATTCAGTATTAACAAATATAGCTAAAGATAAAAAATTAAAGATAGTTGGTATAAACTATAAAGACGAGAGAAATGATGCGCTTGGCTGGTTATCAATTTATGGCAACCCATACCTTTATAATATATATGATTATACTGGTCAGCTTGGTTTAGATTTGGGAGTATATGGAGTACCAGAAACTTTTTTAGTTGATAAAAATAGAATAATCAGAGCAAAGCATATTGGAGCTATCACTAATGATATTTATCAACAGCAAATAATACCCATGGTTGAGAAGATTAATGAAGGCAATTAAAGATTTTATATATGCTGGAATACTGATATCTATTATACAAATAGGAGCATTAGCTGACGCAAAAAAAGATGATATTCTTTATAATCAAATGATAACTGAAATAAGGTGTATGGTTTGCCAAAATCAAAATATTGCTGAATCTGAAGCTCCTCTAGCAATTGATCTAAGAAATAAGGTAAGAGAGATGGTAGATGAGGGAAAAGATGAAGACTATATCAAAGGATACATGTCTGAAAGATATAGTGATTTTATATTATATGAACCTTCTTTTTCTCCTAGAAATTTAATATTATGGCTTGGGCCATTTTTATTTTTATTTATTATTAGTTATTACTTTTTTCGGAGAAGTTTGAAAAAGTGATTTATTTAATTTTAGCCCTTTTATCATTTATATATTTTTTGTTTCTATATAAAAACTTTGGTGAAAAATCTAGATTAGCAAAACAAGGTTTGAGCATCAATTTAATTTTTATAATTCTATTCATTGGGGCTACCATAATTTTTTTTAAAGATTCTGGGGTATTAGAAAAACAAGAGTATGATGAAATATTAAGTAAACACCAAGAGATTAGAAATAATATTCTTACTATTAAAAAGAATATACCTGTGCTTAAAATAAAATTAGAAAAAGATTCTGATTATTATCAAGGCTGGGTCATGTTAGCTAAATCTTATATTATTACGGATAATCTGTTATTGTCTGCAGATTCTTATGAAAAAGCTATATCAATAAAAAATAATGATAGTTTGATTTTGGAAGAATATATTAATATTTTAAGAAGAATTGATTCCAAGTCAAATAAAGAAAAAATTATAAAAACTTTTGATAAGCTTATATTTTTGAATCCATCTGATATAACTGTCTATAATATGAAGCTAAATTATTCTGTTGAAATAAATGATGCTACCTTAACAAAAGAAATTTTAAATAATGTTGTTAATAATAATTTAATTAAAGATAAGACTCCTTATATTCAAGCATTAAAAGAATTAAATTCATCTTCTAATAAATTTACATTTGAAATAAAATTATCTAACAAAATATATAAATCTTTAAAATTAATACCATATATATTTTTTATCTTAAAAGATAAGGTTGACGGACCACCTTTTGCTGTAAAAAAGGTTTCTAGCATTACTCTTGGTAAAGAGATAATCATCTCGTCTGAAAATAAAATGATAAAGGGTTTGGATCTTCCAAAAAATGTTACATTATATATTAAAGGAAGTGAAAATAATTATGTTGATGATAAGATGCTTGATTTGTTTGAATCTGAAGCTTTGAATCTTTTATCCAATACATCTTATGTTGTGGACTAGAGAGTTATCCTGTCATCAAATACGAAACAATCGCCTTCCCACCTGCCTTTGCTTTTATTTTTGTTCAGGTAATTAATTATGCCGCCCTTGAGCTGAAAAACATTTTTAAAACCAAGATTAGTTAAGGCTACACTAGCTTTTTCACATCTTATTCCACCAGTGCAAAATATTGCAATATCTTTTTCTTTATCTATGTCTTCTATTGTTTTAAGTGATTTTTCTATATCACTGAAATTCAAAAGATTAAGGCTTTTTGAATTTTTGAAAGTCCCCATTAGGTATTCAAATCTATTTCGCATATCAATTACAAGGGTCTCTTGTTCTAGCAGTACATCCCAATCCTTAGGCTCTAAAGATTTATTTTTAACAATTACTTCTTCTGATATAGAAAAACCTGCCTTAATAATTTCATCTTTCACTTTCACTTTTAACTTAGTAAATACTTTTTTACTCACTTTTGATTCATTAAAATGTATATCTCCTAAACCTAATAATTTCTTGATATATGTTTTGGCTGACTCAATATCTTGTATTGGTCCGCATATATTTGCATTAATACCTTCATTCGCAATTAGTACTGTCCCTAATATATCTAAGTTGTTTAGAAAATTAAAAATATTAAATCTAGTTCTTTCGGTTTCTGTTATTTGAGTAAATTTGTAGAAACTAATTACTCTATCTATTTTTTTATGCATAAAGTCATTCCGTCATAAATCGATATAAGGCAATGATCAACTCTTTCATCCTTAGCTATGAAATTATTTAACAATTTTATAGATTTAGTGCTAGAAGAGTTATCATTTTCATCTAATACTTTTCCTTTCCAGATTGTGTTATCTATAATAATTATTCCGCCCGATCTAATTAATTTTAAAGATTTTTCATAATAATCTAAATAATTACTTTTGTCAGCATCTATAAATACGAAATCAAATGTATTTTCAAGATTACTAGAAATAAAATTATCCAAGGTATCTTTAGCATTCCCTAGTAAAAGCTCTATCTTATTATTAAGTTTTAGTTTATCCCAATATTTTTCTGCAATGTGAGTAAACTCTTTAGATTTATCTAGGGCAAATAGCTTTCCATTTTTTACCATGCCTTCTGCTATACAAATAGAGCTATACCCTGTAAATACACCTATTTCAATACATTTTGTAAACCCACCTAACGTACAAATCATTTTAATTAATGCTCCTTGTGCTGCACCAATTTGCATTATAGAGATATCGCCAAGTCCAGATGTCTCATCACGTAGTTCTTTCAAGACAGGAGATTCTTTATAGCCAACTAAATCTATATATGACCTTAATTTATTTGGATCTAATTGAGTATCTTTATGCTTCATCTATTGTTTAATTGCTTCAAACTCTATTATCAAATCTATTTGATCGCCAACAAGATTTTTTTTAACAGCATAATTCATGCCAAAGTCTGATCTATTAAAGCTAGCTGTTGCAGATACACCCATCACAATTGGTTTAGTGAAACCAAAGGGATATTTCTCAATTTTATTAATAACAGCATTTAGAATAATTTTTTTTGATATACCTAATAATGTTAATTCTCCAGAAACTTTATTAGGGTTTTTATTTAAATCATTATTAGCTGCTTTAAAAGTCATTATTGGAAAACTTTTTACATTAAGAAAGTCAGGACTTTTTAAGTGTGAATCTCTTTTTTCATGATTGGTAAATACGCTAGATGTATCAATAATTATTTCTACATTTGAGAGAATATTTTTATCTTTATCATAGGAGAATGAACCACTGACTTTTTTAAACATTCCAAGTGTTTTTGCATAGCCAGCATGCTCAACTAGAAATCCTAAACTAAAGTGAGATTCATCAATAACATAAGCATCATCTTTAGCAATAACTAATTGAGTAAAAAATATACTTACGATGATAATTAATACCTTATATGTTCTCATGCTTTTCCCTCTTATATAACCAAAGTATATCCTTTGCGAAAGAAAAAGTAATGACAAATAATGATATCAATACTAAATAACTTAATGATATATCTTTAATATATTGGCTATGACAAATTATTAATAAAAATGTTGATAGGGCGCAGCTAATTTTCCTGTAATAACTTTCTGGAAGATCATACTTCATCCATTTACATTTATTCATGGATATTAAAAATAAATATCTATAGGTAGGGATTAAAAATACTATTATAGATACATCTTTATTCAGATATAAAGAGATAGATAGTATTAATATTAATAGAGTATCAGCATCTTGATCAAATATTTCTCCAAAACTATTTTGTTCATTAAATCTTCTTGCTATATACCCATCAACCCCATCCAAGCATAAAGCTAAAAAAGCTATCAAGGCAAAGTAGCTATTATGGTAAAAATTTTTTAAAATATCTTGGTCTGAAAATGCATTTATAGATATAGATAGAAGAATTATTGATATTATTACCCTTAAATATGTCACCTCAGAAGCATATGTAAATTTATTTTCCTTAAAATGGTTAAATATATAAAATATAAGAGTTGAAATAATTAAAAATAATATAGTATTTTGTAGTACTATTAATAGTGTTAGGTCTTTGTATAAAATAGCACCAAGCAATATTATTAAGGCTAAATATGCTCTCGAGATAGTTTTTAGTATAAAGAAATTAATCATAATTAATATTTAAGTGTAGTATGAAAAAAATAAACGCACAATCATTCTGGATTAAGAAAAAAAATAGTAGTTATATAAAAAGCCATACTATTGATTCACCAAAGGAAAACGAGATTTTAATTCAAACAGTATATAGTGGAATCAGCTATGGAACAGAAAAAATTGTTTATACCGGAGCTGTTCCTGACAGTCAAAAAGAATTAATGAAGTGCCCATATCAAGAGGGAAAATTCGGCTCAGATGTTAAATATGGGTATATGAATATAGGTAAAGTAATAGAAGGTTCATCTAAGTTTAAAGGAAAATATGTATATACATTGTACCCTCATCAAACACATTATGTATTAAATGAATCTGAGGTAACTCTAATTTCAGAATCAATTCCACTAAAAAGGTGTTTATTGACAGCAAACATGGAGACTGCAGTAAATGGTATGTGGGATACGTTGCCGTCTTGTGGTGATAAAATATTAGTCATAGGTTCTGGAGTAGTTGGATTTTTAATGGCCTACTTACTGAAATCCATACCTGGTTGTGAAATATTACTGGTTGATAGTGATACAAAAAAAAGTAAACTTTCTAAAATATTTAATATTAATTTTAAAACCCAGATACCTAAAAACTATAAGGCAAATATTATTTATGAGTGTTCTGGAAATGCTGATATTATAAATAGCCTAAGCAAGCATGTTAAAGATGAGGCCACTATTTGTATATTGAGTTGGTATGGAGATAATGTTTCCAGAGTTAAATTTGGTGAAGAATTCCTTTCAAAAAGGATTAAGATTATTTTTTCTCAAGTATCAAAAGTTTCCCATAATAGAAGCAAATACTGGAATAATGTCCAAAGAAGAGAGTTAGCAATTAGTATGTTAAATGATGAGAGATTAGATCATCTAGTAGAAAACAAAATGATAAATTTTAATAAGCTGCCAAAATTTTTCTCTGAAATGATAAAAGGACAGAAATTTTTTTGTAAAGTAGTAAGTTATGGAGATAAATAACTATGTATGAAGTAACTGTAAGAGATAATTTATTTATAGCTCATAGCTTAAAAGATGATTTTTTTGGGCCCGCTAAAAACCTCCATGGCGCAACTTATGTAATAGATTTAGTGATTAGAAGTAATCGAATAACAGATAAAAATGTTGTAATAGATATTGGGCTTGCGTCAAAATTACTTAATAATTGTATCAAGGCTTATAATTATAAAAATCTTGATGATATTGATTTATTCTCAGGGATAATAACAACTACAGAATTTATGGCAAAACAATTAACTATGGACTTTATAAGCCAATTAAAAAAAGAAAAATTTGATATTTCACAGTTATATTCAATTAAGATGATTTTAAATGAGTCACATGTTGCATCAGCATCTTATGAACAAAAAATTAATGAATGAGAAAAATATATTTTATTTATCCTAAATTCGGCAGTACTATTACCGGTGGAACATTATATGATATTCAATTGTGCAAGTATTTAAAAAAAATATTTATTTATCACTCTGGCATAGTAGTCAAACATGATATTTCTAGTATTGAGCTTTTTACAAAATTAAAGAAAATACCAAAAGAGTCCATTATAATAGTAGATGGCTATCTGGCTAACAGAATCAAATATATTATAAAAAAATTTGGCAATATTAGTTTACTAGTACATCATCCATGCTCATTAGAAGATCCCTCTAAAAGATCATCTAATCTTAAATTATATTTTAATGAAAAAATAGCTTTTACATATGCAAAATCAATAACAACTGTAAGCAAATATATGAAATTAAAAATTAGTAAGTATTTAAATAAGAATTCAAAGATACATGTAGTATATCCAGGTATCAGAGATTGTTTTTTTAATTATAATACCGCTACTAATTCTAAAAACCTTATATCAATTGGTAATATAATTCCAAGGAAAGGACATGAGTGGCTGATAAAGTCATTGAGTAAACTAAAATTTGATTGGCATTTAAATATTATAGGAGATTATAGTATTGATAAGGATTATTACCAAAGACTAGACCTTTTGGTTAAGAGTTATAGACTGGAAGATAAAATAACATTTTTAGGTTCAGTGGAAACTGAGACTATGCTTGATTATTTAAAAAAATCAAAGTTATTCATACTTGCGACACATTATGAAGGCTTTGGCATGGCATTACTGGAGTCTTCAATTTCTGGAGTTAAAGTTATTACTACAGATTTGCCAGTATTAAGGGAAGTATTGAAAAGCAGAGATGTTGATTTTGTCGAAGAAAATAATATTCAATCATTAGCTGAAACCATCGAGTATAATTTCAATAATTATACTTCTAAAAAAGTATCTTCTAGCATTGGGAAGTATGGCTGGAAGAGAGCAGCAAGAAATTTTAAAATGGTGTTATATGGAACAAGGTAAATTTTCATTATCGTGGATTAAAGCACGAGAACAATATGATTTAAAATATAGAAGTAATTTGTTAAAAGAACAGTATAAAAAAGACAGGTCTTCCTTTAATCGAATCATTGACCTAGGCTCTGGAAATGGATCATTTTTAAGATACTGTCATTGCAAGAAAATAATTTTCAAGGAAATGCTTCTCATAGATTATGACTCTAAGCTTTTAAGAGATTTTTATGCATCAACTTATAGTTATCTAAATGGAAAAGACTATAATATTTTAAAAGAATCTCCGACAAAGTATAAGTTAAAAAAAATAGATACAATCAAAACTAAAAATATTCAATTAATGAATGCTGATATTTTAAAATCATTAAATATTATTAATAATTATGATTTAATTAGTTTGTCAGCAATGTCAGATATACTTCCAACATTATTTATTAAGAAACTTTTAGATAAAGTAGGTAAAAATAAAATAATATATTTTTCTATATGTTTTGATGGGAGAATTAAATGGGCTTCTAGTCATAAGTATGATAAATATATTTTAACGATGTTTAATAAAAATCAGGAAACTAATAAGAGTTCTGGATATGTGGTTGGCGCAAAAAGCATTGAACTTATAAGAGAGTGTAGTATGAAGAAAAAATATAATTTTCAGATTGAAGACTCTTCTTGGGAATTAAAATCTTATGATGAAAATTCCAAATGTTTTCAAAAAATGTATTTAGATACAATATGTAAACCATTAAAAAAAGATGATATCACAAATAAAGATATGCTGAGTGAATGGCGGAAGGTAAAATTGAAAGATATTGTAACTGGTAAATCAAAAATTATTGTAGGCCATAAAGATATTTTAATATTAACATAATGAATATCAAAGATTCTTTAAAGTATATTCTATCTATTTTAATAATTTATTATATTATTGAGCATTATGGAATCAATATATCTAATATGCTTTCCATCATAGACATACGGTATATTTTATTAATTATGCTCATAAGTATTATACAGCATTTTTTATCAGCATATAGATGGATGTATATTTCTAAAATTACTAATCTGGATATTAGTTTTAGAAATTCTATCCAATTTTATTATATATCTAGTTTTATGAATAATATTTTGCCAGGTGGAATTATGGGAGATATGTTTCGCATTTATCATACTACAGAAAATAAAATGGAAATTCTAAAAATAGGAAAATCCGTACAAGCTGTTATTTTTGAGAGATTATCTGGTCAAATTATGCTGCTTGCTTTTTTCATAGTTTCTCTAACTTTTTATTTTCTTATAAATAATAAATACGAAGCTTTCCTTTACTTATTTTTCCCTTCATTATTAATATTTTTTATATTTAAATTATTTCTGAATAAGAAAATTAAAAAAATGCTAAATGATAAGAAAATTGGTCATAATATTTATGCAGTTTTTTCCGGGGAGGTGTTTTGGAGGCATTTAATACTATCGTTTTTCGTTGTGTGTTCATATGTACTTATCTATGTAATATCTGCAGTTTCATTAGGGCTAGATATTGATTATCTTGCGTTTATGGTTTTTTCTCCAATAATCTTATTTTCTATGACTTTACCAATCAGTATTGGAGGTTGGGGGATAAGAGAATTAACCGCTCTTTTACTATCTTTGCTTTTAGGGCTTTCAGCGTCTTCAAGTATTAGTGTATCCATCATATATGGGATATTAAATTTAATATGCTCTTTACCAGGACTTTATTTTTTTTTACAAATTAAATCAAAATAAATCAATATCACATAAAATATCACTACCCATCTTCATATAAGATATTTTGTGTTCACAAACTTCTTTTAATGACTTTTGTTTTGGAATTATAAAGCTACTAATTCCTTCCCCTAATATTATTGGACTGATACATAAATGTAATTTATCAAGTAAATTTTTTTCATAAAATTTTGAAATAGTTTTTCCGCCACCTTCTATGAAAACTATTCTTTTATTTAGCTTAGTTAGCAATGATAGTATATCTTTTTCATCAAACTGATTATTTATTAGAGGTAATTGAAATATATTTTGATCTCTTGATTTTAATTTATCATGAATAATTTTATAACCATTATCGTCTTTATGATTAAATACATGATATTTTTTACTAAGCTTGTTGTTTTTATCTAAAATAATCCTCATAGGATTTTCACCTTTTACGAGTCTTGTTGTAAGCATAGGATTATCTGATTTAACAGTATTAGACCCTACAATAATTATATCTGATATTGCTCTTAACATATGTATATGGATAAGATTTTCTTGAGAGCTTATATATTTTGACTCACTTGATTGTGTTGCTATGAATCCATCCAAGGTTTGCGCTAAATGACCTATCAGAAAAGTCTTTTTATTATTAAATATTATAGGAAGATATAGCTTGAAGAGATTATTTGTATATTCATCTATATCAAAATTATTATCAATCACCTCTTGTTTCTCTATACTATATTTATACTGATATTTTTTCTTATTTAATACTTTTTCTATAGTTACCTGAGATATGTCATCAAAATTATCTAGCTTGAAGTATTTAGCTGCTAAAATTAGTGACCATGAAGATTTTTTTGTTATACTGAATTTATTAGATTTATTGTTCATAAGGTTATGGGTTATTTAAAAAGTACTATTATCAATATAATACATGGAGCACTCATTATTGTTCCCGTTATAATATTTATTCATTTTACATACTATTATTTTTCTAATTATAGCCCGATTCCGTCTATATATTATTTTTATGCTTCAATGGAATTAGGGCCTTTATATTTAACTATAAACTTTTATATTATAGGCTTACTAGGAAGATTTTTTAGTCAAAACCTTAGTTTTAATAATTTATAATATAGTGGGGTTAGGAGCATCTCCATATACCTCATCTGGATCAAATACTTTTTCTTTTTCAGTAAAGGTTAGTTTCGCTTTTTTACCATCATATTTTATTTCACGATAAAAACATGAAAAATAACCGACATGACAGCTTGCATTTCCAGCTACAGTCACTTTAATCCATACACAATCTTGGTCATCATCAATAAATATGCTATCAACCTTTTGTACAAAACCACTAGTGGCACCTTTATGCCATATGCATTTTCTACTTCTACTATAATAATGAGCTTCTCTTTTCTCAATTGTAAGCTTAAGAGCCTCTGCATTCATGAATGCATGCATTAATAGGACACCTGTTTTTGTATCAGTAGTAACAACTGGGATAAACCCATCAGAATTAAACTTTGGACTAAGTTCATTTCCTTCTTCTACTTCTTTAATTGATATTCTATCTTTAAACATAACTACTTTTTCTTAAACATTGATTTCTGTATAAAATTCTTACCGCAATAATAACATTCTACAGTTCCATCTTCACTATTAACTTTTAAGAATATTTGAGGGTGGGAACCACTTATATCGTCACCAGAGCAACTTATTATGTCTATATCATCTTCTATTATTTTGATATTAGATACTCTCATATATCTATAAAGAACTATAATCTCCTAGTTTCATCAATCTTTCTCTAAACCTTTCCTTGATTTCTTCTGTCAAATATTTTAAGTCTACCGCTTTCTTCATTTTATCAATATTATTTATATCTTGAAATAATATCTCAGAAATTTCATATATAGACATACTGTCACTTTCTTTTCTTATATATTCAACCTCATCACCTCTAGATATGCTTCCTGTTTCTAATACTCTTAAATAAGATCCTAATAGACCACTTTGAGAAAACTTTTTTGTAAAATCTCTACTATTCATTTTTATTCCAATTTTATAACAGGGAATTCTTGGTTGAGAGATTTGGAAGAGACAATTACCAATTTTTAGTTCATCACCAATATATATTTCTTTTTCATCAAAATCATCAATTGTAAGATTTTCTCCAACTAGTCCAAATTCACTATAATCTTGATTCATTTCTTTTGACCAAGTCTGGTAATGCTTATGTGAGTATGCATATAGAGCTTTGTCATACCCTCCATGAACTTTCATATCTGCTTGCCTATCACCAAGCAATCCAACCTCAGTAACCTCAATGGAGCCTTCTATTGGTTTTTTATATATACTAGTGGTAAGCTCTTTGCCGTTAAACATGACTTTTTTGGGCTCAGAAATATTTATAGATAAAATTTTCATATTTTAGATAAAGTAATTATATAATCTCATTATAAAAAAAGGATAACTTAAGATGACTTCATATACAACGAATTGGATATTATTATTACTGTTATCGGCTATTTGGGGAGGCGCTTTTACTCTTAATAAGTTTGCGCTAGAAGCTTATAGTCCAGAAGTCTTAGTAACAGGACGCCTACTTATTGCTAGTATAGTGCTTCTGGGTTTTGTCTTAACAGTTTTTAAAAAGATTAATATCGATTTATCAAACTGGCGTTATTACTTTTTTATGAGTATTGTGGGAATTGTAGCTCCTTTTCTATTAATTTCATATGGACAAATTGGAATTGATAGTTCTTTGGCTGGTATATTAATGTCAACAATGCCTATCTCTACATTAATATTGTCTCATTTTTTTTTGAATGATGAAAATATGACAAAGAAAAAACTTATTGGTTTTTTAGTTGCATTTACTGGAATTATTATTTTAATTATGCCGGACAAAAATATTATTGAAAATAATATAATTGATGGTATTTATTCTGAATTGATGGTCATAAGTGGAGCAATACTTTATTCATTTGCTGCAGTGTATGGAAAGAGATTTAAAATTACAAATCCTCTGAATGCATCAACAGGAGTGATATTGTATTCTGCAGCTATTATGAGCATATATATAATGTTAAATATTGACCTAGCCCCACACTCATATGGCGATTATGAACATATTTTGGCAATAGTTATATTAGGAGTTTTTTGTACAGCTATTGCAACGATTATATATTTTCAAATATTACAATCTTCAGGGGCAACCTTTATATCTATAATGAATTATCTTATCCCTGTCTGGGCTATCTTGTTCGGTGTTATCTTTTTTAATGAAGATGTGTCA
This sequence comes from Gammaproteobacteria bacterium, assembly GCA_029246085.1. GTDB lineage: Bacteria > Pseudomonadota > Gammaproteobacteria. Next base: position 14,798 of record JAQWOB010000023.1, read on the forward strand.
TGGAATTATCTTGTAGGCTTAATTATTGTGATATTAGGTATACAAATAAGTCAAATTAAAAGAAAGCCTAATAAAATCTAAAACATGAACACTTTGGTTCACTTGGTTTCATGGTATATTTATATTATAAATATATGAGGAATACTATGTTATATGATGACAAGCTTGCAATGGCTAAAAAATTAAAAATAGAATCTGCAACATTTCAAAAGATACTTGATCATTTGAGAAAGAACCCTGATGTTCAAAATATTGACATGATGAATTTGGCAAACTTCTGCCGTAATTGTATATCTAAATGGTATATGTCAGAAGCTGAGAAATTAGGAGATAAATTGACTTATGATGAAGCTCGAGAATTAGTTTATGGAATGCCTTATTCTGAATATAAGAGTAAGCATCAAAAAGAGGCAACTAAAGAACAACTTGAGAAGTTTAATGAAGGTAAAAAAAAGAACTAGACTTCAATTATCAAATGATGATCTTTTGAGATATAACAAACATATTCTTTTAGAAGAAATTCAGACTGATGGGCTTGAGATCTTAAAACAAAAACATGTGGCGATAATAGGCCTTGGGGGTCTTGGTTGTCCAGTTGCTCAGTATTTATCAACTTCAGGGCTTGGTAAAATTACATTGATAGATGATGACGTAGTGGATGAAACAAATCTTCAGAGACAAATACTTTATACTTCTGAAGACCTTGGCCTATATAAGGCTGACGTAGCATGCAAAAGATTGAAGATATTAAATCCTGATATAAATATTGAAGGTTACAATATACGATTCACAAATGATTCAGTTAGTCTTATGAAAGATGTAGACATAATTATTGATGCTACTGATAATTTTAAATCAAGATCACTGATTAATAAGATATCTTTATTTTTAAAAAAACCCTTAGTGATGGGTGCTGCCATAAAGATGCAGGGACAAGTTGCAGTTTTCCGAAATGATTTATCTGATATGCCTTGCTATAATTGTCTTTATGACGATATAGAGGACGAAATCAACTCATGTATAGACCTCGGAGTTTTATCTACATTAACTGGGATGATAGGTTCCCTTCAGGCAACTGAGGTTATAAAGACTTTGATAGGCTTTGGTGAATCACTAGAAAGCAAATTATTATTAGTAGATTTAAAGTATATGGGTTTTAGAACTGTTAAAATAATTAAAGATAATAAATGTAAAGTTTGCAATTAAAATGATCAAAGATAAACTAAATAGACAATTTGAGTATCTAAGAATTTCAGTCACTGATAAATGTAATTTTAGATGTACATATTGTATGCCTAAGGAGATATTTGATAGTAAGCATCAGTTTCTGAAAAAAAATGAATTACTGACATATGAGGAAATCATAGAGGTTGCTAAAACTTTAAAACCATTTGGTTTAAAGAAAATTAGACTTACTGGTGGAGAGCCGCTTCTAAGAAAAAATATTGAGTATTTGGTTGAAGGTTTGAAAAAAGATGCATTGATTGATAAGGTTATGATTACTAGTAATGGGTCTTTATTAACTAAAGAAAAACTAATAGCCTTACAGAAAAGTGGGTTAGATTCAGTAACTATAAGTTTGGATGCTTCGTCTCAAAAAGTAGCGAATATAATGAATCCTGTTAATAATAACTATATTTTAGTATCAGAGGCTATAGATAATGTTATTAGTATATTTGATAGTGTTAAGGTAAATATGGTTGTTATAAAAGGAGTAAATGATAAAGAAATTATCCCTATGGTAGAAAAATTTTTAGGCAAAAGCGTTGAGTTAAGGTTTATTGAATATATGGATGTAGGAGAATCTAATAATTGGTCTCTGAGTAATGTATTTTCTTCAAAAGAAACCAAAGATTTAGTTGGGAAATATTTTAGTTTAAAAAAACTACCTGATTTAATAGATTCTACATCTGAGAAATGGTCTATAGATAATTATGCATTGAATATTGCTTTTATTTCGTCTATATCAAAACCTTTTTGTTCTGAATGTAACCGTGGCAGGCTATCAGCAAATGGTAATTTTTATACATGTTTGTTTTCAGATAAGCCTTATAATTTTTCTAGTTACTTTAGAAATGAAAAAAACAACTTATCTTTTAATGATTATTTTATTAAAGTTTGGTCTAATAGAAATGACCAGTATTCTCAATTGAGAGTTATTAATAAGATTGATAAAAGTAAAAAAAATAAAGTAGAAATGTCATATATTGGTGGATAATAATTATATTTATAGTCTGCTAAGTTGTAATATCAATATTAGAAAGTTAATATCAGTATATGTATATATTTATGAGTTATTTTTTTTATCTGATATCGGCTGTTGCCGGTTATATGGCTGCCTTTGATTTACTCATTCAAGTGTTTCCAGATTATGGATTTATAGAACTCACTACTGGATTTTTTGTCACTCTTATGTTTTTCCCTTTAGTCCCACTTTATCCTGGTATAAACAGTGGAGAATGGCTTTTAGCTATTATTTGTTATGCTTCTATAATGTTAGGGGTAATATCAGGTAATCAAGCAAGAAAATCTAAGACTTAAACATACTGTTTTAGTAATTTTTGACTTTTTTAAAGCAAATTGTTAATTTTGTTGATAATAATCATTTTTATAACTATGATACATAGGCAAATCATGAAAATTTATGTTAAATATTTTGCTAGTGTTAGAGATATAATGGGCAAAGATTCTGAAGATCTTAAAATTGAGACTAGCCTCTCAGCTAATGAATTATGGAAAAGCTTAACAGTTGGTAAAAAGACTCCCATCAGAGTATTAGTAGCTGTAAACCATGAGTATGTTGACAAAAACTTTAAATTAAAAAATGGAGATGAAATTGCTTTTTTCCCTCCAGTTACAGGTGGTTAATTATGAAAATTGAAATTATGAATGAAAAATTTGACCCATGGCAGTCATTGGTTGATTATAAAAAAAATGTTTTACAAAACAATCCTAAGATTGGAGCAACATCTGTTTTTGTAGGTACTGTGAGAGATTTTAATGATGATGAAGAAGTTCAGAATATGGAGTTAGAACATTATCCGGGAATGACAGAAAAATATCTAGAAGACATAGTGAATGCTGCAATTAAAAAATATAAGATTATTGATGGCCTTGTTATCCATAGAGTTGGAGCATTAGAACCAACAGATCCAATAGTTATTGTTGCTTCTTGGTCAGAGCATAGAGACAATGCATTCAATGCTACGCGCGATATCATGGAAGCATTAAAGGCAGAAGCTCCTTTTTGGAAAAAAGAGTCAACTAATAATGGTTTCAGATGGGTAGAGCCTACTATTGGAGAAGAAAATAACATTGATGAAATTTAAAAAAGTTGTTTTAGCATATTCTGGTGGATTAGATACATCAGTCATCGCAAAGTGGTTGATGGAGAAGTATGAGTGTGAAGTTATTACGTTTACTGCTGATATAGGCCAGGGCTCGGAAACTAAAGATGCTAAAGTTAAAGCCAAAAAACTTGGAATTAAAAAAATATATATAGAGGATTTACAGGAAACATTTGTTAAGGATTATGTGTATCCAATGTTTAGATCTAATGCTATATATGAGGGTGAATATTTTCTAGGAACATCGATCGCAAGACCTTTGATTAGCAAGAGACTGATAGAGATAGCTAAAAAAGAAGGGGCAGACGCTATATGTCATGGGGCGACTGGAAAAGGAAACGATCAAGTCAGGTTTGAATTATCGGCATATGCCTTAAATCCAAAAATTAAAATTATAGCTCCTTGGAGAGAATGGGCATTTAATTCAAGAAAAGATTTAGTCAGATATGCAAGGTTAAATAAAATAGCTATAGATTTTGATTTAGGCAAAAAAAGCCCATACTCCATGGATGCAAATATATTACATACTTCCTATGAAGGTGGAATTTTGGAGGACCCCTGGAAAACCCCAGAAGAGTCAATGTGGTTAAGAACTAAATCTATTGAAAAGGCGGCTAATAAAGCGGATATTTTAGAGTTAGAATTTAAAAATGGGGATATTATTAAAATCAATAAGAAAATATTGTCACCATGCAAAGTACTAGAGAAGCTAAATCAATTAGCTGGAAAACATGGCATTGGAAGAATAGATATCGTGGAAAATCGCTATGTTGGTATTAAATCTAGGGGCTGTTATGAAACCCCTGGTGGTACGATATATCATAAAGCGCATAAAGCCATGGAGTCTATAACCATGGACCGTGAACTTTTACACCTAAAGGAAGATCTTGCGAACAGGTATACGAGACTAATCTATAATGGTTATTGGTTTAGCCCCGAAAGAGAAAGTTTGCAAAAATTAATCAATGATTCGCAGAGGAAGGTTAGCGGTATAGTCAGAATTAAGCTTTTAAAAGGTAATGTGATGGTGCTTGGAAGAAAATCCCCTTATTCTATATATAGCGAGGATTTATCTACTTTCGAGACAGATTCTGGTGATTATGATCAAAGAGATGCGGAAGGTTTTATTAGAGTTAATTCGCTTAGATTAAGAAATAAGCAGAAGTAATTATTTGTAAACCTCATTTAGTATTACGGTAAAAACTAGAGCTTCTTTACGATATTGCTCTATTTTTACAGGTATAAAATCATAATCGACAGCATACCAAGTTAAAGTACTTCGTTTATTATTTTCGATTAATTTTTTAATAACTATAGTATTAGTCTCTCCAAAGACTGTATTAATAATAGCATCAGAATGCAGGACAAAAGAATACTTTCTTAACCTACCTTTATCAATAATATTGTATTTATATTCAAATACCCCTGTTTTCATCTTTTCTTGGAAATCAATTTGTACAGATAGCCTATCTAGAGAATAAGGTATGTTAGTATGTTCTTGTTTATTATTATTCTCTATTGTATAAGCATAATTATTATCTAAATTAAAAATAGTTTCTATTAGTTGATAGCTGTTCTTTTTCTCTTTTATAAACTTATATGATATTGGTTTTATCATACGATTTTCTTTGATAAAACTTGTTGTCTCCAATCTATTATCTTTTTTAAGTTTAAATATTCCAGCAGATTTACTCTTAATATTAAATTTATAAATGGAACCATTTTTAAATAATGTTTGTTCACTTGAGCCAAAATGGATATTACCTTTATATAGATCATACTGATATTTTGAAATTAATAATTCTTCTGCATAAGTATTATTAATAAATATAAAAAAAATAAATATCAGATATTTATAATTCACTAATCTGCTAAGTGTTCTATAGGGCATTCTAATTCCTCATTATCAAAAAAACATTTATCTTTAACTTGCTTAATATGTTTTTCTATAAACCATTTTATTGCTAAAGGAAAAATATTATGTTCAATTCTATGAACTCTATCCCGCAAAGTATTCTCACTATCACTTTTTAGTATTTTAGTCTTACCTTGTATTATAACTGGCCCATCATCTAGTTTTGATGTTACAAAATGTACTGATGCGCCATGATATTCTTCCTTTGAAGCTAAAACCTTCTTATGTGTATCTAAGCCTTTAAATTTTGGAAGTAATGATGGATGCAGGTTCATAATCTTCCCATAAAATTTATCTGTAAAATCTTTTGGTAATATTTTCATAAATCCAGAAAGTAAAATAAGATCTATATTATAAGTATTTATCAGAGTTAGTAGTCCATCAATATATTTATTAGATGTGTCAATTATCATAGTTTCTATACCTGCTTCTTCGGCTCTTACGAGACCTTTCGCATTAGGATTATTTGATACAACTGCAGTTATGTCCATTTTAAGAAAATCATTATCAATATTATTAATTATATTTTGGAGATTACTCCCATTCCCTGATATAAATATTATTACTTTAGATCTACTCATAAACTATACTTTTGTTATTATTACGATTGCCAATATAACCTATAATTTTTGGCTTATATTTAGTTTTACTAAATATCTTTATAAATGCATCAATATCATTCTTATTAATTATCAATACCATTCCAATGCCACAATTAAAAGTTTTCAACATTTCTTTTTTATTAAGCATAGATTTTTCTTGTATCAATTTAAATAAATCTGGAATTTTTAACATACTTTCATCGATATGAGCTGTATATTTTTCTGATATTACCCTGGGAAGATTCTCTGTTAAGCCACCCCCAGTTATATGTGCGGCACCATTAATACTAATTTTATTTCTCAATAACTCAAAAATATCAGCATAAAGTTTTGTTGGTTTTATCAGAGCTTTACCTAAATTAGTATTTTTAAATTTTTGTCTTAAAGATATTGATCTATTTTCTATTAATTTATTTATTAGAGAAAACCCATTTGAGTGAAAACCACTGGATTCAAACCCAATCAAGATATTGCTTTTTTTAACTTTACTCTTATTGATAATATTTTTTTTATCTACAACACCAACACAAAACCCTGCTAAATCATAATCATCTTTGCTATACATACCAGGCATTTCTGCAGTTTCACCACCAATCAATGGGATATTAATAGATTCACAAGCTTTTTTGATTCCTTTTAAAACCTGTGTATGTAATTTGACATCAACTTTACTTGTAGCCAAATAATCTAGAAAAAATAAAGGGGTTGCTCCAGATGTTATTACATCATTTACACACATAGCCAGTAAATCTTGCCCTATATATCGATGTTCTTTAAGTTTTGATGCTAACTTTAATTTTGTCCCAACTCCATCAGTACCGCATACAATTACTGGGTTCTTATATTTTTTTATATCTAAGGCATATAAACTTGAAAAACCACCTATACCAGCTAATACATTAGGATAAGTTTTTTCAGTCTTTTTTGAGATAGTTCCTATAAGTTTATCAGCATTCTTGATACTGACACCTGATTTTTCATAAGTTAGCTTATTAATTTTTTTTTTCATGTTTAAATGATTTGAATTTAATTATATATTAGTTTATTAATTATATACTTTTATGAAAGAAACTAAACTCAATAAAGATCAAATACCTATTAATTTCAGTTTTATTACTGATAAGAGCTTTGATAATTTTGTTCTTGGGAAGAATAGTATTGCTATTGAGCTCCTAAAGAATTTAACTATAGCTGATAGAACAAATATTATCTTCATAAGAGGAAATCATTCTAGTGGCAAAACTCATCTCTGTTTAGCAGTAAATAATTTAACTAATAGAAGTATATTTATATTAAATAAAAAAAATATAGCATTAATAAATTTTCAAAATATATTGAGGCATGACTCTCTTGTTATTGATGATATTGATCTTTTAATCACTAATAGCATCAATGAAGAAGTCATCTTTTCTTTAATCAATGAGTTTATTTTAATGAAGAAAAGTATGATTATTACGTCTACTGAAAAATTAAATAATATTAATTTTACAATTCCTGATTTAGCTTCTAGACTTAAGTGGGATCAAATACTTGAAATACCTGAACTTAATGATAGTGATAAAATAAAGGTCTTACAAAAAAATGCATATGAAAGAGGCTGGGACCTCACGCCTAAAGTATGTGACTATATAATGAATCACTATAAAAGAGACTTATATTTTTTATGTAATTGCATTAAATTTATTGACGAGACTTCATTGTCATTAAAGAAAAAAATTACCATACCCTTTATTAAAAAAATTATAGAGTATAAGTAGTTTTTATTAGTTCAATTTTTTTGCTAGAGTGGCTATCCTTTTTCCAAAATTTATACATATATCTTTTTCATCATCAGTTATCTCTATATCTGATTCAAATGAAACATGACTTGGTCCATAGGGAGTCCCTCCACCCTTAGTGGTACTAAGTTTTTTTTCACTATATGGCACACCTGTAATAATTACTCCATGATGAAGTAGGGGTAGCATCATACTTAGTAGGGTTGACTCTTGTCCACCATGCATGCTTGATGTTGAAGTAAACACCCCTCCTGGTTTTCCAGTTAAACATCCATTAAACCATTCTGCAGTTGTTGTATCGATGAAAGCTTTCATAGAACCCGACATGTTTCCAAAATGAGTTGGGCTCCCAATTATTATTCCATCACATTGATCTAAATCTGATTTATCTACGATAGCATCAGTATTGGTAGTATTATCACTAGATATATTTATAACTGTTCGAATTACAGATGAAACACCTTCTACCATCTCTACGCCTCTAGCTATTAATCTAGCCATTTTTTTCGTTGAGCCATTTCCAGAATAATATATAATAAGAACATTCATTATAGATTAGGATATTCTATATGAATGATAAAATAAAACTTTTTAAGAAGAATATTATGAATAGATTTTTAGTTTTTTTAGTTTTGATGATTTTTATTAACCCTATTATAGCGTCAGATGCTACTAAACAATCATCAGAAAAATATATTTCAGAAGCTAAAAAAACATATAAGAAAGCATTGAAGCTCAATAATGCTTGGAGAGATACAGGTAAAATAATTAAAAAAGCATCCAAAGAGCATTCAAAAGAGAATTATGAGAAATCAGTTAAATTAGCCAAAGAAGCCTTAAATCAAGCAAAGATGGCAATTGAGCAACATAATAAACAGAGGGACTCTTATAGGTTTTTAGATAATTAAGAATTTTATCAATTGAGCTTGCTTACTATTTCTTCCACTTTAATTTCAAACTTAGTATTTTCAGTTCTCGCTCTATAAGTAATTGTTTTATTTTTAGCTTCATTATTCCCAATGATAATCATATGGGGTATTCCAATTAATTCCCAATCTTTCATTTTATTGCCAAAGTTTGCATTTCTGTCATCGTGAATTATATTCTTTTTAGAATTTTTTAGTAAACTATATACTTCGTTTGAGTGTGATCTAACTTCTTTATTTTTATGACCATCTATTTCTATAATAACAGCTTCAAAAGGACTGATTGATTTCGGCCATATGATTCCATTTGAGTCATGACTTTGTTCAATTGCAGCTGCAACTATTCTTGTAATACCAATTCCATAGCAACCCATAAACATATTTATTGATTTTGAGTCTTTAGTAGTTATTTTAGCCTTCATTTTCTCTGAATATTTTTGTCCTAATTTAAATATATGGCCAACTTCTATACCTTTTTTATGTGTTAAGCCAGTTTTCTTTATTATTGACTCCAAGCTATCTTCTGAATATTTAATTTTTGCAATTTCTAAGTTCATTCCATTGCATTTATTATCCAGCAAGAGATCATCTTCACCAGTTTCAGCTATCACATGAAATTCATTAGACTCATTACCCCCAATATTTCCACTATCAGCATCCACTATTGTATAGTCGAGCATTAACCTTTTAAAAATTTTTTGATAAGCTGATTTATAAATTTCATATGTATTATCCAGACAGTCTTGTGTTTCATGAAATGAATAAGCATCTTTCATTATAAATTCTCTAGCTCTCATTACCCCAAATCTTGGTCTAATTTCATCTCTAAATTTTGAAGATATTTGAAATAGATTCATTGGCAATTGCTTATAACTAGAAACATCTTTCCTTATTAAATCTGTTATTACTTCTTCAAATGTTGGCCCTAAGCAAAATTCTCTCTCATGCCTATCCTTAAATCTTAATAATTCTGGACCATACTCATCCCATCTACCAGACTCTTTCCATAATTCTGCAGGTTGCACAGATGGCATTAATATCTCTGCACACCCAATATTATTCAATTCTTCCCTTATAATTTTTTCTATTTTTTGAATAACTCTTAGGCCTATAGGAAGCCAAGAGTATTGCCCTGATGATAATTTCCTAATCATTCCTGACTTAATCATTAATTGATGACTCGTTATTTCTGCTTCAGAGGGAACATCTTTCTGGGTAAAAATTGGAAAATTTGATACTTTCATCGTCTAATAGTATTGATATATTATAAATTGATGTTTTAGTTTACCATGAATATGGTTATTATATATAAAGCAATTTAAACGAGTTTAAAGCTAATAGAGTATGTTCAAATTTTTTAAAGAATGGTATGAGAGCCATTTAACTGACCCAAATCAAGTAGCATTAGCTCTAATAATATTATCTATTTCTCTAATTACTTATATATTATTAGCCACGGTCACACCTATTTTAGTAGCCATCATACTCGCCTATATGCTAGAGGGATTGGTACACCGATTCACTAAAAATTATTCACTCAAAAGAAATACTATTGTATTGCTTGTCTATTTCTCTTTTATTGCTATCTCAATGGTTACATTATTTTTAATATTGCCGCTTATGATTGATCAGTTCACTTTATTTGTAAAATCTTTACCTTCGATATTGGAAAAAGGGAAAATTTTATTACTCAATTTCACGTCATCAGATAACGCTATGGTTACCGAAGGCCAATTAACAAATATTTTTTCAGCATTAAACACTGAGATATATAATATGTATGGCTCGATTGTATCTTACTCTTTATCATCTGCAGGAAGTATTATAGAAACAATGATTTATATGTTGATTGTCCCTATATTAATTTTTTTCTTACTTTTTGATAAAAAAGAAATTAATGGATGGTTTAAAAAATTTTTTCCAGAAAAATTAGATTTATCAAAAAAAGCTTATGCAGAGCTAGATTTAAAAATAGGAAATTATATTCGGTGCAAGTTTATAGAGATTATTATCGTGTGGGTAGCATCAACTTTATTTTTTACTATTCTAGGGCTCAACTATTCTTTAGTATTAGGTTTTCTCTGCGGAATATCAGTAATTATTCCATATGTCGGGGCCATTGCTGTCACTATACCGATAGTATTTGTAGGATATTTTCAGTGGGGAACATCTTCGGAGTTCTGGTATATCGTGTTTGCTCATATCATTATACAAATTCTAGACGGCAATGTGGTAGTGCCTGTTTTATTCTCTGATGCAGTAAATCTCCACCCTCTAGCAATTCTGATTTCAATTTTATTTTTTGGTACAATATGGGGAATTTGGGGTGTCTTTTTTGCAATACCTTTGGCGGTATTAGTTAACACATTGTTAAATATTTGGCCAAAAACTGAGTATAGGCCTTAAACTAGACTAGGAGTATGTATGTTTAAAGGAAGTATGGTGGCTATTGCTACACCAATGAATGGAGACGGTTCTCTAGATTATGAGTCTTTAGAGAGACTTATTGAGTTTCACATTGAAAATAAGACAGACGTTATAGTTTCTGTTGGTACCACAGGTGAATCTGCTACTTTAAATTTTAAAGAACACTCGGAAGTTATTAAAGCAACACTATCAGTTGTGAACAAAAGAATACCAGTAATTGCTGGTTCTGGTGCTAATTCTACTAGCGAAGCCATAGAGCTCACTCAAAGATCAAAAGAGCTTGGAGCTGATGGATGCTTGCTAGTAACCCCATACTATAATAAACCTACGCAGAATGGCTTGTATGAGCACTATAAAATGATTGCTGATAAGGTTAATATTCCACAAATTTTATATAATGTACCTGGCAGAACATCTGTCGACATGCTTCCAGATACAGTCCATAAGTTATCTAGTCATCCAAATATTATTGCCATAAAAGAGGCTTCTGGAAATCTAGAAAGATCAAAAGAGCTCCTTGAAAAATGTGCTGATAACATATCCATATTTACTGGCGATGATAAAACATCTGTTAGAGACCTCTTGCTAGGTTTTAAGGGTAATATTTCTGTAACTGCGAATGTAGCGCCACTAAGTATGCATGAAATGTGTAAATTTGCCATAGAAGGTAACGCTGAGGAAGCAAACAAGATTAACTCTAAGTTAGATATATTACATGATAATCTTTTTACTGAGTCTAACCCTATACCTGTTAAATGGGCTCTTCATAGAATGGGTTTAATTAAAAAAGGCATAAGGCTGCCATTAACATGGCTGGACAGTAAATATGAGAATATTCTAGAAGAATCTCTGTATAATGCTGGTATAATATCTAAAAGTTAAATAATGAAATCAAAACTATTATCCATAATAATACTTCCTTTGCTTGTTTTTAGCGGATGTTCCCCAATAACTGAATATATAGATAATCTAACATCTCCAGAGAGAAAAGACTTGGTGGTGTACAAAAAAAGTAAATCTTACGATGACACGCAATTTGATTTGATAATTCCACCAGATTTAATTAATCCAAGCCAGAAAGATGCTCTAGAGATACCGGGCTATAGTGACGAAGGGATAGAAATTTTTACGGTAGATACTAAACTAGAAGGAATAAGCATTCTGAGGTCAGGTAGGGATTCATTTATCAGTGTAAAGACAACTGATAAAGAATATATTTGGAAGAAGCTTTCTGATTTTTGGCTGGCTGAAGGTTTTCGTTTATCCAAGAAGGATTATATGCTAGGAATAATGAAAACTGGTTTCTTGGAAAATTTAAGCGAAGCTCAATTAGGCACTATGCAAAGAATTGTTGGCAGATATGTGCCTCTCCTTGTAGCTCCTGAAACACGGGATAGTTATAGTACTAGAGTTTTGCTAAAAGATGATTCCTTAGATATTTTAATTACGCATTATGGTAAAGAATATATGTCCGATGGAGATACAGAATTTAGGTGGCAGAATAGGCCTAGAGACCCAGAATTTGAAAGCGAGATGATATCAAGGTTATATATATATCTTGGAGGGGAAGAGGCTAAATCAAAAGGTTATTCGGTTGTTCAATCAACAGGTGTTAGAAGTAAGGCAAGCATGAGTATAGATGAAAATGGGTTTCACACATTATATATTAATGATATTTATGCAAGAGTTTGGCCAGCAGTCATAAAATCTCTAGAAGTTTATGGGATTAATATTTTATCCGCTAAAGAAGAAGATGGTCTAATCAAAGTATCTGTTGAGGATAGTGAGGCTAGTAGCTCATCAATGCTGGATTATCTAGCTTTTTGGAAATCTTCAAAAGATGTTAATTCGTTCAACATAGTAATAATTACTAAGCAAGAAGGAACAGTGATTGAAATTCAAAACGATATGTTTTCGAATATCACTAATACTGCAACGGAAGAAGTAATCCGAGCACTTTATGCAGATTTAAGATAGTTAGTCTTTTATTTGGTGAATTTGAGCATATGCTGAATGATTATGAATAGATTCAAAATTTTCAGACTCGACAGTATACTCCCTAACTCTATCGTCCTTAGTAAAATGACCTGCAATATCTCTAACCATGTCTTCAACAAACTTAGGATTATCATAAGCTAATTCAGTTACATGTTTTTCATCAGGCCTCTTTAATAATGCATATAACTCAGAAGACGCCTCTTTCTCTACTACATCTATTATTTCTTCAATCCAGATAAAATCTTTTATGCTTACAGTAACCGTTACATGTGATCGCTGATTATGAGCACCATACGCTGATATTTTTTTTGAGCAAGGACATAGGCTAGTCACAGGGACCAATACTTTTACTTTTAAGCTAGATACTCCTTTCTCAATCTCACCAATAAACGTAACAGTATAGTCTAGTAAACTTTTAACTTTAGAGGCTGGAGCAGTTTTATTTATAAAATAAGGAAACTGCATCTCAACATGACCAGATTCTGCTTCTAAGAGAACTAGCATTTCTGTTATCATTGTTTTAAACGTATCTACAGTTATATGGTCTTCATGGTTATTGAGTATATGTACAAACCTAGACATATGAGTCCCTTTTAAATTATGAGGCAAATTTACATACATATTAAAATTTGCAACTGTTGTTTGTTCTTTCCCTGATCTCTGTTTAATAACCATTGGGTGAAGAATATCTTTTATACCAACTTTATTAATTGGTAAATTCCTCGTATCCTCAAGACCTTGAGTATCAGGTAAGCTCGATTTGTTTAATTCTTTGATAGATTTTTTATTAGTAGACATTATTTATCCTGTAAAAGTTACCGCTGATTTTTCTGTTTCCCATAGCTTAATTGATTTAACTTCTATTTGCTTATCATTCATTATTACAGATAATTCTTTATGAATATACTGGGCAATATTTTCAGCCGTTGGATTTATTTCTTTAAATGGCTTTAAATCATTCAGAAAACGATGATCTAACTGATCAACGACACTTTTTGTCATGTTTCTGATTTCCTTAAAATCTATTACCATTCCGATATTATCTAGTTTATTTCCACAAACTTCAACTTCAACTTTCCAATTATGTCCATGCATTCTTTTACAAGCCCCTTCATGGCCATTCAGTACATGCGCAGATGAAAACTCAACAAATGTGGTTAGAGTATAAATATCGATTTCTCCAGTTTTTACTTTTTACTACTTATTTTTACCATATTATCCACATGGTCATTAGTAATCTTTTCTATACCAAGTGCGTCAAGACCTAATTCTGATAATATTTCATCTTGGCTTCCATGAGGTATCATTTTATCTGGAACACCTATATTTACCAGGTTATTTTTTAACAAATATTTAGTCATAACCTCATTAACAGCAGTTCCAGCACCGCCTAGTGTGACATTGTCTTCTACGGTAAATATATAATCATGTGTATTACAGATATCTATGATCATATCTTCATCGATAGGTTTAACAAATCTCATGTCAACCAGAGTTGCACCATTTTTCTTAGCTACTTTCTTAACAGTGTTCAATAACGTTCCAAATACAAGATAGGCTATTTTGTTTCCTTTCTCAATTATTCTAGCTTTCCCAATCTCTATAGTTGCATGATCTAAGCTAATATCTTCTCCTTGACTATATCCTCTTGGATATCTGACTGCAGCTAATCCTTTATGCTTTTGACCAGTTGATAACATTTTCCACATCTCTAATTCATCAGATGGAGTCATAAGAACTATTTTAGGAAGAATTCTTAAGAAGGAAATATCATATATACCTTGATGAGTCTCTCCGTCAGCTCCAACTATACCAGCCCTATCAATTGCCAATAGAATATCAAGGTCTTGTACAACAATATCATGTATTAATTGGTCATAAGCTCTTTGAAGAAAGGTCGAGTATATTGCTATAATAGGTTTTAAGCCCCCACAAGACATGCCTCCAGCTAACGTAATCGCATGTTGTTCCGCAATCCCCACATCAAAATATCTTTCTGGATATTTTTTCTCAAAATCAACAAGCCCAGAACCTTCTCTCATTGCAGGTGTAATGACTACAAGCCTAGTATCTATATTTGCAGCTTGATCTACCCACCTACTAAAAATCTCAGTATATGTTAATTTATTATTAATTTTTTTTATTTTTGGCTTGCCAGTTTTGATATCAAACGGTGTTACTCCATGGTATGAAATTGGGTTCTGTTCAGCTAACTTATATCCCTTCCCCTTTTTTGTAATTACATGAAGAATTCTGGGGCCAGATTGATCTTTTAGATTTTCTAATACATCAATTAAACCATTAACATCATGACCATCTGTCGGCCCATAATATTTAAATCCTAGTTCTTCAAATAATAAACCCGGAGTTATAAGACCTTTTGCTTGATTTTCTACTTTTTTTGCTATCTCTTCTATTGTTTTAACTTTACTCAAAACTTTCTTGCCACTTTCTTTGAAGGATGAAAATGTTTTGCCAGTTAATATTTTAGTGAGGTATTTATGAACTGCTCCAACATTTGGGGAAATAGACATTTCATTATCATTTAGTATCACTAATATATTGGATTTAATACCACCAGCATGGCCAAGTGCTTCAAATGCCATACCTGCAGTCAAGCCTCCGTCACCAATTATTGCGATAATTTTATTATTTTTTTTATTTAGCTTTGAAGCAATTTCATATCCTATTGCTGCACTAATAGAAGTACTTGAATGACCAGCACCAAAGGAATCATATTCGCTTTCATCTCTTTTCAGAAATCCTGATATACCATCTTTTTTTCTAAGAGAAGGCATTAATTTTTTTCTCCCAGTCAATATTTTATGCGGATAGCATTGATGCCCAATATCCCATACCAAAATATCTCTCGGTGTATCATATACATAATGAAGGGCTATCGTAATATCCACTGTTCCAAGTCCAGCAGCTAAATGCCCGCCAGTTTGAGAAACTGATTCAATAATAAATTCCCTTAGTTCTTCTGATAGGGATGATATTTCACTTTTAGTAAGACCTTTTAAATCAGCCGGACTATTAATCATATCTAATATTTTATAATTTTCGCTCACTATTCTTCTATATCATCCGTGACTTGTTTGATTTTTTGCTCAGCTTCCTCTAATGCTTTTTGACATTTTTTGGATAACTCAACGCCTAGTTTATATTTTTCAATAATCTCTTCCAAGTTAAGATCTTTTGACTCAATCTCTTCTAAGATTAATTGCATTGACTTTAAATCTCTTTCAAATGTAGATAAATTGCTTTTTAATTTTTTATTCATAATTATATAATACTATTTTTTTGTGACCTTTACATTCTTTACGAAATTATTACTCACTTCAATCATTTCATATATGAAGCCATCTTTTTCAAATGTAATGCCTTTTGACGGGATATTTTCTAAGCATTCTAGTATATAACCATTCACTGTTTTTGCTATATTTTCAGATAGTTTCCATCCTAAGATTTTATTAAGCTCTCTAATTTGAATACCTCCCTCTATGAGATATATATTGTTTTTGATTTTAATAATTCCTTTATGTTTCTCTTCATCTCTATATTCGCCTACAATCTCTTCAAGAATATCATCTAATGTGACTACTCCTTTTACATCCCCATACTCATCTATCACAAATCCAATTCTTTTTCTTTCTTTCTTGAATTCTATGAGCTGACTTGTTAGAGATGTATCTTCTGGAATAAAGTAGGGTGCATTAATATTACTTATAATTTTTTCTTTTGTGATGCCTCCGCTTATTAGCATTTGAATTACTTTTCTTTTATGAAGAAAGCCTAAAAGCTTATTAAATTCATTTCTATATATTGGGATTCTTGAGTATTTACAATTTAAAATTTCTTCAGATATTTTTTTAAGATCATCATTAATGTCAACGGCTACTAATATACTTCTTGGTATCATTGCATCTTCAATTTTAACTTTTTCTAAATCAAGCATATTTACTATCATATCTTCATGACTTTTTGGTATTTTCTTACTCGACTCTTTTACAATTAGCTTTATTTCATCTTTAGTTAATAATTCCTGATTAACATTTTCAGGATTTACACCAAATATTCTCAGCAGGATTTTTGCAATTAAATTAATAATAAGAACTATTGGGCTAAATAACTTCATTAAAGGATAAACTATCCATGATACTGGATATGCAATTTTATCTGGATAAAGAGCAGCAAATGTTTTTGGTGTTACTTCTGCAAAAATTAATATTACGATAGTTAGCATTATAACAGATATGGCAACGCCTGCTTCTCCATATAATTGAATTGCTATTAAAGTACTTATAGCAGATGCTAAAATATTCACAAAATTATTCATTAATAAAATTAAACCTAATGTTTTGTCAGGATTGGCAACTAAGAAATGAACTCTGGCTGCAGACTTATCACCTGTCTTAAATTTATGTTTTAACTTATATCTATTAACACTCATTAAAGATGTTTCAGCTCCAGAAAAAAACGCAGAAAGCAAAAGTAGTATAAAAAGAATTATAAATAGATTTTCAATTGTAATATTAGTCATAATGGATTGGTTAAATTATATACGTTAATAAATCTCAAAAAATAGTTTAGTTCCAAGATAGGCTACAAACAAGAAAGACATACCAATTAAAGTGAAACTTGTTGCCTTCCTACCTCGAACACCTTTAGAAAATCTGCTATATATTAGGTACGAATATGTTATCCATGCAATTATTGAAAATAATATCTTTTCTAGCAAGCCTGGATGTTTATCCATAGAAACAAATGGAGCTCCGCTTAGCAATGATAATGTAAGCAAAATAAATCCAAAAATAATTAAATCAAACATTACTTTCTCCATTTTCTCTATTGGAGGCAATATTGTAAGAAATAATGAGTCTGTCACATCTTTAAGTTTCTTTTCTTGATAGCGCAATAATATTGCCTGAATGGCTCCTAGAGCAAGAAAACCATAAGAAGCTATAGAAACTATTATATGCATTCTTAAGCCTGGGTCTATAAATCCTAGGTTAGTATTATCTTTATATGCCATAGATATTAAGACTGCAACAGCAGTTAGAGGCAATAAGACCAAGCCGAGATGTTTAATTGGCTTTGTAAACATAAATAGAAAAAATAGATAGTTAACTATAAGAAATGTTATCTCTAGTGATGTGATGAAATTAAATTTTTGATAAACATCGCTAACAAGAGAGTAGTTATAAATACTGAATAAAAGCAGACTTAAGAAGAAAATAACATCAAAAGATATTTTTTTATAAAAATTATATTCTTCTTCAATTAGCACATATTTAATGCTTAGAGTTGATAATATATAACCAGTTATAGTTAATGTGCCTAATAGTTCCATTTTATTACAGTTTGAGCAAATATATTATATTAGCCTATATCTAGGAATTAGATAGCTATTAAATATCTTTATAACGAGATTAACTCGCTATTTCTATGATGATAGCAAATTTAATACATAAAAATACCTAGATATCTGATTATTACAAGATTTCCAATAAAATAACTAACTAGTTGCAATAAGTAGTGATATAATTTGGCTGTTTCTAATGAAGGAGATATTTAAAGATTATGGTTAGAATTAGATTATCAAGAGGCGGAGCCAAGAAAAGACCTTATTATCACATAGTGGTAATGGATCAAAGAAATAGACGTGATGGCAGAAGCTTAGAAAGAATTGGCAGCTATGATCCTGCGCTTGAAACCGAAGACAGAATTAAGATTGATATTGAAAGATTAGATTACTGGGTGTCAAAGGGAGCTCAAATTAGTGATCGCGTAAAATATCTTAAAAAATACTCATTAGACCCTGAAAATATCAAAACACGTGAAAAAATTAAATCTGTGCAGCTAGAAAAAGTTAAACAAAAAAGATTATCCAAAAAAGAAGCAGAAGCTGAACCAGTAGTTGAAGCAAAAGCAGAAGCTGAACCAGTAGTTGAAGCAAAAGCAGAGGCGGAAACTAAGCCGGCTGAAAATACAGAAAAGTAAATCATAAATGTCATATGACAATCACATTATTGTCGGCAAGATACTCACTACACATGGCATAAAAGGGTGGCTTACGATAGGATCCTTCACATCTAATCCTGAAGATGTATTCAAATATAACCTTAAAGTAGTAATAGATAATAAGTTTAAACAGCTAGTGGTAACTGAGTATAATCTCATGCCAAAAAAAATCATAATGAAATTAGAAGATGTAGATTCCATTGAATCATGTAATAAATATATGAATCTCGATTTATATACACTTATGGATGAATTGCCAGAAGTAGAAAGTAATGAGTATTACTGGCATGATCTAATAGGATGCGCCGTATTTAATGAGAACAATATTTTATTAGGAGTTGCTGACAGCTTATTTACTAGTGGGGATACCGATATACTTGTTGTGAAGAATGATAATGCACAAAAAGAAACTCTAATACCTTTTTTAAAATCTAATATAGTTAGTGTTATAGATGGTAAAATTATTGTCAGGTGGAAGAGTGAAATTTAATATTCTTACGATATTTCCAGAATTAATTACTATGTTTTCTAAGACAGGATTCATTAAAAGAACTATCTCGGAAAATATTATTGACATGAATATTGTTGATATTAGGGAATATTCTGACAATATTCATAAAAGAGTTGATGATAAAACATATGGGGGTGGACCTGGTATGGTATTACAATATCCGCCTATCAAGAGTGCGATTCATAACCTTAAAGATAGAGGTCATATAGTATATCTCTCGCCGCAAGGCCAAGTATTAACACAAGAAAAACTTAACTCCCTGTCTAGCTTTAATCAGATTACCTTTCTATGTGGTAGGTATGAAGGCATAGATCAAAGAGTTTTAGATGAATTAGTAGATGAAGAAATATCTCTTGGCGACTATGTGATATCGGGTGGTGAGATTGGATGTATGGCTATAATTGAAGGAATTACTAGATTAATACCTGGTGCGATAGATGACCTTGAATCAGTTAAACAAGACTCCTTTCAAAATGGCATTTTAGACCACCCGCATTATACGAGACCTGACAATATAGATGGCAAAAAGGTACCAGAAGTACTATCTAGTGGCGACCATGGAAGAATAGCAAAGTGGAGAAAGAAGCAAGCATTGGGAGTCACATGGACAAAGAGACCTGAATTGTTAAAAAACGTGAAACTTTCAAAAGAAGATGATAAACTCCTCAAAGAATATATAGCTGAGTTTAAAGAAAATGAGCATAAATAAGATAATAGACAAAATAGAGTCAGAGCAATTAACATCGCATCCTAAATTTTCAAGTGGTGATACTGTTGAAGTATCAGTCAAAGTAAAAGAAGGCAAACGTGAAAGAATACAGCTTTATGAAGGTATAGTCATAGCTAAAAAAAATAGAGGTATTAACTCATCTTTTACTGTTAGAAAAATATCTTATGGTGAAGGAGTTGAGAGAGTATTTCAGTTACATAGCAAGGTCATTTCTGGTATAAAAGTTAAAAGAAGTGGAAGTGTTCGTAGAGCAAAATTATACTACTTAAGAGAGTTATCTGGAAAATCTGCTAGAATAAAAGAAAAACTAAACTAAGTTTAAGATCTTTTGAATACTGTATTTATAGCTTTGGGTAGCAATCTAGATAATCCCGTTTACCATGTTGAAAAAGGAATAGTAGATATAAGTCATCTTCCTGAAACAGAAGTAACAAAAGAATCGTCTCTTCATAAATCAAAGCCTGTTGGCCCACAAAATCAGCCTGATTATATAAATGCAGTAATAAAAATAATTACAAACTATGAGCCACTTCCCTTATTGGATGTTTTGCAAGATATTGAGAATAAACATCACCGCAAGAGGGCAGAAAGATGGGGTCCTAGAACCTTAGACTTAGATATACTCATGTATAATGATTTAATAATTAATCATGAGCGGCTAGTAATACCACATCCTGAAATGATTAATAGAGAGTTTGTGTTAATTCCTTTGAAAGAGATAACGAATTATGATTTCATCATTCCAAAGTATGGTAAGTTATTACAATATATTTAATAAAAAAATAATATGAAAAATAAATATAAATCTATTGTTATTGAGGGTCCTATAGGCGTTGGAAAGACTACGCTTGCAACAAAGCTTTCTAGTAGTCTAGAAAGCAAGCTCATGTTAGAAAGTTTTTCTGAAAATCCTTTTCTTGAAAAATTTTATAAAGATGTTGGTAAATTTAATAAATATACAAAGACAAGTAAATATGCTTTAGCTACTCAGTTATACTTCCTCTTACAAAGGGTTGATGAGTTTAATAGCAAGGAGTATCAGGCCATAAAAAGGCATAACATTGTCTCGGATTACTTTATTGAAAAAGACAAACTTTTTGCAAAAACAATTTTATCTTCAGATGAGTATCTTTTATATAATAGAGTGCATGAGGGGCTCAAGCTTGATATTGAGAAGCCTGGTTTAGTAATTTATCTGCAGACAGATGCGCAAACACTTATTAGTAGAATAAAAGAAAGAGGGGTGAAATTTGAAGGGAATATTACTGAATCTTATCTCCAAAAAATTATTGACTCATATACTGAGTTTTTTCATTCTTACAAGGACTCACCTTTATTAATAATTAATACATCTAATGTTAATGTCAATGACTCGCATGATTATGCCATGCTATTAGAAGAGATTAATAAAGATATAAAAGGTAAAATATATTTCAATCCAGTATCTTAGCGAGCATAGTGTATGCCTAAAATTTCTTTAAAAAAAATTAACTCTTTAAAAAAAAATAAAATTGGTATAAGCGCTCTTACATCATATGATGCTAGTTTCGCTAAATTAGCCGATAATTGTGGAATAGATATAATATTAGTTGGTGACTCTTTAGGAGAGGTTATTCAGGGAAACTCTAATACTCACTCAGTAACAATGGATGATATGTGTTACCACACTAGAATAGTGTCTAGGGGAATTAAAAAAGCATTCCTTATTGCTGATATGCCAAAAAATTCATATAAAACCAAGAATCAAGCTCTTAAGAATGCCAAGAAATTAGTTGCAAAAAATATGGCCGATATGGTTAAAATTGAATTTAAAGAAAAGGATATAGAGATTGTTGAGCATTTAATATCGCATGAAATTTTAGTATGTGCGCATATTGGTATTTTGCCGCAAACTATTAAGAATAAATCTGACTATAAGAAAATTGGAAAGACTAGAGATGAAGAAAACCGTTTAATTAATGAAGCCATGCTTATTGAAAAATTAGGATCCCAGATGCTTATAGTTGAATGTGTAGATGAACAGGTTGCAAGGAAAATATCTGAGAAATTACATATTCCTACAATTGGAATTGGGTCAGGTAAAAGTTGTGATGGTCAGATTAGAGTAATTTATGATATCTTTGAAATAAGTTTCAATGGAGTTCCCGGATTTCTTAAATCTAAAAATACAAAATTAAATCCTATGAAAATAATTTTGGAAAAATATATTAAAAATATTAATAAATATAAACTTTAAATTGAAAATAATTACATCCATTAAAGATCAAACAGATTATTGTAATTCTCTTAGAAAGAAAGGAGAAAGTATTTCATTAATCCCAACTATGGGAAACCTTCATAAGGGGCATGAAAGTCTTCTTTTTGATCCTAGCTATATAAAAAATAAAAAAATTGTATCATTATTTGTTAACCCACTTCAGTTTAACAATTCAGATGATTACAAAAATTATCCTAAATCCATTGATGCTGATATTGAAATATTAGAAAAGAATAAGGTAGATTGCTTATTCATGCCTTCAGAAGATGAAATACTGGGGGATATTAGCGAATCAGAATCTTTTGACCTTCCTGAACACATGAATATATTGTGTGGAAAATATAGAGATGGGCATTTTCTTGGTGTTTTTAAAATTATTAAGCAGCTATTTAAAATTGTAAGACCAACAGCAGCTTATTTTGGAAAAAAAGATTATCAGCAACTAATTATGATTAATCATATTGCTAAAGAATATTTTAAGAATGAAATAAAAATAGTTGCCTGTGATACGATACGTGAAGATAATGGGCTAGCTATGAGTTCTAGGAATAATAGGATGACAAAATCACAAAGAAATATTGCGTCATTTGTATATAAAAAATTAGTTGTTCTGAGAGAGATTATAAAGACTGATAAAAATTATAATTTCAAAGAACTCCAGAAAATCTCTATAAAGGAATTATCTATAATTGGTATTAAAATTGAGTATTTAGAATTATTGTCCTCTAATAATTTTTCTGTAATACAAAAAGATGATACTGATAATCTGATGTTATTTGTAGCATTTTATATATCAGGAGTTAGATTAATTGATAATATTGAGGTATAATTTATTCAACTATAAAGTGTAACCGATGAAAAAATCATTCTTAAGCTCGAAAATACATAAAGCTACTGTTACTGATTCTCAATTAGATTATGAAGGGTCTTGTGAGATAGATGTCTCCTTATTAAATGCAGCGGGTATAAGTGTTTATGAAAAAATTGATATATATAACATCACAAATGGTGAGCGCTTTACTACATATGCAATTGAAGGCAAAGCAGAAACAGGAAATATTTGTATAAATGGTGCCTGCTGCCACAAAGCTTCAATTGGTGACAAAATCATTATATGCACCTATGTGGATATTGATAGCAAAGAAATAAAAAACCATAAACCAAAAGTTATTCATGTAGATGGTCAGAATAGAATATTAGATTTGAATGCTTATGAGAATGTTAGTTTAGTAGAGTGAATGTATGTTTATATGAGTGAATTAATCAATATTAATGATATTGGTGGAAGCATAACTAAAGAAGATGAACGTTATGTTGTAAAAGATAACAACTTGCTAAAGAATCTTGTTGTTAGTAGTACAGATTTAAAGCCACTGAAAAGTACTTCTGGGCATGAACATAAAGGCCAAGAAGAAGTATATTTTTTTGTAAAAGGTAACGGCAGAATGGAATTAGATGGAAAGGAAATTAATGTTGATGTTGGTGATACTGTTCTAATTGAGGATGGTGTTTTCCATAGAGTGCATGCTGGATCGAAAGGTTGTTATTTTGTTTGTGTTTTTGATGGGAAAAGATCCCATTAAAAAAATGATTTACTAATTTTATTCACATTCTCTATTAAGTCTTTTTTGTCATCATTAGTTATTGTGATGTGACCTAGTTTTCTATTTAACCTTTCTGATTTTCCATAGTCATATACTTTATAAGTATTATTGCTTTTATTAATATTTTTAGGCATTTTTGAGATAATATTGAGCATTGCTGAATTACCATTAACTGAGATATTTTTAATATTAATATCTGCGATCGCCATAATATGAGCTTCAAATTGGCTAATATTGGCACCCTCATTTGTCCAATGACCAGAATTGTGAACTCTGGGGGCCATTTCATTTGCAATAAGATTACCAGATTTATCTAAAAAGAATTCTATTACTAGCACCCCAGTATAGTTTAATTCTTTGGTTATTTTATTATGATAAGACTCTGCTAATTTTTGAAGTTTAGGATTTTCATATGGAGCAATGCTTAAGTTTAAGATTCCATCTCTATGGAAATTTTCAACAAGAGGATAAAAAATTGTTTCAGATGATTTAGGACAGACCCCTATTATTGATACTTCAGTTTTAAAGTCTACTTTTTTTTCAAGGATAGATTCTGTTTCTCCAGATAGTCGCCATGCTTCTTCTGCACTGTATTTATTAATTGTAATTTGATTTTTACCATCATAACCCAATCTCCTTGATTTCAGAATTGAGTCATTGCCAAGTATCTCAATAGCTAGAGAAAGATCACTTATAGAATTAACAGTACGAAATTCAGTTGTCGGAATATTACATCCATTAAATATATTTTTTTCTTTGAGCCTATCTTGACAAATTTCTACTGCATATGAGCCCGGGTATACCGAAACTTTATTTTCTAAGTATTTCAATGCTTCTGATGGTACATTTTCAAAATCGATAGTTACAACATCGCACTCAGTAATTAAAAGGTCTAGAGAGCCTTTGTCATTATAGTCAGATTTAATACATTGGACATATTTTGATGCTGGCGGGTTATCACTTGGATCCACAACTATGAAGTCAATATTATGTTTTTCAGACATTTGAATCATCATCATTGCTAACTGTCCGCCACCAAGAATTCCAATACGCATTTTATTTTCTCGGATCTCCATTCTTTAAAACATCAACCGTTTGTTTCTTTCTAAATTTAATTAGAGCATCTTTTATTTTTGGATACTTAGAACTTAGGATGCTTGCGGCAAGTAATGCAGAATTAATTGCACCACTTTTCCCAATAGCTACTGTAGCAACTGGAATACCTTTTGGCATTTGTGCGATTGACAATAAAGAGTCTAAACCATCTAAACTTTTGGACTTAATTGGCACACCAATAACAGGTAAGTGTGTTTTTGAAGCAACCATTCCTGGTAAATGTGCAGATCCACCTGCACCTGCAATAATTACTTCAATCCCTTTTGAATCTGCAGATGACGAAAAATCATAAAGAAGATCCGGTGTTCTATGCGCAGAAACTATCTTAACTTCATATTTAATTTTTAACTTGTCAAACATGAGAGCTGTATTTTTCATGGTAGGCCAATCTGATTTAGACCCCATGATTATAGCTACTAATATGTCAGATTTCTTCATAAACAGATTGTATCAGTATCAATTGTACCTTAACAATACTTATTATCTTTTATTAGTCAAATTATGATTTGTTTTATATAATCTTACTTAGTCTAATTAAATGGAATAAATCAATATGTTAGTAATTACTGGTGGAGCTGGCTTTATTGGCAGTAATTTAGTCAATTTTTTAAACAATAATCAAGATGAAGAAATCTTAATTATAGAAGAAATGGATACTTATCTTAAAAAATTTAAAAATCTTGATGATTTAAAATATATTGACTGTATAGATAAAAATACGTTTATTAATGATATAAACAATAATTCATCAAAATATAAAGGCAAGATTAATAATATATTTCACTTAGGAGCATGTTCCAAAACTACAGAACCTGATAGAGATTATATCATGTCAACAAATTTTGAGTATTCAAAAGATATCTTGAAATACTCGGCTAATAATAAAATTTCATTGATTTATGCTTCCTCCGCATCAGTCTATGGAGAAACTAAACTATTTATCGAGGAACCCGAGCACGAATCATTTCTCAACCATTATGCTGAGTCTAAATTATTATTTGATCAGTATTATAGGATTAATAGAGAAAAAATTACTTCGCAAGTTGTGGGATTAAGATATTTCAATGTATTTGGGCCAAGAGAATTTCATAAAGAAGGAATGTTTAGTGTGATATATCATTTTTTTACTCAGATGAATGAATCAGGCAGTATTAATCTTTTTAAAGGCAGCCATGGTTATAAGGATGGAGAGCAAAGAAGAGATTTTATACATGTAGATGATACAGTAAAGGTAAATAATTGGTTCAAAACAAATCCAGGAGTATCTGGAATATATAATGTTGGAACAGGGAAAAGTAGAACTTTTAATGATATAGCGAATTGTGTTTTAGATTATTATAAAAAAGGATCTATAAATTACATAAATTTTCCAGATAATTTAGAAGACCAATATCAGGCATTCACTGAAGCTGATATGTCAAAAATAAAGGCCAAAGGGTATTCCGATAATTTTATTAATTTAGAAGAAGGCGTTAAGTCTTACTTGGACTGGTTATCAAAATAATTATGAGTTCAAAAGAAACATTTTTAATTATCGCTCCTTCTTGGATTGGTGATTTAATTATTTCTCAATCATTGATTAAATATTTAAAAAAAGAATACCTAGATTGTCAAATTGATATTATTGTTAGGCCAGAATTAGTTAAATTAGCAAAGATGATGCCAGAGGTTCAAAATATTTATTCTCTAGATATTGAGCATAAGGAATTAGGTTTGATTAAAAGACATATATTGGCAAAGGAGATAAAAAAATATTCATATTCAACTTCCATAATACTGCCAAATAGCTTCAAGTCAGCTATTATTCCTTGGTTAGCAAATGTACCGCTTAGGGTTGGGTATAATAGAGAATTAAGATTATTTCTACTAAATAAAAAATACTCTTTAATTAAACATAAAGATAGTATGGTCAACCGATATTTAAAATTAGCAGATGGATCTTACTCAGATAGCATTAGGCCGTCACTTGTAATTGATAGAGATTTAGCTGACTCGATTGGTAGAAAATATCTAATTAATAATTCTAAAAAAAATATAGTCTTATGTCCAGAAGCTGAATATGGATCAGCTAAAAGATGGCCAACCAATAAATGGGTGCAGCTAGCTAATTTTTATAAGGAAAAAAATTATAATGTTTATTTGCTTGGCAAAAATAAAAATCTTGATATAAAATATAATAGTGTCTTGAAAAAAGATTCAGTCATTTCATTATTAGGAAAAACTAGCCTTGAAGAAGCCACTTATCTTTTGTCGTTAGTAGATTTAGTGATTACAAATGATTCTGGGTTAATGCATATTACAGCTTCAGTTAACACTAATTTAATTTCAATATTTGGCTCTTCGTCACCATTTTATACGCCACCACTAATGAAGGATCAATTTGGCGAGGTAGTATATAAAGCTCTTAAATGTAGCCCATGCTTTAAGAGAGAATGTCCATTACAGCATCTAAATTGCCTTAATCATATTAGTGCTGAAGAAATACTTAATAAATCCATCAAATACTTAAGTTGATGAAATAAATTTCTGCATTTTTAAGAGTGATTTTTTAATATCTATGCTTATGAAACTTTTATTATTCCCGGTATCGGTAAAAGATAATTTATTTTCAAAATTATTTATTGTTTCCCACCTCAAACTTGTTGATGATTTCTTTTTTGGATAAAATCCTATTGTTTTCTTATTTAAAGAACCAGCAACATGTAATGGTCCAGTAGAGCCAGCAATAAATACATCACAGACACTTATATTATTAACCATATTCAAGATACTTTTTTTAGGCTCAATTACTCTAATTGTTACCTCATTATCAATACTGATTTTTAAATTTTTAGCAATCTGTTCTTCTTCTATTGAACAATGAATCAAAAAATTATAATCATCAAACTTTCTTAGGCCTTTGCATATATTGCCAAAATCATCCAAGCTTAATCCCTTTGATGAGCCACCTGTGCCTGGATGTAAAAATATTATTTTTTTATCTGGATTTAGATTATATTCATTCATAAAATTAACTTTATTCTTAGAAGCCATTTCATAGTTATAAGTTAAATAAGGACCAAGACCCATTTCTTTAATATTAGATATATTCATTATTTTAAAAACTTCATATACAAGATCTATATTATATTCATATTCAGGTTTTTTAGACTTAGACCTTTTTTGATAAAGTTTATGATTATAAAATATTTGAGCTAGTTTTGTTTTAGGAGCGAATCTTAAGGGTATATTTAGTTTTTTTAATAAATACCCAATTCTAAATGTTGAAAAAAATGATATTGCTACATCAAATTTATATTGCTTTAGGAGTGGATAGAGATCTTTGATTTTTTTATCTACCACTACTTCATCAATGAATTCACACTGCTGAGCAAGCTCTTCTACATTTTTTGACACAAGACATACTATTTTGGAATCAGGAATATTTTTTTTTAGTGAAGCAACCGCAGGTAATATTAAAGCAAAATCTCCAATCTTATCATTTCTGATTATTAAGATTTGTTGGGTTTTTTTTGTCATTCCTTTTAAAGCTGTTTTTTAAAATAAAGTATTGTTTCTTTAAGGCCATCTATCACGTCTACATGAGGCTCCCAATCAAGATACTTTTTAGCTTTACTTATATCTGGCCTACGCCTAACTGGATCATCTATCGGCAATCCTTTATTTATAATTTTAGATTTTGAATCAGTAAGCTTAATTATCATTTGAGCTAATTCAATAATTTTAAACTCTACAGGATTGCCTAAATTAATAGGACCGGTGGTTGTTTTTTCTGATAACATCATTTTCATCATGCCATTAACTAAATCATCGATATAGCAAAATGATCTTGTCTGTTCTCCATTACCATATACTGTTATATCTTCATTAGTTAAAGCTTGCATTATAAAGTTACTGACAACTCTGCCATCATTAGGATGCATATTAGGGCCATATGTATTAAATATTCTTACTACCTTGATATCCAAGTCATGCTGTCTCTTATAATCAAAAAATAAAGTTTCAGCGCATCTTTTGCCTTCATCATAACAACTTCTTGGGCCGATAGGGTTAACATTACCCCAATAACTTTCAACTTGCGGATGCACGTCAGGATCACCATAGACTTCTGATGTGGAGGCTTGCAATATTCTTGCATTAATTCTTTTAGCTAACCCAAGCATGTTAATAGCGCCATGAACTGTTGTTTTTGTTGTTTGGACAGGATCATGTTGATAGTGAATAGGAGAAGCTGGACAAGCTAAATTATAAATTTCATCAACTTCTACATATAAAGGAAAACAGATGTCATGCCTTATAGCTTCGAAGTATGTGTTTTTGAAAAGGCCGCTTATGTTTTCTTTAGTGCCAGTAAAATAATTATCGATGCATAGAACATCATTGCCTTCATCAAGAAGCTTCTTACATAAATGCGAACCAATGAATCCTGCTCCACCTGTAACTAAGATTTTTTTCATATGTTTTATTTCACTTTAAAAAATTATACCATACCTTAATCTATTCAATTTTGCTATAATATTCTAATATTTATGAACAAGATACTAGCAATATGTACATCACCTGACAAAGGCGGCCTAGAGCTATATTTTGTTAACATGGTCAATCATTTTCATTTGAGTGAAAAAAATATAACTGCTGTTTGTCAAGAAGATAGTCAAATTTCAAAATTAGTTAAATCACCCGTGATTGGAGTAACTAAGACCTCAATATTTAATATTTTCTACAAATCTTATAAATTATCTAACTATATAAACAAAGAGAATATTAAAATAGTTCATGTGAGCTGGACTAAAGATTTATTTTTTGCTGCTCTAGTAAAATTATTTTCAAATCAACAGGTAAAAATTATTTATCATAGACAAATGAAAATAACTAGATATAAAAAAGATTTTTATCATAATTTTATCTATAAAAGCATTAGTATTGTTTTAGTTATAACAAAAGGCTTGCTTATTGATTGCCAAAAATATCTTCCAATAGATGGCGATAAAATAATTGAATTGCCATATGGAATTTCATTACCTGACAATAATAAAATCTATGATAAAAAAATATTCTTAAATGACCTTAAGCTTAAAGAAGATATTTTTACTATTGGTGTTTTCTCGCGTATAGAAGAACAAAAGGGACAGCATTTAGTGATAGAGGCCTTAAACCTGCTATCAGAAAAAAATATACAATTAGTTGTAGTAGGGCATTGTATGGACCCTAGTTACCAGAATAATTTAATTGATATGATTAATAAATACAAAATGAGTCATCGAGTTGCTTTTACGCCTTTCATTGAGTCTCCAATGAAATTGATGCCAATGCTAGATTTAATTATTTTACCTACTTACGAAGAAACGTTTGGCTTGGTTGTCGCAGAATCTATGTTAATGGGAACTCCGGTTATTGGTAGTAATGCTGGTGGAGTACCAGAAATCATTAGCGATGAGCATAATGGTTTATTATTTGAGTCAAAGAATTATAAATCTTTAAGTGAGAAAATAATTTCTATTTATAAATCAGAAGAGTTTAGGGTAAAACTATCAAATAATGCTAAAATATTTGCTAACGAACATTATGATTACCAGAAACATTTTTCTAGACTAGAAAGCATTATACAGAAATTATGAATAAGATAAGCGGAACAATAATAACACTTAATACTGAAAAACTGATTACAGACTGTATTATATCTTTGAAAAAAGTATGTGATGAAATAATAGTGCTTGATTCTCTAAGCACTGATAAGACTGCTCAAATTGCTAAAGAGCTCGGTGCAAAAGTTTACTTCCAAGATTTTTTAGGCGATGGACCTCAAAAAAGATTAGCAGCATCTTATGCGTCCAATGATTGGGTATTTAGTTTAGATGCAGATGAAAGACTTGAAGATGATTTGATTGAGTTTGTCAATTCTTTAAAATTAGACTCAGGCAATTATAATGCTTATTCATTTAGAAGAAGAAATTTTTGTGGAAAAAAATGGATTAAAGCTGCTAGCTTCTATCCAGATAGAGTCATACGTCTTTATAATAAGTCACAAGTAAATTACACCATGAGTACATCGCATGCTTATGTAGACTCATCAGCTAAAAACATAGACTGTCATTTATTACACTATACTTATAGTTCATACACAGACTGGATCAATAAGATTAATTTCTATAGCTTGGAAAGCGCAAAAACTATGCATATTGCTGGAATTAAAAGATCAAATATTAGACCTATTACGCATTCATTGTTTTCATTTTTTAAAAAAATGTTTTTTAAAGGTGGAATCTTTCAAGGAATTGACGGCTTTACTGTTGCCTTAACTACTATGTTTAATACTTATATGAAATATATAAAGCTAAATGAGTTATATGATAATAAAGAGGATCCAAGCAAACATTTTCCAGTAAAAAAATCAGATAACGAGTAAGTCTTCCGGCTTATCAATATCTTTTAATTCTGTTAATAATTCTAAATCTAATGAACGAGATCTGATATTATTTTTTACATTTTGAATATCCATGGTTTTCATGCAATCTATGAAATCTTTATACTGTCCCTTGATTCCAATTAAGTAAAAACCACCATCTATTGATGGGCCAATAACAACATCTTTTTTTAAAAGAGCATGTTTAGCATTCATGATAGTACCTTTAGTTAAGGATGGGATATCGGATCCAATTAATATAGTTTTTTCATGTTTTGAGCTTTCTAGTAATAAGCAGTTGTTCATTCTTTCACATAGAGATGATCCTTTCTGCTGCCTTATATTCATTTTATATTTTTTCTTAATATCATTAAATAAATTATGTTTAAAGTGAGGATATACCCATAATGTAATTTTAAAATCATTATTAATATCTGAAACTTCATCCAATATGTTTGTTAGCATATGTAGAGTTATAAAAGATCTCTCTTCTTTGTTTAATAAATTTTTTAACCTTGTTTTAGGATTACCATTATATGGACATTTTGAGAAAATATTTAAAGAAATCATTTATAAAGTCGCTTTAAAATATGAGTTTTAACTCCAATATGGTATAAAAACCTTAGAGCCCTCATTTTTAATATAGTCCTCATAAATCCATGATCATCCCATCTTCTAGATGATGTGATAGCATGACTATTAATTATGATAGGGGTAGATATTCTCTTTAGCATCGAGCATATCGCTATATCCTCCATTATCATCAAATTAGGAAACCCTTTGATTTTATTAAAAATATTTTTCTCAATATAAAGAACTTGATCACCAGTCCCATAATTATATAGCGTCGATCTTAAATTTATAAAGAAACTTAAAATTTTGTATTTGATTTTATCATTATTAAATTTAACTTTAAAAAATCCCCATATCTTATCTTCTTTTATAGATAATAATTGTTTTGTAGTTATGTATGTATCGGCATGCAAGAAAACAAGAGTATTACCTTTAGCAATTGATGCACCAATATTTTGCTGTATTGCTCTTCCTGGCTTAGTTTTCAGTATATGATCAACTAAATTGTTTGCTATCTCAGTGGTATTATCAGTACTGCCCCCATCCACTAAAATTATTTCACAACTATTATGCCTTCTTAGTTCTTGCAAATGATTAAGATTTTTAGACATATTCTGAGCTTCATTTTTTACAGGTATAATAATTGAAATCATTTTTTGATTTAATTTAAACTCATTCTACAGTGATTGTAATCTTTTTAGATATTAATGGCTTATCATGTGGTATATGCATATAGTCTCCAAAAATTAACTGGAGTGTATGGGTTCCACTCTTTAAATCTATGAAGGCTCTTGTCTGACCTTTGCCAAAATGTAAATGTTTCTTATCAGAAGGGATGGGTTTAGAAAGACTTGGCAATATATCGGTATCAATAATTAGATGATGATGTCCAGATAATTCTTTTTTAATCCCAGCAGGAGCAACAGTCATATTGCTAATACCAAAGATTACTTCAACTGGACTCGAGACGACCTCTTTATCTAGTGGGCTTATAATAAAAACTTCTGCGTTTGAATTTGATAAAGACTTAGATAATCCTCCAGCAGAATTTACTAGCTTGTATGGCAATAAAAGAGAGCATAGAAATAATGTAAGTATTAAAATTTTTATTTTTTTGGTCATAATAATGCTCCGCCGCAGCTACTCCCAGACCCAGCTGTACACCCATAACAGTGATCTGCTATATTTATTTTATCTAAAATATTGATTTTAGATAACATTGATATGTGTTTTTTTATATTGTCACTTAGATTTATTCCAAGCATTTGATTAAAATCACAATCATATATATATCCCTCATAATCAATGCTTATCAAAGATTTGCACATTAAGTGATTAAGAGCTTCTTCATTAAAGTTATTTTTCAGTAATTTCATATATGGATTAAATTCATTTTTAGTTATTAGTGTACTGCCAAATCTAGCTATAGGCATATTAGTTATTAAGTATAAATTATTAAAGACAATACCGTACTCTTCTTTCAAAATTTTTTTATATTTATTTTCTAAATCTAGTTGATTAGGCGGCAATATGGGACCTTGAGGATTATAAACAAGGTTGATTGCCAAATCTCTCTTATAACCATAGCCAGATTTATTAAGTTTTTTTAAAACCTCAATGCTTTTTTTAAAAACACTTTTCCCCCTTTGGGCATCTACATTAGATTCTTCGTAGCAAGGCAAGGAAGCAATTATCTCGACTTTATTATTTTTAAAAAAATCAAATAGATGAGTTTTCCCTGGTTCCAGTAGCACGGTTAAGTTACATCTATCAATTACATGACAGCCTAGTTTTTTTGCTTCTATAATTAAATATTCAAAATGATCATTAAGCTCTGGTGCACCGCCAGTTAAATCAATTGTTTTTATTTTAAACTTATTTATAGCAAGTAATATTTGCTCAATTACCTTTAGAGACATCATTTCTTTTCTTTTAGGGCTAGCATTAACATGGCAATGGAGACATGCTTGATTGCATTTATAGCCAAGATTAATTTGAAATGATTTTAATTGGCCCCTAGAAATATGAGGGAATTTCGTTTTTTTTAATAATGGGTAAACATCATGCATTGCTTGCGACTGAGTGTTATAATATTTCAATAATAACATGAAAGATAATTTTATAAACCTAGTGAAACCATTATTGCCTAAGACGGACTATTGTTCATTTCGTTTTGTCAGCAAATATACCAATATTATTTCTGCAACTAGAGGGGTTGTTGAGCCAGTTATTACCTCTGAAGATGATGGTTTAATGGTTACAATATTTCATAATGGTGGTTTTGGGTATGGGGCAACCAGTAATCTTACTCAACAAGGTATCTTGCAGGCTGTAGAATCTGCTAAGGAGTGGGCTGATTTCTCAAAAAATAAATTAACATACCGTCCAAATCTATCAAAATTAAAAAATCAGACTGGTAGTTATTATACGGAAGAAGAAGATAATTGGTCTAAAGTATCGATGAAAGATAAAGCAGATTATCTTTTGAGTGTCAATAAAGCTTTAAAGTCACAACCTACAATTTCTAATTGGGGCGCGAGTATGAGATTCAATAAAATAGAAACTTTGTTCATGGATACAAATGACTCACATGTTAGACAAAAAATTTCATATCTATTACCTCAAATTATTGCTTCTGCTGAACATAAAAAAGAAATACAAACAAGAACGTTTGGGGGTCATGCGCATGCTAGACAGATAGGATATGACTTTATTGATCAAATAAATATGGTTCAAAAAGCTAAGATATTAGCAGAAGAGGCAGTAGAATTATCTAAATCTCCTAACTGTAGTGATAAAATTACTAATGCCGTTATAGCGCCAGATCAAATGATATTACAAATACATGAATCTATCGGACACCCTTTAGAGTTAGATAGGATTTTGGGTGACGAGAGAAACTATGCTGGATCCAGTTTTGTTACTCCAGAAATGTTTGGAAAATATCAGTATGGCTCTAAACTTCTAAATATAACATTTAATCCAACACTTGAATCTGAATTAGCGTCATATAACTATGATGATGATGGTACAAATGCAGAAAAAAAATATTTAATTAAAGATGGATTATTGGTAAGACCTATAGGAGGGTTATTTTCTAGCCAAAGGTTAGATTTAGATCATGTTGCTTGTTCTAGGGCATCAAATTGGAATAGACCTCCAATTGATAGGATGGGAAATATTAATCTAGAGCCAGGGGAAGATAGTTTTGAGGATATAATATCTTCTGTTGAAGACGGCATCTATCTTCAAACCAACAACTCATGGTCAATAGATGATAAAAGAAATAAATTTCAATTCGGGTGCGAGAAAGGGACTTTAATAAAGAATGGAAAATTTGCTGGCGTTGTAAAAAATCCTAGTTATCGCGGAATAACAGAATCTTTCTGGCAAAATTTGTCAAAAGTTGGGAATAGTGAAAGTAATAATATTTTAGGGACATCTAATTGTGGCAAAGGAGAGCCTAATCAAACAATATTTGTTGGCCATTCTACACCCGCATGCCTATTTGAGAATGTTGATGTATTTGGTGGCGTCTAATGAAAGATTACTTCCAAAAGATTTCCCATAAACTTTTCAATAGTTTAGAAAAAAATGAAATATTAATATTAAATTTTGATGCTGAAAAAACAGATTTTGTTAGATTTAATCATGCAAAAATAAGACAGGCTGGAAATGTAAATCAGGCAACACTAACTCTAAATTTAATATTTAAGAGAAAAACATTGACATCAGTTATTCGCTTAAGTACAGATTTTGGAAAAGATTCACTTTTATTATTGAGAACTCTCTATTATCTCAGAAGGGAAATTCCTGAGCTACCTGCAGATCCATATTTGATGTATGAAAGAAATATAAATTCATTTGAAAACGATATCACTAGCAACAAACTTGATGCTTATGCTATGACTGGAAATATTATTGATAGTTGCAATATGCTTGATATGGTTGGAATATTATCCAGCGGAACTATTATAAAAGGTTTTACTAGTTCCTTAGGGCAATTTAATTGGCATGAGAGTGAGTCATTTAATTTTGATTGGTCTATGTATACAGAATCTGGCAAAGCAATTAAGCAAAACTATTCTGATCAGGAGTGGAGTCAAAAAAGATTTACCGATTTGCTTTCAGAAAGTAAAGAAAAGTTAAAAGTAATAGACAATAAAGAAATTATACTTGAGCCTGGAAAATATAGAGTCTATTTGTCGCCGTCAGCATTAAATGAAATTGTGGATATGTTGTCATGGGGTGGATTTAGTTATAAAGCAAATAAGATTGGTTCAAGCCCACTTCATTTAATGGAGAAGGGTGAAAGAAGTTTCAGCAAAATAGTTTCTTTTAGTGAAAATCTCTCTAATGGGATTTCACCAAAATTTCATTCTGATGGGTTTATCAAGCCAGAAAAAACAGACTTAATCGTTAATGGTAAATATATTAACTCATTGGTATCACCAAGATCAGCCTTAGAATATTCTGTAAATCATAATGCTGCTGAATATTATGAGTCACCTGTATCTATTCATCTCAATAAAGGTTTAATAAATTCGAATAAGATTTTAGAGACATTAAAAGATGGAATCTATATCAGTAATCTTTGGTATTTGAATTTTTCAGATCGAAATAATGGTAGGGTAACTGGCTTAACAAGATTTGGGTGCTTTATGGTAGAGAATGGAGAATATAAAGGGCCAATTAATACTATGAGATTTGATGAGACAGTATATAATGTTTTTGGTGATAAATTAGTTGGCTTAACAGACAAGTCGCAGTTATTGATGGACTCAGGCACATATGATGAGAGGTCAACCTATAGCTCTACAATTCCAGGAGCAATTGTTGAAGATTTTAAAATGACATTATAATATTATGATAAAAACAAGATTTGCGCCAAGCCCTACAGGATGGCTACATATAGGCGGAGTTAGAACAGCATTATTTTCTTGGCTATTCGCCAAAAGTCAGTCAGGTCAATTTTATATTAGAATTGATGATACGGACACATCAAGAAGCACGAAAGAATATTGTGATTCAATTATTTCAGCGTTACATTCATTAGGATTAAATTCAGATAGAGAATTAATGTACCAATCAAAAAGATTTGATGTTTATATAGATAAAATTGAATATCTATTAAATAATAATTTAGCTTATTATGATCAAGTTGAAGTAAATGAGAAAACTAAAGATACAAATCTTGATATTCAGTATGAGAATAGATTAAATAAACTAGGACATGTTATTAGGTTTAAAAATCCTAAAGAAAACCCTGTTAAGCTAAAAGATTTAGTTCATGGTGAAATTACGTTTAATCCGAAAACTTTCCATGATGTAGTTATTCTCAGGTCTAATGGCGTCCCAACTTATAACTTGACATCAGTAGTTGATGATACTGAGCTAGGCATTACACATATTGTTAGAGGCGATGATCATTTAAGTAATACCGCTATACAAATTAATCTATTCAAAGCATTTAATGAAACAGTTCCAGTTTTTGCGCACCTTGCCATGATTCATGGCGTAGATGGCAAAAGACTCTCTAAGAGGCATGGCGCCGTAGATATTAATTCTTTTCTTGATGAAGGTTACTTAGTAGAAGCCTTAATTAATTATTTAGTAAAAACTGGATGGTCGCATGGAGATCAAGAATTTTTCTCTACTGATGACTTGTTAAAATTATTTACAATAGATAAAGTTACAAAATCATCTGCTATATTTGATTATGACAAGCTTAATTGGCTAAATCAGCATTATATTAAAAATAAAGATTTGTCAGATATAGCTGATATGATATTACCATATCTTACAGATTTAAATATTAAGGTAAGCGATAGGAAATACCTTGAAAATATTTTAAGCTTAGGGATTGATAGAGATTATAATTTAAAAAATATTGCATCAGGATTAACTTATTATTTTGAGAATGATTTAAATTATAAATCAGATGACTTTGTAAAGTTTGATCCCATAAAATCTAAAGCTGTTATTGAAAATGTTATAAAAAAAATATCAAATATTGATTTTGATAATAAAGAAAATATCAGTAATTGCATCAAAGAAGTCTGCTCTGATATGTCGCTTAAATTTAAAGACGTTGGTCCTGCCGTGAGGTTTGCCTTAACAGCACGACTCAAAGCTCCATCGATAGATGAATTATGCTTTACTCTGGGAAAAGATAAGGCATTGAAGCGTCTTAATGATTTCTATGCTTTTCTATCATTGGCTTAATCCATGTCACAGCTAGATAATATCTAATTTTTAGATTGAGCTTTTATAAATTACTTTTCTTATGTATAATATTCGATATAAAAACCAATAATATTTATGATATATGTCCCCATCGTCTAGTGGCCTAGGACACTGGGTTTTCATCTCAGCAACAGGGGTTCGACTCCCCTTGGGGATGCATATCATGGTAATCATTTTGTGAAAGAAAATTCTATAAATAATCCTAAACTGCCTAGTCAAAAATATTGCTCAGATTGCTCCTATCCGATTAATATTGAAATCCCTGAGGGTGATACTAGAAATAGAGCAGTATGCAGTAAATGCAAAACAGTATTCTATGAGAATCCCAAGATTGTAGCCGGCTGCTTATTAACATGGGAAAATAAAATTTTGCTTTGCAAAAGGGCAAATGAACCGAGGTCAGGATTTTGGACTTTGCCAGCAGGATTTATGGAAAACCATGAAACAGTTGAAGAAGGTGCTTTAAGAGAAACCATGGAAGAAGCTGGGGCACGTTCCAGTAATGCAAGATTATTTTTAATGTGTAACTTACCTCATATAAGTCAAGTTTATATGATGTATTATGGTGACCTAGATGATGGAATATATGAAGCTGGACTTGAAAGTTTAGAGGTGAAGCTCTTTGCTAAAGAAGAAATCCCTTGGGAAGACTTAGCCTTCACTGTGATTGAAAAAACTATTAAATTATATTATCAAGACTTAGAAAAGGGTAACATTGACATTCATTTTGATACTATAATAAAGAGATGAGTAAAAATCTCTCTTATTTAAAATATTTTTTAATCTTATTATTGTTGCCTATTACTTCAATAGCGCATGATGATAAAGATGATAGGATAAAATTTTGGAAAGAATATTATCACCCAAAGCTCGAGGTACATCAAAATAATATTCCTGAGATTAAAATTTCTCTAAATAAAATTGGACCATTTTTCCAGCTTCAGTCAAAAGTAATAAACTTTACACTAACACCCGAACAAGATTTAAAAAATAATAATAGCTGGACTGGATATGGGAAATTATTTATAAATGGCATATATATAACAAGGGTTTATAGCGAATATCTTTTTTTAAAAGAAGTTCCTGTTGGTAATAATGAAATTAAAGTGATACTAAGTAGCAATATGGATGTTGATATTGCGCACGATAGCAAGATTATCAGCGACTCAATTGTTTTTCAATTTCCTGAATATAATTTTGCAGAAGCCAGATCAAAAGCTTTTGGCCTATCTACACAGTGTGAATTTTCAGATAAAGGCTTGATTGCAAGAGATGAACTATCTAGAG
>JAQWOB010000036.1 GCA_029246085.1 Gammaproteobacteria bacterium
ATATTAAACCATAGTTTGTTTGTGTACGATCTTTCAACACAGGACCAATTCCTAATGGTGACATACCGCGAACAGCCCCGGAAGGGCTCCAATCAGTTTCAGCATGACAGTTCATGTCTACACCTTTTTCACCTGCAACCAACATGCAAGCGTTTGTATGAGGACATGCCGGACTTCCATACAGATCCATCACATCTCTTAAGTGATCTCCAATTGCCATAATATTTACCCCCTATTATGATATTGTTGTTTACAAATCTTTATTAAAACAATAAAGACTATTCGTGTATCTTAAGAGCGCCAGAAGGACAATTTCCTACTGTAGCTCTGATGTTCTCTTCTGAGTCAGCGGCCGTATCAATTACGAATGCTCCATCCACTACTTTAAATACATTTGGTGCACCTTTAACGCATTCTCCGGCGTGTGTACAAGTTTCCGCATCATATGTTACTTTCATATCTTTCTCCGATGTTATAACAACGACCTATTCTTTGTCGCTTATATATAAATATAACTTAAATTTATTGAAGATACTTTATTTTTTTTGAATTTTTTTGAATATTAGCAGTTGTTAAAATAGAAAGTAGGTACCCATAAAGGGTACCTACAATTTAACAATCTTATGAATTGTTTATTAACTTACAAAGATTACTTCTTAGCAGTTCTCATTCCAAGATCAACGTTACCAGCATCGCCTAAGACGTCGCCGTTGAAAGGTGTGCCTTCGTAACCAACTTCTTTGTTGATTCTTGCAGCAATTGCCTTTTCTTCGTCAGTCGCAAAGTGAGTATCCCAAGCAGCAAGTCTTTTACGCATGTACCAGTGCCAGATTGGCGGTACTAGTGCGATAAAGAATACTACGAAGTATCCCCATCCAGTGTTTGGGCAACCTACATTTTCAAGTTCCCAGAAGTGAGTTTCTCCACGATCATGGTGGTCAGCTTGACGACCAATTTCGATAAAGAACCAACTTGTGAAAGCTGTTGAGTTATCCCAGTTATGGCGATAATCAATAGGTTGATCTTTTACACGGATTAAACCGTAATGCTCTAGGTAGTTTAAAGCTTCTAATTCGAAGTTTGAAATTCCCCAGATTGTAGCTAATACAGCCATACCTATCCAGCCGCCTGCTGCAAAGAACAGAGCTACTGTAGGAACAGCCATTAGATAACCACGAATCCAACGGTTTTGCCATGAAATGAAAGAAACACCCATGCGAGCTAGTCTCTCTTTTTCCATGTTGTATAAAAATTTAGATTGACCTAAATATGATAGTGGGTAATGTCCATAAATTGTGCGTCCACGTGGAGCAGTTGCAGGATCATCTTCACTAGCAAGTTCTAGGTGATGGTTGTATACGTGTGCATAGCAGAAATGTGCTGAGCCTGATAGTCCCATCATTGTACGTGAAATTACAAAACCAAAACCTTTGGTATGTGAAAGTTCATGTCCATATATAATACCGATACCAATAAAGATACCAGATGATAATGTAGCACCAATCAAGTTCATGCCAGTTATTCCTTCTTTCATTTCTAAAATACCTGGAATAATTGCCATTACTGTTGCGCCTTCAGCTCCACCTAGTGCCATGAACGTATAAAGTCTCCATGCCATTACTAGTTGAAACAAGATAAAGACAGGTAACATAAAGTACATAGTCAAGTTTTGAAAACTTGCCCATCCAATTGACTCACCGTCTTTGTCATAGCCTACGCCTGAAGATTCAAATTTTGTAGCGATGTCTACAATTAGACCTACAAAAAGTAAAACTACACCTAACCAAGCCATAATGCCTCCGATTAGAACACCAGTTCCTGCTACTATAATTAGTACAGGTGCTAGTAAATAGCGTACATTTAATAAAATATTTCCGATCATCTTAACCTCCCAGATTAATCGAACAATTATACCCGCACCTAAAATCGTTAAATT
Organism: Gammaproteobacteria bacterium; assembly: GCA_029246085.1. GTDB lineage: Bacteria > Pseudomonadota > Gammaproteobacteria. The sequence goes on from JAQWOB010000036.1 coordinate 1,937, forward strand.
CTAGAACAGGCTCCTTAGGGAATATTCCCAATGAATTAATTCTGGCACCTCTCTGGTATGGTGTCAAAACTATTTTGTAACTAATTTGTAACATTAGAAGTTGCTTAAATACTAATAAAATAGGACCTATGCGGTGTTTAGAAATATAATGGTGTATACTTAGATTTATGATTAAAAATAATTTAATAATCTAATCTTTTTTATTAATTTAGGCATAAAAATGAACGTTAAAAACCTTATAGTAATTGTAGTTTTGCTAATGATAAATCCAAAATTTTTAGCTGCAATGCCCGATGTTAACAAGGCGCTATCAGATGTTGAGTTTCAATCAATAGAATCTGAAAACATTAAGCTTACTAAATATAAGGGCAAAGTTATTTTATTATTTTTTGGCTATACAAATTGTCCAGACATATGCCCGACTACTCTATTAGATATTTCAAAGACATTAAAAGAGTTAAAGGGTGATGCTGGAAAAGTACAGGCTATCTTTGTAAGTGTTGACTACAAAAGAGATACTCCTCAGTTTCTAAATCAATATGTAAATTATTTTGATAAAAGAATATTAGGCATATCATCTGATAAAAAAAATATCGATAAATTAAATAAATACTTTAAAACTAAGTACGCGTTACTAGATTCCAATAAAAAGAATTATCTTGTGGAGCATAGTTCAAACCTATATGTCATAGGCGAAGATTTAATTGTTAAAAGAATAATCGCTCATGGGTTACCCTATACTGAAATCACAAAAGCTGTAAAACAACTTATCAATTAATCATATTTAATATATTTGAACCTTGGGTCATCAGGAGTACCTTCTAAGGTGTTATCTTCTGAGGATGGGTTCCATTGGACAACAGCTTCAATTTTTTCTGCTAATAAAAAATCTTTGTCTGTTATTCCTTTGGCCGCATGATTTTGAAGTTTTACAATTACAAAAGCATATGATGCAGAAAGATCAGGGTGATGCCAGGCAGCTTCAGCAAGATGCCCGATAGTATTGATAACCATAAGTGTCCCTTTCCAGCCACTTGTTTTATACTTTCTTCTTATCCAGCCATTTTCGTAATACCAGTTCGGTAACTTACTTTCCAGATACTTTTCTATTTCTTCGAGACTATATACTTTCTCATTTGACACTTTAAATCTCCTGCTCTTTTTTAACCATACAAATACACGGCTTGATTAGTCATATAAAGAACTTATAATGACATAAGCTAAATGCATAACTATCCTCAGGATACCATATAAATGGATATAAAAAGAAAACTTCAAAAAAAGAAGAAACTCAGGAATAGAGGCAGGAATGTCAACTTTGAAGTTAGAGATAAATTAGTTAAATTACTCGAAGTTTCAAGCTATCGCCGAGACCACCTAATTGAATACCTACATATTATCCAAGATAGCCAAGGTCATATTAATGAAGAGTTTATGACTGCTTTGGCAAATTTATTGAAAATTTCACAAACTGAAGTTTATGAAGTAGCAACCTTCTATCATCATTTTGATATTATAAAAGGGGATGAAAAAATTCCTCCAAGCTTAACTGTGAGAGTTTGTGATTCAGTAACCTGTGAAATAAATGGAGCTAATGAGTTAGCTCAAAATTTAGATGATTATTTTAAAGGTACAGTTAGAATACAAAAGGTCCCATGTATTGGGCGATGTCAGTCAGCTCCTGTGGCAGTAGTAAAGTTTAATCCTATTGATAATGCAAATCTTAAAAATGTAAAACAAGCTGTTGATGCAAAAGAATATAATCCGTCTATTCCTGAATATATAAATATGAAAGAGTATATAGATAAAGGTGGCTATAAATTATTTAACAAACTAAAAAATAATGAAATTGACAGCGATAAAGTTTTAACAGAACTTGAGAGCTCTAATTTACGAGGGCTTGGTGGTGCTGGTTTCCCGGCTGGGAAAAAATGGCGTATTTTAAAAGATCAGCCATCGCCAAGATTACTGGCCATAAATATTGATGAAGGAGAACCCGGTACATTTAAAGACAGGTTTTATCTTGAAATGGATCCGCATAGATTTTTTGAAGGGATGTTAATTGCATCAGAAGTGGTTGGCATAGATAAAATATACATTTACTTAAGAGATGAGTATGCCGCAGTTAGAACTTTAATGACAAAAGAGTTAAGTCAATTAAGAGATAAATTTAAAGACCAAATTCCTGAAATTGAACTTAGAAGAGGAGCCGGTGCATATATATGTGGCGAGGAATCAGCAATGATAGAATCTATAGAAGGGAAAAAGGGTATGCCAAGACTAAGACCTCCTTTTGTTGCCCAAGTTGGACTGTTTGGAAGGCCTACGTTAGAACATAATATGGAAACTTTATATTGGGTTAGAGATATCGCAGAGAAGGGTTCAGACTGGTTTACATCATTTGGTCGCAACGGAAGAAAAGGATTTAGATCTTTCTCTGTTAGCGGAAGAGTTAAAAAACCCGGTGTTCATTTAGCACCAGCAGGCATTACGGTCAAAGAGCTCATTGATGAGTATGCTGGCGGCATGCTTGATGGTCATGAATTTCATGCATATTTTCCAGGTGGCGCATCTGGCGGTATTCTTCCAGCAAGCATGGGGGATATACCTCTTGATTTTGACACGTTAAATGAATATGACTGCTTCATAGGTTCCGCTGCAATAATGATACTTTCTAGTCATGACAAAGTTATGCAGGCAGCATCTACTACCATGAGTTTTTTTAAACATGAGTCATGTGGGAAATGCACACCTTGTAGAGTTGGAACTTCAAAAGCTACTAAATTAATGAGTGCAGATAAATGGGATGTCCCACTACTAAATGACTTGGCAATAGTGATGTCTGATGCATCTATTTGTGGTTTAGGACAAGCTGCATCAAATCCTCTAAAATCTGTGATAAAATATTTCCCAGAGGAGTTAGAAAAATGAGTGCCAACCCTGAGGATATAAACCAAGATCGATTAGTTTCATTAAAAATTAATGGTCAAACATATTTTGCCAATCCTGATGAAACTATTCTAGAAGTATCAAAGCGTAATAGTATAGAGATACCTCATTTATGCTACAAAGAAGGTATGAGGCCAGACGGAAACTGTCGGGTCTGTATGGTTGAGATTGAAGGTGAGCGTGTACTTCAACCATCTTGTATTAGAACAGTAACTGATGGGATGATTATAAATACTTCAACTGAAAGAGTGAACCATTCTCAAAAATTAGTCTTAGAGTTACTTGCTTCCGATGTATCAGAAGAGGTGTATACCCAGGATAATGAATTAACTACGTGGGCAAATAAATTACAAATACAAACTCATAGATTTCCATCCAATATACAAGATAAATGTGACACAAGTCATCCAGCTATAACAGTAAATCTAAGTGCATGTATTCAATGTACTCGATGCGTACGAGCTTGTAGAGAAGAGCAAGTAAATGATGTTATTGGTTATGCTCATAGAGGCATTAAATCAGAAATTGTATTTGATATAAATGATCCTATGGGTGAAAGCACATGTGTTGGTTGCGGGGAATGCGTACAAGCATGTCCAACGGGCGCTCTAATGCCATCAAAGGAAGTAGGACTAACCATACCAGATAAAAAAGTAGAAAGCGTATGCCCATATTGCGGCGTAGGTTGCTTACTAACTTATAATGTTAAAGATGATAAAATTTTATATACAGAAGGAAGAGATGGACCTGCAAACTTGAGCAGGCTTTGCGTAAAAGGCAGATATGGTTTTGATTATATTAATAATGAAGGAAGATTGACTAAACCTCTTATAAGGAAAAAAGGGGTCTCTAAAGATATAGATGTCAGCTCTTTTGACTTAAATAATATCTCTGACATTTTTGAGGAAACAACATGGGAAATAGCTTTAGAAAAAGCAACTGATGGATTTAATCAAATAAAATCAAATATTGGTCCTAATGCCTTAGCAGGTTTTGGGTGCGCGAAAGGATCTAATGAAGAAGCATACCTATTTCAAAAACTTATCAGAACAGGTTTTAATACAAATAACGTCGATCATTGTACTAGACTTTGTCATGCTTCATCGGTTGTGGCGCTACTAGAGATGATAGGTTCCGGAGCAGTATCTAATCAAGTTGCAGATGTAACTGAGGCTGAAGTTATTATAATTATAGGCTCAAACCCTACAGTAAATCATCCTGTTGCTGCTACCTTTATAAAAAATGCTACAAAAGAAGGAAAAATTTTAATTGTGTTAGACCCAAAAGAAATTGAAATCGCTAGGCATGCAAATCATCATCTTCAATTCAAACCTGATACTGATGTTGCTCTAATAAATGCAATAATGAAATCTATCATCGATCAAAATTTAGTAGATAATAAATTTATAAAAGAAAGGACTAAGGACTTTGAAAAATTAAAATCTCATTTAAAAGATTATAGTCCAAAAAAAATGTCAGCTATATGCGGAATTGCTGAAGAAAAAATAAATGAGATAGCAAAGATATATGCAACCTCATCCGCTTCAATTATATTCTGGGGAATGGGTGTATCTCAACATATACATGGAACAGATAATGCTCGAGCATTAATCTCTTTATCGTTAATGACTGGACAGATAGGTAGACCAGGAACAGGTTTGCATCCTTTAAGAGGACAGAATAATGTGCAAGGGGCATCTGATGCTGGCTTGATCCCTATGGTATTTCCAGATTATCAAAGAGTTGATGACCCTAAGGTAAATAAATTTTTTGAAAACTTTTGGGGCGCTAAGCTAGACAAAAATCCAGGTCTCACAGTTGTGGAGATTATGGACAAGGTAATAGAAAAAAAACTTACGGGCTTATATGTGATGGGAGAGAATCCAGCAATGTCTGATCCTGATTTAAACCATGCAAGAAAAGCTTTATCGACATTAGATCATATGGTGGTGCAGGATATATTTGTAACTGAAACAGCATTGTTTGCAGATATAATTCTACCAGCATCTGCTTTTCCAGAAAAAACTGGTACATTTACAAATACAGACCGAAGAGTTCAGTTAGGTAGACAAGCGGTAAACCCTCCTGGAGAATCAAAACAAGATTTATGGATTATCCAAAGCATTGCACATGGCATGGGTTTAAAATGGGATTACTCAGGCCCTAAAGATGTTTTTGAAGAAATGAGAAAATGCATGCCGAGTATTTCCGGGATTAGCTGGGAAAGACTTGAAAAAGAGCACTCTGTTACCTACCCTTGCTCCTCTAGTGAAGACCCTGGTCAACCAATTATATTTACAGAGGATTTTCCAACTCAAGATGGGTTAGCTCAATTTATACCCTCACCTTTTATTAATGCCGACGAGCTTCCAGATGATGAATATCAGCATATCTTAATAACAGGTCGACAACTAGAACATTGGCATACAGGCTCAATGACTAGAAGAGCAAGCATGCTTAGTGAGATAGAGCCAGATCCAATTTCAAATCTATGTTTAGCGGATATGAATAAACTTGGTGTTGTAGAAGGCGACTTGATCACAGTAGCATCACGCAGAGGCAAAATAGATGTATATGTTAGAAGAGATGATGGTCTTCAGCAGGGACAAATATTTATTCCATTTTGTTATGTAGAGTCAGCAGCTAACCTCCTCACTAATGCAGCTTTAGATCCTGATGCAAAAATACCTGAGTTTAAATTTTGTGCTGTAAAAATTCAAAAATATAATTTGAATTAAATTATCTCAATGAAAAAACCACTCGAAGACTATATAGATAATATAAAAAATTTTCTTCGCAAAGGTGATTTTTCAAATGCTCTAAATATCATAAATGATGCGCTGACCGACTATCCAAGTAATCCTAAGCTATATATTAATGGCGGCAATATATATAAAATTAATGGTGATCTAGAAAATGCTGAAATCTATTTTAAAAAAGCCCTAATGCTTAATAAATCGAAAGAGGTTTTAAATAATTTATCTGTAATTGAGTTAGAAAAATATAATTATCAACAATCAATTGACTATGCAATGGATGCAATTAAACTTGATCCTAGTTATTCAGATGCTTACTATAACTTAGCCTTGTCTCTGGAAAGAACTGGTGACTATAGACAGGCAATAAACTATGCAGATAAATCATATAAATTAAGTAAAAATATAAAATATTTAATTCTGTTATATAGAGTTCTACAAAATACCTGCGATTGGGAAGGAATGAATTCTATCTTAAGTGATCTAGATTCAAATATTGGTAGCGGGATTGAGCATCCCTTCTTAAATATATCAAGAACAGATGATGAGGCTATAAATTTTATTGTAGCTAAATCTTGGGCAGAAAATAATATCTTAAAAACCCCAATGAAAAGTGACGTAAATAATAATGAAAAGAATAATAAGATTAGGCTTGGATATATATGTGGCGAACTTAGAAATCATCCAACATACCATTTAATTAAAAACTTATTTAAGAATCATAATAAAGAAGATTTCGAAATTTATATATTCTCTTATAATCATGAAAATGATATTCAAAATGAAATACAGAAAGATGTGGATCAATTTATAAGCATTGATGGGACTAGTGATAAAGATGCTATTGAAATAATATCAAAATTGAATATAGATATACTGATAGATCTTTCCATTATTATTACTAATAATCGTCAAAAAATTATTAGTTCTAGACCAGCAAAAAAGGTAATCTCATATTTGGGTTATCCTGGAACATCAGGATATGATTTTTATGATTATATAATTACAGATAAAATAGTAACTCCAGAAAATATACAGCCATATTATTCAGAAAAATTTCTTTATTTGCCAAATACATATCAGGTAAGTAACGGTATAAAAAATATACCAATCAAAGGTAATTTAAAATCTGATTATGGATTACCTAATGAATCCATAGTTCTTTCCTGTTTTAATCAGTCATTTAAAATTGATAAAATTATCTTTGAATCCTGGATGAATATATTGAAAAATTTGTCTTCAGCATATTTATGGATATTGGAAGACAATGAGGTGGCAAAAGAAAATTTAATTGAATGCGCTAAATTACATGGTATATCCTCAGATAGATTAATCTTTGCTCCGCGTATAGATCGAGATAGACACCTAGAAAGACTTACCCTGGTTGATGTTGCCCTTGATACCAGAATATACAATGGTCATACAACAACTACTGATGCCTTACAGTCTTCAGTGCCCGTGGTAACAATTATGGGTAAACATTTTGCATCTCGCGTTAGTTCCAGCCTATTATCGTTAATAGGCCTCGATGAGCTTATTGCTCATAACACCCAAGAGTATGAAGAGAAAATAATAAAATTATGTTCAGAAAAAACTTATCTAAAAAAGATAAAAGAAAAGCTTTCTAATGATGTATGTATGAAAAAATTTTATGATATAAAAGAATTTACATATGAATTTGAATTATGTCTAAAAGGTATTCTTAAGAATTAATAGTTTTCCATGCAACATCAACTGCATCTTGATTTTCATCAATATCATGAACTCTTAAAAATTCAATGCCATTGTATGCGGCTAATGTGGAAACCGCTAAAGATGCAATGCTCATTTCATCATCTTTTATTTCATTAAAGATTTTGGAAGAAAATCTTTTATTACTGACTCCGATACATACTCTTTTAAAAACAGAAACTAAGCGGCTCATATTTTTTAATATTTTAATATTATCATCGCCAGATTTTCCAAAACTTATACCTGGATCAACAATAATATTTTTTTGTTTAATTCCAGACAAACACGCTTGTTTTATTAAATTATTAAAATAATCTTCTATATACTTCAAAATATCATCACACTTAATATTAGTACCTATTAAATGTTCCTTTGGCATATGAGTCAAAATAATATCTGCATTATACTTAGAGACAACATTAAACATATCCTTGTCGTTGCTTCCCCCAGATACATCATTAACAATGGCTGCCCCTTCTCTCAAAGCTGCTTCAGCTACAATACTTGATCTTGTATCAATACTAATTTTTATATTATCCTTAATTTTTTTTATCTCGCTTATGACTGGTAATATACGATTTAATTGCTTGTCTGCAGATACTTCCTTAAAGCCAGACTTAGTGGATTCTGCTCCTACATCTATAATGCAGCATCCATCTGATATCATAGATTTTATATGATTTATAGACTCTGTTAACTTGATATATTTTCCCCCATCTGAAAAACTATCCTCTGTTATATTTAATATTCCAATTATTTTTGTTTTATTTTTCATTTGAATAATCTATGGAGTATGTTTGAATATTTTCCTTTATATCAATGGCCATCAAATCATATGCCATTTCAATTTGATAATCTTTATTGACAGAGCTAAGTACTTTATTATGTATTTCAGATATAGATATGCCTCCCAGGGCTAAAATATGAGTAAGTATTGTAAATTTTGGATTTACCGCATTTATTACTTTAGCCATCTCAGAAGGAGTAGTGTGATAGTTCATTAATCCTTGAACTTTTGCATTATTATTTATAACTTTTAATGGAGCGTCAGCAATTTCATGAATAAGTAAGTCACAATTTTTTGCATATTTAATTAAATTGTCAGAATAATTAGTATCACCAGATATAACCACTACCTTCTTATTATAAATAATCTTATATCCAAAGGCATGTTCAACTCCACCCCCATGATCAACTCTAAAAGCAATAACCTCTACCCCATTTTTTTTATATACCAAGCCTTCTTGAATCTCAGCTGTTGAAGTAGATAGCCCTGCTAATGTATGATTTTCTGGTGCAACTGTTCTAATTTTAATGTCTTCAAAAAATGCTGATTTAATGTTCTTAACAAAATCTTTTGTGCCTGCTGGACCAAATATTTGAAGCTCCTGACTGCGCTGATATATCCAGCCTGTCATAATTAAATCTGGTAAGCCCAAAGTATGGTCAGAATGAAGATGAGTTAAAAATATCTTATTTATATCTTTAATATTTATTCCAGCTTGGCTCAGTCTAATAGTTGCTCCTCTGCCAGCATCAAATAATAATTTTTCATCTCCAGCTTCCACCAAGATGGATTGGCTGAACCTATTAATGTCTGGTCTAGGTGTTCCTGATCCAAGTATAGTAACCCTCATTACATCTGCAAATATTGGCGATACAAACATCAGTAATATTGGAATTAAAAAGAATCTCATCGTTTAACCTTTGGTTTTGTAATATAATCTAACAGATTATGACTATCAATAAAACAAAAAGGCCAGACATTACAAAATCTGCTAGACCTAAAACTCAAACAATAGATGTTCGAGATGAATATAATCAAATCAAGAGTTTTCCGGTCACTGGAGAGCTACCTCTGACAATTTATGTCAATAAAAAAGAAATTGTCACTCTTATGACTCTAGGTCACTATCCAGAATCTCTTGTAATTGGGTATTTGAGAAATCAAGGATTTATTTCATCACTGCATGATTTAGACTCAGTTCAAGTTGACTGGGATACAAATTCTGCTGCAGTTAAAACAGTTTCTGATATAAATGACTTTGATAATAAGCTGACGCATAAAGTAGTAACTTCAGGATGTGGGCAAGGAACTACATTTGGTGGAGTATGGGATGATCTTAAAAATAAAAACCTCATATCAAAAAAACTTAAACAATCTTCTATATATAAAATTTTAAAATTATTACATGAAAAAAATGAAATTTATCGTCTCTCTGGAGCAGTTCATGGCTGTGCTATATGTGATAAAAATCAGATAATTGACTTTGTAGAAGATGTTGGCAGACATAATGCTGTTGACGCCATTGCAGGAAATATGTGGCTTAATGAAATAAGTAGTGATGATAAGATATTTTATACAACTGGAAGACTGACATCTGAAATGGTTATCAAGGTTGCTCAAATGGATATATCCTACCTAATTTCCAGATCAGGTATCACTGAAATGGGATTAAATATTGCTAAAGAAACTGGAGTTACATTAATAGGTAGAGCAAAAGGCAGACATTTTCTTGCTTACCATGGATCCGAAAATATTGATTTTGATGCTATACCAGAAGCAAGGCCAGAAAATTCATCCGATATATGGAAAAGACGATAATCCTAATTTAACTTATTAACTACTTTCCCAATTCCATTAAGACTAACTTGGATTACATCGCCATGCTCCATAGGACCAAGCCCAGCATTAGTTCCGCATGCAACTATATCGCCTGGATATAAACTCATATCTTTAGATAAGAAACTTATAATCTCATAAACATTAAAAAACATATCGCTAGTATTGTAATCCTGGACAACTTTATCATTAAGTTTGGACTGAATTTGTATATTCATAGGATCTATTTCAGTTTCTACACCAGGGCCAAAAATCCCAAATGTATCAAAACTTTTTGATCTAGTCCATTGGTCAAAACTTGGGTCTTTTTTTACTATATCCATTCCAGTAACATCATTTATACATGTATAGCCAAAAATATAGTTTTTAGCTACATTGGCTTCTATATCTTTACAATGTTTTCCAATTACAATTCCAAGTTCGCCTTCATAAAAAATCGCTTCACCATAAGATTTAGGTCTAACTATATCTTTGCCAGGCTCTAAAATACAAGATATTGCCTTATTTAAATATAGCGGATTATTTGGTTTAGATAAGCCTTTCTCATCAGCAAGAGTCTTGTAATTATTCCATAAAGCTATCATCTTCGATGGATTACATGGGTTAATTAATTCAACCTCATCTAAATTAATGCGCTTGCCGGTATCAGAAGGATTGCTGAACATGTCACCCTCGTAACACTCTATTTCTCTATCATTCAATATTCCCATATGTATTGCGTCTTTATGCTTAAATTTAATCCAGTGAGCCATTGTATTAATTAATTCCTAATTTAGTTAAAATATAATTACAATATAATATGTAATTTAGGCTATATTCTAAACTAGAAACTATGATAAAACAAAATAAAAAAGTTTTAGTAATAAGATGTGGTCTACTAGGTGATACGGTAGACGCAACAGCAGTTATCCAGCCCCTAATTGAGCTTTATGGCTCAGAACTAGAAATACACTGGGTTTCAAAACCTGGTATATCCGACTTATTTAAATATGATAGTAGAATTAATAAAGTTTATAAACTGAAACACACAAAGCTTCCTTTTATATTTAATATTGAAAAGTTCAATATAATACTTAATTCATTATTCAATCCATATGAACTAATTCTTAATCTTGAAATTGGCTCAAAATTTAATGATATCGTAAGGTTTTCAAGATCTAGAAATAAAATAGGTATGCCTTATAGATATATAAAAGATGATATATTTAAAGAGCATAGAGTTGAGCACCAACTAAGAATACTAGATGAATTATCCTGTAAATATGATAAAGATAATTCCAAGCCATCTATTGTTGGTATTGATCTAGGTCATGTAATTAAAAAATTTCCAATTGAAGATGATTATATCGTGATGTGTCCAACTAATAGTCATGTGAGCAATAAAAATCATAGAGGTTATAGATCTTGGCCGGATAGTAACTGGAAAGATTTAATTAATAGAGTATTATCAGAAACTTCACTGAATATAATTTTAGTTGGTAGTAAAAATGAGAAAAAATATTTTAATACTTTTTATCCATTAAAAGAAAGGACTTACGATTTATCAGGCCAAACAACTATTCCTGAGTTAATAACTATAATGAAAAATTCAAAATATGTAATTACTACTGATAGTGGTAGCGCTCATATTGCTGGGGCTTCAGCTAAAAATATAATTTCAATACATGGTCCGACTAATTTCTATCAATCAGCCCCTTATAGTACTAAATATAATGATGTGAAAGTTGCAACATTAAATTTGAAATGTAGCCCCTGCTATGACACTGAAGCAATTAAAAATTGTAAAAAAAATATATGCATGAAAGATTTAAATGCAGAAACAGTGATGGGGTTAATGACAGAGCTTAGTCTTTAGAGGTAATTTTTTCTAAATACCTTTCAATAAAAGCAAATTCTTTCTCACCAGATTTTCTTGTAAAACCAGAATCCTCAATTATGTCGGCTAGATCAATTATTCTATTTTTAATTTTATTCGACATAGAAGAATACTTAGAAAACTCTCTGATTAGAAGAATTATAATAAAAATTAGTATTGGAAACATTACTTGAGATGTTATTACATAGTTATTATAAAGTAAGTCAAAAATATCATTCATTATTATTTCTCCCATATTTCTTCTCTATCTCAATATCCATATTTTTTTGTATTAAATCGCTTTTATTTCTAGCCACTGATAAAGAAATCTTATTGCTCTCAAAGTCTTTCCATACCAGAGATCGTTTAGAGAGAGAATCAAGCGTTAACTCATAAACCAGTAGTTGAAAACCAGTCATTTCATTTTTAAACGAATCAAGGGTATTTTTTTGACTATCATATCGGCATCTAAGATATGAAGATGATTCTGAAAGCTTTAAACCTTCTCTAGATAGTTCATCTCTTGCAATCAAGCC
>JAQWOB010000006.1 GCA_029246085.1 Gammaproteobacteria bacterium
GTTGACTGCGATGCAACTGGAGCTAAAAATGGAACAGCATTTAGTACATGCGATCAATGCGGCGGTGTTGGCCAAGTGAGAATGAGTCAAGGGTTTTTTTCTGTACAACAGCCGTGTCCAAGATGTGGGGGAAGAGGTAAAAGTATTGACGAAGCTTGCAACACCTGCTCTGGTGCCGGTAAAATCAATAAAACAAAAAGCTTATCAGTTAATATTCCAAGCGGTGTTGATACAGGTGACCAAATTCGTTTAAGCGGAGAAGGCGAGGCCGGTGGACAAGGTGCTCCTTCAGGAGATTTATATGTCTCAGTTAGAGTGAAACCGCATCCAATCTTTCAGAGGCAGCAAGATGATTTGCTATGCGAACAACCAATTAGTTATACAACTGCTACGTTAGGAGACAAAGTAATTGTGCCAACTCTGAGTGGTGGCAAAATAGAACTAAAGATACCTAATGGTACACAGTCAGGTAAGCAATTTAGAATTAAAGGAAAAGGCGTTAAATCAGTTAGATCTAATTCAACTGGAGATTTATATTGTCGAGTGCATATTGAAACACCAGTTAATTTAACGAAAGAACAAAAAGATCTTCTTTCGCAACTTGACAACTCTTTCAGAAAAGGCAAATCTAAACACATACCTAAAGAGCACACTTGGGTAGATAAAATTAAAGATTTTTTAGGTTAACAAATGACTTGTAATATAGCGATCAATGGCTTCTTCGGAAGAATGGGCCAATCAATTCATGCTGAATCTATGACATATGATTCTGCTAATATCACCCTAGGTTGTGACATTGAGGAAAAAATTCAAAATCATCAAAATATTGATGGTGTAATCCTCACATCTGATATAACTTCATCCGATAAATCTTTTGATGTAGTTATTGATTTTTCGCTGCCAAAGCCATCAATAAATACAATAAATGCATGTGTTACGATAAAAAAACCAATGACTATTGGGACAACAGGTTTTGACGATAAACAATTATCTATAATTAAGGAAGCATCAAAAACTATACCTATACTCTTAGCTCCAAATATGAGCCAGGGTGTTAATGTAAGTTTGAAGTCTTTGGAGGCTATGTCAAAAGCACTTAAAGGCTATGATATTTTGATAAAAGAAGTGCACCATGTAAATAAAATTGATTCACCTTCTGGAACAGCCATTAAAATGGCTCAAGTTATCTGTAAAGGTCTAGGTATTGAGCTTGGCGATGTTCACTCAGAAGAATGCCCAGTTAAATTTGAATCTTTAAGAGAAAATACTGAAATAGGCACACATGAGGTAATATTTACAAGTGATTCTGATTCTATACACGTTAAACATTTGGCTAAAAATCGATCTATATTTGCTAAAGGAGCAATAGAGACATCAATTTGGATTAGTAATCAAAAACCAGGTCTTTACTCATATCTTGATTATATGGATGATGTCTCATGAGTTATGCTGTTTTATTTCCAGGACAAGGATCTCAGAACAAGGGAATGCTTGAGCCATATATAAAAGACAGTGTGTTTTCTAAAATAATAGATCAATCTTCTGAAATACTAGGTTATAACCTTACTGAAGCAGTACAGGATGAGTCTAAATTGAATAATACTCTCTATACCCAGCCGATAATGGTTGCTGTTTCTTATGCTATGTGGTGCGTTTGGAAAGAAAGGTCATCAGCTCTACCATCTTATGCAGCAGGACATAGTTTAGGCGAATATACTGCATTAGTAGCAAATGAATTCATTTCTCTTGAAGATTGTCTTAATCTTGTGGTTATTAGAGCGAAATCTATGTTGGAAGCAATGGATGGGATTGAAGGAGGCATGGCAGCTGTAATAGGCTTAAATGCTGAGGACATTCAATCAGTCTGTAGTGATTTATCCACAGATAAGGAGTTAATCCAGGCAGTGAATTTTAATTCCGAGAAACAAATTGTAGTGGCTGGCCACATGAATATTATTCAAGACTCTGCGCCATTATTTAAATCAAAGGGAGCAAAGCTAGTCAAAGTCTTGCCTGTTAGTATAGCAGCTCATACTATACTTATGAATAAATGCTCAAGTATACTGGATAAAATATTGATTAATATGGATAATCTTAATAATAATTTCCTATTTCCAGTTATACATAATGTTGATGCCAAGCCTAAAGATACTAATAGTGATATAATTAATGCATTATGCAAACAGGTAAAGAGTCCTGTATTATGGACAAAAACAATAGAAAGTATCCGAGAGATGAGTATCACTAAATTTATAGAAATTGGGCCGGGCAATGTTCTCTCTGGGCTCAATAAAAGAATCGCTAGTGATATATCTTCAGTATCTATCTCTAATTACGAAAATATAAATGTAGCGTCGGAGATGTGTTTAAATGACTGAAACTAAGATCGCACTTGTAACTGGAGCAAACAGAGGAATAGGCTTTGAGATCTTAAAATCTCTTGCTATTGCTGGATACACAGTTATTGGAACATCCAGGTCAAAAGAAGGAACGGATGTAATTGATAAAGAACTAGCAACATCTAATGCCAAAGGTTTTGGCTCTATACTTGACATCAAAGATACAGATTCCATTAAAGAGCTCAACATAGAAATTAAAGAAAAATACGGGGCTGCATCAGTTTTAGTTAATAATGCTGGGATTACTGCTGATAACTTGATGATCAGAATGAGTGATGATGAATGGAATGATGTTATTGAAACTAATCTGTCATCAGTATTTAGAGTAACTAAAGAAATTGTCAGGGATATGATGAAACAAAGATACGGAAGAATTATTAACATTGGTTCTGTGGTAGGCTTAAGTGGAAATGCTGGTCAGGTAAACTATTCCTCATCTAAATCAGCACTTTTAGGCTTTAGTAAATCTCTTGCAAGAGAAGTAGCTAGTCGGAATATAACAGTTAATACTATTTCCCCAGGATTTATAGATACAGATATGACTAAAAAACTTAAGGAAGAACAAAAGTCTGTGCTAGTAAACTCAATTCCTCTCGGAAGAATGGGTTCGGCAGCTGAATTGGCTAATGTTGTTAAGTTTATTGCCTCTGAGGAAGCATCTTATATCACTGGTGAAAATATTAATGTAAATGGTGGTTTATATATGTAAAAACATATATTTTTCTTGTAGAATATTTAAAATATCATCGTAAACAGAATTTAGTCAAAAGGAGACAAAGTACATGAGTAATATAGATGAACGAGTAAAAAGTATTGTGGTTAAACAATTAAGCGTTAAGGAAGAAGATGTAAAAAACGAATCAAAGTTTATTGATGATTTAGGAGCTGATTCTCTAGATACGGTAGAACTTGTAATGGGTCTTGAAGAAGAATTTGATACTGAGATTCCTGATGAGGAAGCAGAAAAAATTACTAGTGTCCAGGAAGCAATTGATTACGTTACTAAAAATTTAAAGTAAATTAATAATGCAAAAAAGAAGAGTAGTGGTAACTGGTCTGGGGTGTATTACACCTGTAGGCAATAGTGTTGATGAACTTTGGTCATCGTTAATGTCAGGGAAATCTGGCGTTTCCAATATCTCTGTATTTAATGCAGAAAAAATGCCGGTAAAATTCTCAGCTTCAATCAAAGATTTTGATGCTGAAAAATATTTTGACTCCAAAGAACAACGTAAGCTAGATCTGTTCATGCAATATGGAATGGCTGCTGGTATAGATGCAGTTAACGACTCTAATATAAATAACTCAGATGTTGATACTGAACGAGTTGGAGTTGCTATTGGTTCTGGAATCGGAGGTCTTCCTAGTATCGAGAATACTCATGATATCTTTTTGAAGTCAGGCCCTAGAAGAATTTCACCTTTTTTTATTCCCGCGACCATCATTAACATGATAGCTGGTAATTTATCCATTAAATATGGATATAAAGGACCAAATTTATCAATTGTTACTGCATGTACTACGGGAACACATAACGTAGGAGAAGGTTTCCGTCAAATACAATACTCGCATGCAGATGTAATGGTATGTGGTGGCGCAGAGATGGCTACTACACCTCTTGGAATAGGTGGTTTTGCTGCAGCTAGAGCTTTATCTACCAGAAATGATGAGCCGCAGAAAGCGAGCAGACCCTGGGATACTGGACGAGATGGATTTGTTCTTGGTGACGGGGCCGGGGTACTAGTATTAGAGGAATTAGAGCATGCCAAAAGAAGGGGAGCTAAAATATACGCAGAAGTTATAGGGTATGGAATGAGTGCGGATGCATATCATATGACACTACCATCTGAAACAGGGGAGGGTGCTCAAAGATGCATGAAAAATGCATTAAAAGATGGAGGCATTGCTCCTGAAGAAATTGGATACATTAATGCTCATGGAACATCTACTCCTGCCGGAGATGTTGTTGAGGCTAGAGCAATCAAATCAATGTTTAATGCGCATGCAAAAAATCTTATTGTCAATTCTACAAAATCGATGATTGGACATTTATTGGGAGCTGCTGGAGGCGTAGAAGCACTAGTAACTGTTTTGTCATTAAAAAACCAAAAATTACATCAAACAATCAATGTGGAAAACCAAGACCCAGAGTGTGATTTAGATTTCAATACAAAATCTAGCAAAGATGTGAATATTAAATATGCTCTTAGTAATTCTTTTGGTTTTGGTGGAACGAATGGTTCTCTTATATTCTCAAAGTATGACTAAATATTAGAATGACCAATTCTAAATTTAATATTTTCATTAATAAAAAAACAATCTCTGTTAATGACAGAGCTTTTAATTATGGTGATGGTCTTTTTGAAACAATTTTAGTTAAAAATAACAAGATTATTTATCTTAAAGAGCATGTGAAGAGGCTGCATAAAGGCTGTGATATTATTTTTATTAATAAGCCAACCTTCTCATTGATTAAAAAAAATGCTGAAATTGCTATTGGAAATAGAAAAAATTGTATTTTGAAAATAATATTGTCTCGTGGCTCATGTGATTTTGGCTATCAATATCCAAAAGATTTAATACCAAATTTATATTTTATTAGAACTAGTATTTCCTCTGATAAAGGCAATACGACGGAGAGGGTAGACGTTGCATATGCAAACTACAAACCTTTGGGTAATAATAATTTATCAAAAATTAAACATCTTAATAGATTAGACCAGTGTTTGATCGCAAATGAGTTACAAAACATTAAAAATGGCTATAATGACTTAGTTATAACTCAAAATAAAAATATAATAGAAACATTATCGTCAAATTTATTCTTTACTAAGGAAATAAAAAAACAATATTTTTTTGATACCCCGCTTATTAGTGATTTTGGTATAAAAGGTGTAATGAGAGAAAAAATTATTCAGTTTCTTAGAAAAAAAGGGTATAAGGTAAATATAAAAAACATAGAAGTAAGTAATGTAAAAAAATATACTTCATGTTTTAAAGTTAATTCAGTCAAAGGTATTATTTTTATAGATAGAATTGGAAAAAATAAATTCTCAAAGCCAGAGATACTATATAATATACTTAAAAGCTTTATATACTGATGTTAAATGCCAAATAAAAAATTTATAGTATTCGAAGGTAATGAAGGAACAGGTAAGTCGACGCATATAAAGTTTGCCTCAAATTACCTTGCTCAGAAAAAAATCAAACATATAGTCACAAGAGAGCCGGGTGGCACAAGTTTTGGTGAATCTGTAAGATCAATTTTGCTCGATAAAAACTCTGATTTAGATTCTTTATCAGAAGCAATGCTTTTCTATGCGTCTAGAGTATTTAACTATAGTAACATTATTTTAAAAGCGCTTAATGATGGTAAGTATGTGATTTGTGATAGATTTCACTACTCAACTCTTGTTTACCAAGGTTTAGCTGAAAATAACAAAAGGGTTGTTGAGCTTCATGAATTACTAGATTCTTATTTCTCAGAACATATTTCTTTGATCATTCATTTGGATGCATCAATTCAAACTTGCTTATCAAGAATTAATACACGAGAAGTATCAGATAAATTTGAAGAAAAAGGAGAAGATTTTTTAGTCAAAATCAAGTCATCATATGAAAAAATATTTTTGAATAATAAAAAATCTGTAAAAGTTCTTACAGACGGCAGTATAAGTGATGTCCAAAAAAATATTCAAAATCATCTTGATAAATTAATAGATGAGTAATATAAAAAGAAATATTAATCAATTTAAATTACGATATGATTTCTCAAAAAGAAACTATAATATAATTATACATTCTCCAAATGATACAGGTAAATATGATTTTACTGAATCTTTGATTCAAGAGTATTATCATATGAAGAGTATTGTTGTCCCTGGAGAAATTATGTCATCTCCTGACATCTATTATGTTTCCTTGCCTCTATATGATAAGTCTGGAAATAAAGTTAGAATGCTCACGAATGAAGAACGCCTAATGTATGAATTTGGCTTTGAAAATAAATTTGAGAATAATCGGGTTGGAACTGAAATTACTATTGACCAAGTTCGGGACCTAAAAGAATTTACATTTTTATCTCCATACTATGAGCATAAGTTCGTTATAATCAATAATTATAATTATATGAATAATCAGGCTTCAGCAGCACTCCTGAAAACTCTTGAAGAAACTAGTTGTCCTGCTATTTTTATTTTACTTACACCAGATATAGGGCAGATAAGAGAAACTATCCGAAGTAGGTGCCATTGTTTCACCTATGAATATGACTCTATAGAGAATTCAGACCAATCATTCTTTGATTACTTTTTTTCTAAAAAAATTAAAATTAAAGATTTGACCAAAGACCAGGATTACTTGGAAGGTTATGAAAAGGTCAATGATGAGATAGCAGGACTCATTTCAAATAAAATTAACCCATTAAGCTTGTCTGAAACCTGGTCTAAAAGAGGTTTTATATTTCTAGATTATTTAATAGAGATGTTTGCATTGTTGATGAAAGGAGATTTTCTTGATGATAATTCACAGCAAAAATTTGCTTATAAGGAATTATTGGAAAAAATATCAATATCCCCGAAAAGATCCATCGCTATTATTAGGTTACTATATAACTATAAGTATGAAATGAGGAGCAATATTAATAAGAAATTCTTATATGACAACTTATTAATTGTTTTAAATAAGGAATTATACTAACATTTATTTATGAAAAATGGCTCAGATAACAAAATTGTAGAACTCTTTAGGCATGGTAATGTGTCGGCTAAGCTCGTGGAAGTTACAGACTCTTTTAAGATGAAAAGAGGTGGCCAGTTATCAAATTTACATATTGCTTATGAAACCTGGGGAGAGTTAAATAAAGATAAGTCAAATGTGATTGTTATTTTCACAGGCCTTTCTGCAAACTCTCATGTTACCTCATCCCAGAGTGACCAGACTCCTGGTTGGTGGGAAACTATGGTTGGAGATGGGAAAGCCATTGATACAAAAAAATATCATGTGATTTGTATTAATACATTAGGTAGTTGCTTTGGCTCAACAAGTCCTGTTTCAATTAATAAAAAAACAAGTCAGCCGTATAGATTAACTTTTCCTGAATTAACAGTCGAAGACATGGCTGATGCATCTCGTTTGCTTTTAAAAAAAATTGGAATTAATAAAATACATATCTTGATAGGTCCATCGTTAGGTGGCATGAAAGCATTAGCTTTTTCAATCCTACATAATACTGTTGCTGATAATATGATTCTTATTTCTACAGCTACTCAAGCATTACCATTTGCAATAGCATTGAGATCTTTACAGAGAGAAGTTATAAGGAAAGATCCGCTTTGGAGCAATGGCTTCTACTCTTACGAAAAACCTCCTTTAAATGGAGTTCGAATTGCAAGAAAGATTGGTATGACATCCTATAGGTCTGCAAATGAATGGGTTCAAAGGTTTGGTAGAAAAAAATCAGTAGAAAATAAAATAAATCAAAATACATTTGGTATTGAGAATACTAGTTTTGAATTTGAGATTGAATCATATCTTGAGCATCAAGCTGTAAAATTTCAAAATATATTTGATGCAAACTGCTACCTATATCTTTCGCGTGCAATGGATTGGTTTGATGTTGCAAATCTTGGAAAATCTAGTCTTGAGGCCTTTTCTAAAATTAACGTTAACAAGGCTCTTGTATTAGGTGTTGATACAGATGTTTTATTTCCACCGCAGCAACAAAAAGAGATTGCTGAAAATTTATCTTTATCAAATGTGAAAGTTGAGTATAAGGAATTGAATTGTATTCAAGGCCATGATTCTTTCTTAGCTGATACAGGAATCTTTGCCAAAGAGATTAGTAGCTTTATAAAAAATTTATGAGAACTGTAATTGCTTTGACAGGCATATTATCACTATTTTATTTTAATAATGCATATAGCGAAACAAGTGAGTTCTATGGAATTGTATCGAAGGTTTCAGATGGCGATACTATACATGTCCTCCATGAAAATAAGACAACTAAAATAAGGCTATCCCACATAGATGCTCCCGAGCGTAAACAAACCCATGGAAGAAAATCTCAAAAGTTTCTTGAAAATATGATTTTAAATAAATCTGTAACAGTTGAATGCAAAATGAAAAATGGCAAGTGGTATAGGGGGTTCTATGGGAGACCGATATGCAATATATATCTTTATGAAATCAATTCTCCAACTTATATTAATGCGAAAATGATTAAAAGTGGAAATGCCTGGGTATATAAGAGTGAGCGAAATAATCCTTATCTTATTAATTTAGAAAAAGACGCAAAAGACAATAAGCGAGGGCTATGGGCCATTCCTTCTCCTATAAAGCCATGGATCTATAGAAAATTAAAAAAATAATTTTATTATTTAGCAATAAAGGCTATCTATAGGCTATTATTTTTAATAAGATATTTATTAAATACAATAAAGCTTGGATAGGGTTAATGTTTAGAAAATCACTTATATCTTTAATAATAATAATATTTATTGCATCCTGTGCTACACCGAAACCGATTGATGTTATTCAGGTTAATGATGAAACAATGACTTGCAATGAACTGAGGTTAGCTTTTGAAACAGCAAGCTTAAGTGAAGATATAGCTCACTCGAATAAAGGTGTAACAGATGAAAATATACTTTCGGGATTATTTTTTTTCCCGGCATATTTCGTTACTTATGGAACATCAATACATGCGCAATATAATGCATCTGAGCGTAAAGACCATCTTCTGAGACTATATAATCGCAAAGATTGTGGGAAGCCACGTGGTCCAGAGTATCAGAAAATGATATCAGCCACCCTTAGTAAGCTTGAAAATTTAAAACTAGAATATGTTAAAGGTTATATTGATGAAGATGAATACCTGATTTCAAGAAAGCAGCTTCTTATGGAGTTTGATTGACAAGTTTTCTTTATTATGATTAAAAAAATAGCACTAGTCACTGGTGGGTTTGACCCTCTACATTCTGGACATATCAAATATTTTAATTCAGCTAAAAAGTTAGCTGACTATTTGGTGGTCGGAGTGAATTCTGACGAATGGCTAATCCGTAAAAAAGGCAATTACTTTCTTCCCTGTAAAGAAAGACTGATAATATTAAATGCTCTATCCGTGATAGATGAGACAATTATTTTTAATGATAATGATGATACAGCAGTAGAGGCAATTTATTGCTTAAAAAAGCAATACGAGGATTCAAAAATTATTTTTTGCAATGGAGGAGATCGCAGTATCAAAAACATACCCGAATACAAAGTATTTTCTCAAGATGAGCAGATGATATTTAAGTTTGGAGTCGGGGGAGTAGAGAAGTTAAATTCGTCTAGCAAGATATTGGAAAAATGGAAGCAGAAATAGTTTTTGCAGAAGAGCATTTTTTTGAACAGTATTTAACTTCCCCCCAATTTTTCTCCCATTTTTTACGCCACTGAAATTTTCGGTTGCATACTGGACAGATTTTTTCTGGTAACTTATTTTTTTTCATTGATTTGAGAATAATTTTTGAGATATAAACCTATTGCTATAAGCTCATAAATTAGAATAGAGATATGGTATATCACGGGTAAGGTTATTATTTTAGACAACCAATTATATCTTGGAATCGAACCCCACATTATCGCAAAAGCTCTTACTCCCGAATAAACTTTGCCTTCCTTGATCACATGTAAGCGTCTCAATAACTCTTTATGGCTTTTCCCAGATAATTTAGTTGCTTCTGACAAATCATTTATATCTAACCAGTCAATGTCTTTAACATTTAAGGTTTTATAATGATCAATTTCTTTAGAACAGATTGAGCATTTATCATTAAACAATACTTTAATCATTTTTCTGGGTATTCTCCTGTATAAAATCTTCGGCTTTACTTAATATATCTTTCTTCCTTGCCGCATTCATCTTATCAAATAGAGCGACCATCATGCTTGATCTAGCATTACTTCTAAAATATTCTCTGTTTTTATTGATGAATCTCCAATAGAGTCCATCCATTATATTACACCAAGCACCTTTTTTAAAATCCATCATTTTCATTATATAGTTTGATCCGCAAATATAAGGTTTTGTTGCCATTATGCCTCCATCTGCAAAGAGACCCATGCTATAAACATTTGGTGTCATCACCCAGTCTGATGAGTCAATATACATCTCCATGAACCATTTATAAGCATTTTCGGGCTTGATTTCACAGAGGTTCATCAGGTTTACCTGAATCATTAGTCTCTCAATGTGGTGGGAATATGAGTGTTTAATAGTACTTTTAATACTATAGTCAAGAGGCTCCAAACCTGTTGTACCTTCATACCATGACTGTTTGAGTGCATTATCATGGTTAAAGAAATTCTTTCCATGCATATTATGACCTTCAAGATGATAAAGACCTCTCATAAACTCTCGCCAGCCAATTATTTGCCTTATAAAACCTTCATAAGAATTTATAGGTATATCATCTAAATCATTGATATTATTAATGATATCGCTAGGAACAATTAATCCTATATTTAATGAGGAACTAAGGTTGGAGTGAAACCAAAAAGGAGATCTTTGATCAACAGAGTCCTCAAAATCTCCAAAATTTGCTAATTTATTTGAGATAAAATCATCCAAGTTATTCTTAGCTGCTTTACGTGTAGTAGGGTGATTAAATGATTTTGTATCACCATAATGACCTGGAAAGTATGTATCCACTAATTTCATTACATCTTTTGTATTTTTTGTAATTTTATGATTAATGGAGCGGGGGACATCGATGGTTTTAGGTATTTTTTTCCTATTTTCAGTATCATATGTCCATTTTCCACCAACAGGCACACCATCTTTTTGCATTAAAATATCCAGTCTTTTACGCTGTTTCATATAGAAATCTGTCATTCTATATAGCGGCTTTGTTCTCAATTTCTGGTTTTCTGGATTATTGCGTAATTTTTGCTTCTTTTCGCTATTTGAAAAACACATTTCCTTAAATTCTTCTTTGTTTGTTAAAAACATCGGCGTATCTAGTATTTTTAGGTTTTTAACATATTTTTGTATTTTAAGTATTTCTTTATGAAACCATGCATCCTCTATCTCAAATATAGACACTGTTTCAATATTATTATCCTTTATAAAAATTATTAAACTATCGATATAACTTGTTGATTTATCGTTGTTTAATTTTTCATAATGAACTTGAATATTATTCTTGTTCAACTCATCTCTGTATGATCTCATTGCAGATAAAAATAATACTAATTTATGTTTATGATGTTTTTCATATGTGCATAACTGGTAATCCTCTTTCATGTAGACCATTCCTGGGTTTACCTTCTTTATGTAAGCGGGGGAGAATAGCTGATTTCCAAGAGTTATATGTAGGTCAATTTGCATTTATGTTCGTATAATATATATTATGTCTTTAATTATGTGTAGAACTAAGGTATTCATCTTACTCATGATTTGGTTTAAATAACTGCCTACCATTAACTTTGAATGAACCAATAAGCTCTTGTCCTTCTTTAGATAAAATCCAATCGGTAAAAATTTGAGCTGATTCATGATTAAGATTATCACAGTGATTTTTATTAATTGTAACTATTCCATACTGGTTGAACAAATGAATATCATCATCATATAAAACAACATGGTTGAGTTTATTATTATATCTTAGCCATGTAGATCTATCTGTTAAAGAATATGCATTCATACTGATGGCTATATTCAATGTCGGCCCCATTCCTTGTCCGGTATTCAAATACCATTCACCACTAAAAGGCACTGGGTCAAATTTAGCGATATTCCATATATTCATTTCAGCTAGATGAGTACCACTATTGTCCCCTCTAGAGACGAATATAGATTTAGTGTTAGCAATTTTATTAAAAGTAATAGAAATATCATCATTAAAACTTATTTCGGCAGGATTCCTCGATGGACCAATTATAACAAAATCATTATGCATTAAGTTATTTCTCTTAGTACCATAACCATCATTAATGAACTTAAGCTCAAGCTCTTTAGAATGGACTATTAAAACATCTCCGTCACAATTTTTTGCATTTTGAAGGGCTTGTCCTGTACCAACTGCTACAACATAAGTCTTGATATTGAATTTTTTTTCAAAGATCGGGAGTATAAAACCATATAGCCCAGAATCCCTGGTCGAGGTTGTTGATTGAATCCAAAGAGATTTCTCGCTTGCAAAAGAATTAAGGCTAAATATATTAAACACTAAAACTAGATATAAAACTATTTTAAGATGTTGATTCAATTAATTTTCCTCTTGATAGATGTATTATTTCATCATTAAATAGTTTTAAGTGAGTAGTTGATTGTGTTACCAATACAATTTTAATTTCCTTGGATGCTTTTAAAATTAGATTCTCAACTATCTGGGTATATTCTGGATCTAAACTACTGGTAGGCTCATCTAAGAAAAGTATAGACGGTTTTATTATAAGACCTCTGAGCACAGATATGATTTGTTGTTCGCCAACAGATATTTTTTTTGCAGATAAATCTCTTAAATGAAAAACATTGTTAATTCTTAATGTCTGATCGATTAGGCTTTGATTAATATTTTTAGTATTGCCATTATAGGCTAACGCATGTAAAAGATTTCCATTTACATTTCTATCAAGCATCACAGGTTTTTGAAAAACAAAACCAATTGGTAATTTTTCCTGAGAGCCCCCATATAAAATGTTTCCTTTTGTTGGCTTGATAAAACCAGCCATAAGGCGTAAAAGAGAACTTTTCCCAGCACCATTATGCCCTGTGACCAAAGTAGTTCCTCTTTCTCCAAGATTCAAGGATATATCATTGATTATTGATATATTTTTAATAACTAGAGATATATTCTTTAATTCAATTAAGTTAGACATAATTACTCTTCACTTTTCCTGAGTGTATGCACGGCAACATTGATTAATAAGGATATGAATAACAAGGTTAAGCCTAAATTTAATGCAAATGAAAATTCTCCTCTAGACGTCTCAAGGACAATGCCCGTTGTCATAGTTCGCGTTAAGTGCTCTATATTGCCTCCTACTATTATAATTGCTCCTACTTCAGACATTGCTCTTCCTAGCCCAGCCAAACCGTTAGTTAGTAAAGAATACCTGCCCTCCCAAAGTATTGTTTGAATCTTCTGGATATTGCTAGATCTTAATGAAGTTAGATAATCCTCATAATGACTATAAAATATCTCAAGAGATTCTTTGGATAAAGCAGTTATTATGGGAGTAATAATTATTATTTGAGCAATAACCATTGCTGATGGTGTATATAATAACTTATAAGCTGACAATGAACCATTTGCAGACAATAACAAGTATAGGAATAAACCCACCACAACTGGAGGTAATCCCATCAAGGTATTAATCATCACAATAATTAGTTGACGCCCTGGAAATTGTTTAATGACTAAAAATGCAGCAAAAGGCATAGAAATCAGGCATGATATGAATACAGCTAACAGAGAGACTTCTAGCGATAATAAAACAATTTCAATATAATTCATGTCGGTTAAATACTCAAACATCTTTTGATATACTTATATCGTATTTATTTTTTCCTAGATTTAATTAAGTTATAAATAGAGATAAATATAGCATGCGGGATTAACAAACTAAATATTAAAAAGTATGACTTAAAAGAAGATTTAATTTTATTTGATTTTAAATACATTTTAAGAGAGTCATGGTATTTTCCTCTTATCTGGCATGTTTTACCTGCGATTCTCCAATAATTACTAAGAGCTTTATGAAGTGCTTGTTCATTTAAAGATGAGCCGTTGAAGTGAGACTTTATAACATTTGAGGCTGCATTTGTATTTCTGATTATATCGTAACTCTCTGCCTCAGAATGAACTCTAAACCAACCTAAAACTTTTTCAGAAAAGATAAATTTATATCCTTTTTTTGAAATTTTAAGCCATAAATCATAATCTTCAGCAGTTATTAGTTTTTCATCTTCTGAATAACCCCCTACTTCATTTAGAACATCACGTTTAATGACAGTTGCAGATGGCGATAAACAGTTTCCATTAGTAAGAAGGTTGTTAAATAAGAATTTTTCTTCTGGACCATATTTTACAATCATCTTTTTCCCATCATCAAATAACCAATTTTCAGCATGGCAAAACCCATCATATTTTTTCTGGGATAGATGTTTATAGCTTTCCTCTAATTTATTAGCTTCCCA